>MHBK01000020.1 GCA_001804865.1 Lentisphaerae bacterium GWF2_57_35
GGCGGGCGCAACGCAAACCAATGCCAGCGCGCAGGAATTGGCCAAAATTGCCGTCCGGTTGAAGGAAATCGTCGCGAAATTCAAGGTTTGAGGCATGATGGATATCTCCTGGAGAACTCGCTAACGACATGAGCAGGGAAAAACCCATTCGAATCCTCGTTGTAGACGACAGCGTCCTGTATCGGAAGATTCTTGCGGAGATCGTCCACGGTTTGCCGGAAGCCCAATTGATTGCAATGGCTTCCGGCGGAGCGGCCGCATTGAAGCGATTGGCCGCGGCGCCGTTGGACTTGGTCTTGCTGGATGTGTTCATGCCCGAAATGGACGGCGTGGAAACCCTGGCGGCCATTCGAAGGGATTTCCCCGAGGTCGCGGTCATCATGATTGGAGGGGCCTCCACACGGGACAGCGACGTCATCGTGCAAGCCCTGGAAATGGGCGCACTCGATTTTATAGCCAAGCCGGAAGGCGCTGACGCAGAGGAAAGCCAAAGCGCGCTGATGGAGGATATTCGCCGGGCCTTGCGCCTGGTGCAAATTCGCCGCCACACGCGTCCGGCGCCCCGCAGCAGCGAGACCGAAGCAAGCCCTCCGGCGCCAGCCGCTCGAACGCCCATGCCGTCCACTTTCGAGTGGGTCCTCATCGGCGTATCGACCGGCGGCCCGAATGCCCTCAACGCCATCATACCCCGCTTGCCGGGCGATCTGGGTTGCCCGATCCTGCTGGTTCAGCATATGCCGTCGCACTTCACCGCGTCCCTGGCCGAGCACCTGGAAAGGCATTCGGCGCTTGCCGTGCGAGAAGCCGTGGACAACGAACCCATCCTGCCCAACACCGTCTACATCGCTCCGGGAGGCCGCCACATGACGGTCCGAAACAAGGCGGCGGATCCGACGAAGTTTTGCATCGGCCTGAACGACACGCCCCCGGTGAATTCCTGCCGGCCGGCCGTAGACGTTCTGTTTCGTTCGGCCGCCGCCGCCGCACGGGGAGGCATCCTGGCCGTCATCCTGACCGGCATGGGCGAGGACGGCGCGGCCGGCATGGCGGCCCTCAAACGCCGGGGCTGCTACTGTCTGGTACAGGACGAAAAAACTTCCGTCATCTACGGCATGCCCCGCGCCGTGGCGGAACGGGGTCTGGCCGACGAAATTCTGCCGCTTGACGCCATTGCATCCCGCATCGAAACCTTGGTCAACAAACGTGGAACATCTGCAAGCCGGGCGGCTCTGTCAGGAAATTAACCCCATGACCATATCGCAACATGAATTTGACTTGTTCCGAGAATTCATCCAACGGCATTGCGGCATTCACCTGGGCGACGACAAAACCTATTTGATCGAAAGCCGGCTGGCGCATCTCGTGGCCGAAGCCGGATGCCAGGATTTTCAGGAGTTTTACGTCAAGACAAAGAACGACCCGACCGGCGAATTGCGCGATCGGATCGTGGATGCGATCACCACCAACGAAACGCTGTGGTTTCGCGACGGCAAGCCGTGGGTGGCGTTGCGGGAAGCTATCATTCCCGGCTGGGTCAAGGAGCTGCGGGAAGGCCGTAAAAACAAGATCCGCATCTGGTCGGCCGCCTCCTCCACGGGGCAGGAGGCTTATTCGCTGGCCATGGCGATCGACATGCTGCTGGGCCCCATGCCCTCGCCCGAAACCCTTCCGGCCAGCTTCGAAATTGTCGGCACCGACATCTCCCCCAGCGTCCTCTTCCTGGCCATCGCCGGACGCTACAACCAAATCGAGATTTCCCGCGGGCTGGACGAGTATCACCGGCTCAAGTATTTCACGAAGCAGGGGCCCATCTGGATTCTCAACGAAGCCTTGCGCAAGCGCGTAACCTTCAAGAAATTCAACCTGCAAGACTCGCTGGCGCCCCTCGGGCATTTCGATCTGGTGCTCTGCCGGAACGTTGCCATCTATTTTTCCGACGTCTTCAAGCGAGAGCTGTTTGCCCGGATCGCGCGCGCATTGAACCCCGGCGGCTATCTGTTCGTCGGAGCGGCGGAATCGTTGACCGGGCATTCGACTGCCTTTAAGATGCTGGAATACAAGGACGCCATTTATTACAGGAAAGCGGGAGAACCATGAAAATATTAACGGTCGACGATTCTTCCACCATGCGCCGAATCATCGCGGGCGCCGCCAGCGTAATGGGCATCGAAACCCTGGGCGCCTCCCGGGGCCACGAAGCCCTGCAAATTCTGGAAAAAGAAGGCGGCGCGATTGCCCTGATCCTGCTGGACGTCAACATGCCGGAGATGAGCGGCATCGAGCTGTTGAAGATCCTCAAGGCAGACCCTCGCTGGTCCAAAATCCCGGTCATGATGGTCACCAGCGAATCCGAGCGGACCAGCGTGATCGAGGCCATCCAGGCCGGCGCCTCCAGCTATCTGGCCAAACCCTTTGTGCCGGAAGATCTGATCAAAAAGATCATGCAAACCGTCGGCGGGCAAATTTAGCCGGTCTTTTCGAAAGGAAGTTTTATGAGCTTTCGCGACGACATCATCGATAAAATAGCGCGGAAGCAGGATCTGCCTCCTCTTCCGGACATCGCCGTCAAACTCTCGAAGATGATCGCGGATGGAAACGCCTCGGCGAACGACATCTCCAAAATCGTTCAGTTCGACCCGGCCTTGGCCGGACGCGTCCTGCGCGTGGCCAATTCCGCCTCGCAGGGAACCAACACCCGGGTAGGCTCCATCCCGCAGGCCGTCACGCGCATCGGCTTCAAGCGCTTGAAGGACATTGTGCTGTCGTTGACGTTCATGCAAGCCTTCGACCGGAAGAAAATCAGCCTGGACCATCGCCGTTTCTGGAAGCACTCGCTATCGGTGGCCTTCGCCTCGCAAGCCATTGAAAAATTAGGCTCCAAGACGCTCGGCGCCTCCGATAATTCTTTTTCGGCCGGCCTGCTCCACGATCTTGGCGTGCTGCTCCTGTATTTGTATGCGGACGAAACGTACCGGCAGGTCATTGCCTACGCCCTCTCGGAAAACAAGGAACTCCACGAAGCCGAGCAGAGCATTTTGGGCATCGACCATGCGGAAGCGGGCGCCCTGCTCTTCGACCAATGGAATCTGCCCGTGCCCGTGTGGGAGGCGGCGCGCTATCACCACAACCCCTATCCGCCGGAGCTCTCCACCGACGTCCTGACCAAGGTGGTCCACCTGGCCAACTTCGCCTGCAACAACCAGGGCCTCGACAACGGCGTGGAAGTCTTTCCCTCCTCGTTCTCCTCCAGCGCCTGGTACGACGTCGGCTTGTCCGTGGACGATATCCCCCAGATTATCGCCGAAGTCAACCGGCTGACCACTGAAGCGGACGAGATTATTGCCGCGGCGTATTGATCCGGTCGTGGGCATAACAGGCCATGCACAAAAAGGGAACACGGAGAAAGACATGCATCGGACTCTTAAGGAGGAGTTGAGCAAGCGGGCGATCGACGAGTTGGTCCTTGGGGCTCTTGGCGTGGGCGTCAGCCAGGTCGCCCGTTGTCATGGGGGACTCTTCAATACTTCGTACCGGGTCGAGCTGGCCGACCGGCGCCAGGTTTTTCTGCGCGTCGCCCCGCCGGACGACCGGCCGTTGCTGGGCGTGGAACGAGCCTTGCTTAAACGCGAATCCCACTTCGGCCCGATTTTCCGAACATGCGGCGCGCCGGTCCCGCAGATGCTCTTCGCCGATTTCTCGCGCCGCCGCATCGATCGCGACTATGTTCTTTCCGAATTTATTCCCGGCCTCAATTGGTTTTATGCAAAGAAGAAGGTGGAGGCTCATCAGGAATCGCTCATGGCCCAATTGGGGGCGTTAACCCGTCAAGTACACGGCGCCGTGAATGCCGAAGGCTGGTTTGGCTACCCGGCGCCGTTTCCCCATCACTCAAGCTGGGCGTCTTTCGTCGAGAGTTACGTCGACCTGCTTGAGCGCGATCTGCCGCGGCATCCTTATGCCTCGCTTCCGGATGAGCTGCTCCCATCGCGAGCGCTGCACCGAATCGAACCGCTGCTGAAGGACGTCCGCGAGCCGCGCCTGGTGCACGGAGATCTTTGGGCGCGCAACATCCTGATTCGTTGCGATGCAGCGGAACCGAGCATCGTCGCCCTTCTCGATCAGGACCGGGCCTTATGGGGCGATCCCTGGTTCGAATGGGTTTTCTATGCATTCCAGTATCCCGATTCCTTCTGGCAGAACTACGGCAGAAAACCGCCGAAGCCCGACTCCTCCGAAGGTCTGCGACAAATTTTATATCGCGCCTGCGGAGGCGTGCAGGCTTCTCTGGAGGATGCCTTGCACTTCCGAAAACGCAAGGCCTCGCAGCAGATGATGGGCTATGCCCAACGGGACCTGGAGACGCTGCTGAAAGAAACATGACGGCATTGACGCTCCGGCGCGGCCAGCGTAGTTTATTCTTTTGCTCATGCCCTTGACGGGGCACAAGGAGACCGATCGATGAAGATAGTCGACTCGATAAACGAGGACGTTCTCAAGCGAAGCCTGCAACGAGCCCGGGAACGAAAGATCATCCTGCCGACCTTTGCCCAACAGAAGAATCCCTCGCTCATTCCCGAATCCATCGTTCATCGCCTTCAATCCGTGGGACTCTGGGACGTCAATCCCCTGAACCTTTTCCGCATCACCTGGAAAAACGAAGCGCAAGCGGTCGGCGGCGGGTTCGGCGAAGGCAACTGGATCGAGTTTCCAAAGGAGCTTACCGGCGTGGACGCGCGCATCGTCGGCATCCTCGGCAAGTGGTTTCCGACCGGCGCGCACAAGGTCGGAGCGGCTTACGGCTGCCTGGCGCCGCGCCTGGTCTCGGGCAACTTCGACCCAACCACGCAAAAGGCGGTCTGGCCCTCGACCGGCAATTATTGTCGCGGCGGCGCCTACGATTGCGCCCTGCTCGCCTGCCCCGCCGTCGCCATTCTACCCGAGGGCATGAGCCGCGAACGCTTCGAATGGCTTCGCTCGATCGGCGCCGACGAAATCATCGCCACCCCCGGCACCGAATCCAACGTGAAGGAAATCTACGACAAATGCTGGGAGCTGCGCCGCGAGCGCGGCGACAAGATCGTCATCTTCAATCAATTCGAGGAATTCGGCAACGCGATCTGGCATTACCAGATGACCGGCTCGGTCATCGACGAAATTTACCGCAAGCATTTCCGGACGCCCCGCAGCCGGCTGGCCGCCTACATCAGTTCCACCGGCTCCGCCGGCACTATCGCCGCCGGCGACTATCTGCGGACCGTGAGCCCTTCGATCAAGGTCGTCGGCGTCGAGGCGCTCCAGTGCCCAACGCTTTACCAGTACGGCTTCGGCGCGCATCGGGTCGAGGGCATCGGCGACAAGCACATCCCCTGGGTCCACAACGTCCGCAACACCGACGCCGTCTGCGCCGTCGACGACGAGCAGGTGATGCAGCTCATGCGCCTCTTCAACGAAGAGCTCGGCCGCAAGCGGCTGCACGACGAGGGCGTCCCCGCACCGTTGATCGCGCGCATGGACCAAGTCGGCATTTCCGGCATCTGCAATCTGGTCGCCTGCATCAAGACCGCCAAGTATTACGAGATGGACGGCCGCGACGTGCTCTTCGCTCCGCTGACCGACTCGATGGATTTGTATGCCTCCCGCCGGCAGGAAATGACCGAAGCCGAGGGGCCTTACACCGAAGCGAAGGCCATCGCCCATTACGCGCGCTACTTGCAGGGCATCGCGCCCGACTACCTCCGCGAGCTGACCTGGGCCGACCGGAAAGCCCTGCATAATTTCAAGTATTTCACCTGGGTCGAACAGCAAGGCAAAAGCTCGGACGAGCTGCGCCAGTTGTGGGACGAGGATTTCTGGAAGGAAATCTTTTCGCCCGAGCAGGTCCAGGAATGGGACCGCCTGATCGAAGATTTCAACGAATCGACCGGCGTTTTGAAGGAGCTTTAGAATAGGCCGCCGCGGGGCCGTTTGCAGGATTTTCCAATCATTGGAAAAATCGACGGACGATTTTCCAAGGATTGGAAAAAACGAATAGGATTTTTCCAATGGTTGGAAAATGTTGACCAGGACAGGAGACCTCAGCACATGAAGCATGACTTCTATTATTATGCCCAAGCCCAAACCGAGAATCTGACCCGTTTCATGCAGGACATCGTCCGCATTCCTTCCCTGAGCAGCCAGGAAGGCGCCGTCGTGGAGCGCATGGCGGCCGAGATGGTAAAGCTGGGATATGACGAAGTCACGGTGGACCCCATGGGCAATCTGATCGGCCGGTTGGGCAACGGGCCGTGCAAGATCGCACTCGACGGGCATTGCGACACCGTCGATATCGGCGACCTCTCCCTCTGGAAGCGCGACCCGTACGCCGCCGAAGTCGAAAACGGCATTCTCTACGGCCGCGGCGCGAGCGATCAGAAGGGCGGCGTGGCGTCGGCGATTTATTCGGCGGCCATTCTAAAGGAAATCGGCATGCCGTCGGCCATCAGCCTGTATGTCGTGGCCTCGGTCCAGGAAGAAGACTGCGACGGATTGTGCTGGCAGTACATCGTGAACGAGGGGGGCCTTCGTCCGGACGTCGTCGTGCTGACCGAACCCACCAGCTTGCAGATTTATCACGGGCATCGCGGGCGCATGGAAATCGAAGTGGCCACCGCGGGGCTCTCCTGCCACGGCTCGGCGCCCGAACGCGGCGTGAATGCGGTGTATAAAATGGCGCCGATCGTCAAAGACATCGAACAACTGAACAACCGCCTGATGCCGCGGGCGCCGCTGGGAAAAGGCACCGTGACCATCAGCCATATCCGCTCCACCTCGCCCAGCCTGTGCGCCGTGGCGGACGGCTGCACCATCCATCTCGACCGCCGCCTGACGATCGACGAAACCGAAGCCCGCGCCGTGGCCGAGATTCAATCCCTGCCTTCCGTCAAGGCCGCCGGCGCCAAAGTGACTGTGCTGGAATATGCCGTGCCGAGTTACAAGGGTCTCGTGTACCCGACGAAGAAATATTATCCCACCTGGGAAATACCCGCCAACTCCGTGCCGGTGCAAACCGCCGTCGCCGCTTTCCGCAACACCTTCAAGGAAGAACCGGGGGTCGGCCATTGGACGTTCAGCACCAACGGGGTGGCCACCGCCGGCCTACACGGCATTCCCACCATTGGCTTCGGGCCCGGCCACGAAAAGTTTGCCCATTTTCCCGACGAGCAAATCGAGATCGAACACCTGGTCCGCGCATCGGCCTTTTACGCGGGATTTGTCGAGGAATACGCGAAGACCAAAACCGCCAAGTTGAACTGACCGGCGGACGGGGGGGGAAGGCCGCGTTGCGCCCGCCTGCATTGCTGCGCAATGTTGCGGGCAGGGAGAACGCGGCCCGCCTTTTCCAAAGACGGGCCGCATCGTTTACATGTAATTCAGCAGCGACGTGCCCATCATGGTGCTGGTGGCCCGCAAGGCCGCTTCGTAGGCTGTTTTCTTGCTCGTCAGCAGGATGGTGGCTTCGGCGATATCCACCGCTTCGAGGTCTTCGAGAGAAGCGCCGATATCCGACTCCCACTGGCTCAGGATTTGCTCGCAGACCTCGACGCGTTGTTCGCGCGCGCCGATCACCCCCAGCATGCTGGAGATATGCTCCAAGTCGCGCTCGCTCTCTTCGAGGGAAAGTTGCGTGACGGTTTGCGTGCCGGCGCCGGGACTGGTGATGTCCACGGCCACCCCGGCCCGGGCATTGGCCAGCGAATCCGCCAGTTGAATCTCCGTGTCGGAAATGCGGATGGCAAAGTATTTCTTGTTCGGATCGAGGCCGCCGGGCAGGGTATCGTCCGTTCCTACTTGCACCAGCGCCCCGGTGCGATACTTCCCCGCTACGGTAAGCGTGTCCGTCGCGGCGTCGGCGGTAAAAGTTTCCGGGTCCACCGGATTTTCGCCCGACAGCAGCCGGTCCCTCAATTGCATCAGATCGGAAAACAAGTCCAGCTCGTCGGATTGAAAAACGCCGCCGCCGGTCGTGTCGGACCCCGGCAGGTTGGCCGCTACATAAGCCCCTTTGCCGACCTCCACCTGGCGAACTTCCGTATTGCCCTGGTAGGCGACATCCGTAATCCGGCCATTGGCGTCCCGGGTGACCACATAGGGCGGCGCATCCGTCCGCAACCCCGCATAAATATAACGTCCGTCCGGGTTGGAGTTCGCCATCGTGACCAAATCCTCCAGCATTTGATCGGCCTCCTCGCCCATCGTCTTGCGGTCCGACGGAGGAATCGTGCCATTGCTGGCGCGGACAATCAGGTTCGAAACGTCGCCCAACAGCCCGGACACCTTTTGCAACGAACCGTCGATCGTCAGCAGCTCGCTCTTTAATTGCGAGACATTCCGGGCATATTGCAGAACATAACTCTCGTTGTTGTGAAGCCGGTTGATGCTATCGTAGGCATTGGGATCGTCGGACGCCACATGGATCTTTTGCCCACTGGCAATCTGTTCCTGGATTTTATAGGCCGCATCCCGATTTTTCAGAATGTAGCCGGACAGCATTTGATTCAGGGTCTGGTCGCTTATACGCACGATACACCTCCCTGGCCGACATCAATGAAGATCTTCATGCCGTACTCCGAGCAGGCCGCATGCCATGCCGTCAAAGCGCTCCAAACCGGCAAAATCCGCCGCTCCACAGCCTTCCCGACCCCTCCCTTCCGGGAAAAAGATGCCGAAAATGCCTGAAAAACCTGACGGCATCGACCCTGCTTTATCCGTCGTCGCAGAACCGTAGTAAAGGAGAAGCAGACAATGAACTTCATGGTCAAATGCTGCGAATGCAATCGAGTTCGTCTGGAAAACAATTGGCTTCCGGAATACGAAGCCGTAAAGAGCAACAAGACCATCTTCTCGCACAGCTACTGCCCGGATTGTCTACGCAAAATCATGGCCCAACTGGAAGCTTGGAGCCCGGCGCCGGAACGGGAAGCGGAAGCGCTGCCGGCGGCCCTGGATCTGCATCAAGCTGTTGGCGGATGACGTCAAGAAAGGAATTGATGTCGAAAGGTTTGTCGAGAAAGGCCGCCGCCCCTGACTGCCGGGGATCCCAATCCAACGCGTTTAAGCCATAACCGCTCATCATGATGACCTGCTGGCCGGGCTTGATTTCCAGCACCTGCCGCAGGCACTCGCGACCGTCCATGCCCGGCATGGAAACGTCCATGATCGCCAAATCCACCCGCTCCTTTTCGCGACGGAAAATCTCCACCGCTTCGGCGCCGCCCGTCGCGCAGAGAATCTCGTATCCGTAGCGGCGCAGCAAGGAGGACGTACTGCGAAGAACCGCCGGCTCGTCGTCGACCAACAGAATGACCTCGGCGCCGCCGCCGGCTTCCACGGAGGGCGCCAAGGCTGCCGTCGCCGCGCTATCGCCCGGCGCCGCCGCCGGAAAGGCGACGGTAAAAACCGTTTCCTCGCCAGGCTGGCTGGTCGCATAGACGTAGCCATGATGCTGTTGAACGATCGCCTGCACCATCGAAAGCCCCAAGCCCGTTCCCCGGCCGGCCTGCTTGGTCGTATAGAAGGGCTCGAAAATCTTGGCCAGCGAGGAGGAAGGAATCCCCACGCCCTGATCCGCCACCGAAACGCAGGCATACCGCCCCGGACGCGCTTTGGGCGCCGGCCCCCGGTGCGTTCGGTCCCACGTACATTCGAACGTACGGATGCGCAGCACCCCGCCCTTCGGCATGGCGTCGCGCGCATTTAAAATCAGGTTGAGGAGCGCTTGCTCGAATTGCAGGGGGTCCATGCGGCCATGAATCGGCTCCCGGCTTAACGCCATTTCAATGCGGATGTTCTTCGGCAGGGTCCGGCGAAAGAGACGGGCCAGCAACTCCAGTTGCTCGTTCAGGTTCATGGTCGTCGGCTGGCCTTTCGAGGGCCGGCTGAACGACAGCAACCGGCGCGACAAATCCGCGGCCCGGCCAATTTCATGTTGAATGGTCAGCAAGTCGTCGCCCAGTCGCGCACCCGCCGCGGGATCCAACAGCATCAGTTGCAGGGAGGAGGAAATGCCCGTCAGGACATTGTTGAAATCGTGCGCCAAGCCGCTGGCCAGCGAGCCCACGGTCTCCATCTTCTGGGCTTGGAGCATCCGCTCCTGAATGAGCTTTCGTCCCAGCATCCCCCCGGCCATGCGCGCCGTCAGCCGGAGCAGGTGCAGGTCCTGCTTCGACCAGGCCAGGCCCCGCTTCCTATGCCCGAACACAATCAGCCCCAGCCAGGAGCCGCCGCTCGTCAAAGGGAATACGGCGGCCGAGGCGAGCTTCAACTGCTTGCATAAATGGGTCAGCAGAGGATTCTCGGCCTTCGGACTTTCCAGGATCGCCTTGCCCAGTTCCAGGTTGCGCGCCCAGACGTCGTAGGGCCTGTCCCAACCAATCTTGACGGGCGTGGAAACAGGAACCAGGCCTTTGTCCCGGTCAAACAATCCCGATAAACGGGCGCAGTAACCCACCTCGGCGTCATGCGTGTTTTCGAAAACATGCACCGTGCCGACGCCGTAAATCTCGGCCAGCGGCAGCTCCAGCAGGTGCTTCATCGCGGTGCAATTGCGGCAAAAACTGGAGGCGCATAGCGCCTGGTTCACGCAGGACGTCAGGGCGTCCTCGTAATGTAGTTGTGCGGCCAGCCGCTTCTCGAAATGCACGCGTTCGGTGATGTTGTCCAGCAGCACGGCGACGCGCAGGGCCTTCATCCCGGCAGCTGGGCGCATCGGTACGCACGTGGCTTGGAACCATTGCAGATGTCCGGCAGGACTTTCCAGCCCCACCACGCCGGTCACCCGCCCATGCGTCCGGGCCGCCCGGACCCACGGCCATTGACTCGTCGTGAGCGTCCGTTCCTTTTCGTTCACCACGCGGTAGCCGGAGTCCGCCAGAGATTGGCCTTCCAAAGCCTCCTTGCCCACCCCCAGCGCGCGCTCGGCCGGCCCATTGAGTTGCAGCAACTTGCCTGTGCCGGAAAACAGCGCAACCGGCACATGGGCCACCAAGTTGCCGAATCCGGTTTCCACCGACGTCCAGTCCGGCGCCGACGTGCGTATCGTTTTATGAGCCGAACGCTTCACAAACCTCCCAGGAGAAACAAACCCGTTTCCGCTAAACAAGCGACAACAAGATCTCCGATTTTTTGGATTCTTCCCGAACCTGATCCATGATCGTGGAAATCTCGTCCACTTCCACCCCCAGCCGCTTCCACACCCCGCGAAAAAAGGCCGGGGCCACGGCATCGCCGCTTTCGCCGATCTTGACCAAGTTGCAGATGTAGTTGGCCGCATGACACAACATCGCAATCCCCTGCCGCGATTCGGCGGCGTTCTCGGGCTCGTGGTGCCACCGAATCGTCTCGATCAAATCCTCGGACAGATTCCAGCGTTTACCCAGCCACGCGCCCACCTGCGCATGGTCGGCGCCGATCACCTCCAGCTCGACCTGGAACAACGGCACATGCTGCTCATGGGACATTTGGATGGCGCTCATGAAATCCGCATGGAAGTAAGTTTCAAAAACGATCTTCCCAATGTCGTGCAACAATCCCGCCAGGTGCAAGACATCCTTTTCGTAGCGTTGCCCAAGAGTGGCGGCGCAACGGTCGTACAGGATGTTGACCGCGATGCCCGTGCAGATGCAGTGCCGCCAGAATTCCTCGCGATTGAAATCGCTTTGACTCGCCTTGCTGTAGGTGGAAAACACCGACGTGGAAAGGGCGATGTTGTTGATCGCGACCATCCCCATTCGCGCGACCGCGATGCTCAGGGAGGTGATGGGTTCCGACGCGCAGTACATGGCCGAGTTCACCACCTTCAAAATTCTAGCCATCATCGAGGGATCGTCCTCGATGATGCGCGCAATTCTCGGGGCATCCGATTTGGGGTCGCGAACCGCCCGGCCGAGTTTTTCGATCACGCTGGGAAGGGTCGGAAGATTTCGTATTCCTTCAAGCCGCTTAAAGATTTCGTTTTTATTCATTATGTTGAATTTCGGTGAACAGGCCCCCCGCCTTTTTTGCGATCAAGTATATTGATTATAGCGGGCGTGGGGAGAAAAATATAACCACAAATCGAACGAACTCCCGCAGAATTCCGTCCGCCTCCTGAAAGGCCTGTCTAGGAAGCGGCGGCCGAAATCACCCGCGTCGCCACCTTGTCGAGCGGAAGGATGTCCACCGCGCCGCCCCGTTTGGCGGCTTCGGCCGGCATGCCGTACACCACCGAAGTGGCCTGGTCCTGCGCGATCGTGTAGGCCCCGGCCTGGCGCATCTCCAGCAACCCGTCGGCGCCATCCGCCCCCATCCCGGTAAGAATCACTCCAATGGCATTGGCGCCCGCATATTTGGCGACCGACTTGAACAACACTTCCACGGCCGGACGCTGATGATGCACCAGCGGGCCGGTCTTGATTTGCACGTAATATCGGGCGCCGCTGCGCCGCAAGAGCATGTGGTAATTGCCGGGGGCAATGAGCGCAACGCCGGGAATGACCGTATCGTTGTCCCGCGCTTCGCGCACTTCGATGTCGCACAGGGAATTGAGCCGCTCGGCAAACGACCGCGTAAAATGTTCCGGCATATGCTGCACCACCACGGTGCCCGGGGCATTGTGAGGGAACTGCGTCAGCACCCGCTCGATGGCCTGCGTGCCGCCCGTGGAAGCGCCAATGGCGATGATCTTGTCCGTCGTCTTGCTCAACGACAGCTTGGTCGGCGGCGCCTTATTGGCCGCCTGGGCGTCGCGCACCTTCAAGTTCGCAAACGCCGCTCCTTTGATTTTATCGATCAAGGCCACCGACATGTCGGCCACCGAATACGCGGAGCCCGGCTTGCACATCACGTCCACCGCCCCTGCTTCGATGGCCTCCAAAGCAATGGCGCCGCCCGCCGGCGTCAACGAGGAGACAATAATGACCGGGAGCGGATAATAATGCATCAGCTTGCGCAAAAACGTCAGCCCGTCCATGCGCGGCATTTCGATGTCCAGGATTACGACGTTGGGCTTTAACTGCACGATCTTGTCGCGCGCCGCATAGGGATCGGGCGCCGTTCCGACAATTTCCAGATCAGGGTCTTTGTTCAGTTCCGTGGAAAAAACATGACGGACGATGGCCGAATCGTCCACGATCATCACTTTGATCTTACTCATGACGTCATTTCCAGTTTGATCAAAACCGGCATCTCGTCCACGAGTAATCCCCGCATTTGAGAGTCGAGCGTCAATGGTCCCCACTCCTCCGGCGGCTTGGTCTCGACCTGCGGAATCGTCAGGTTGAATACGACATCCGTTCCGGCCATTTTTTCCAGCAATTCTCCACAAACCACATTCAGCAGTTCCTTGAAGGCATCGGCGCCGGCTTCGGGCGTCATGCATTTCAAATCGATGCCCAGTACATTGGCGGCCAGTTGCACGCAAAACGAAGAGGCGGCAGCGACTTGGAGGAGACCTTTTTGCGGGCCGGAAAATCCGATGCTGGCCTGCCAAAACGGGTCGTTGGGCGGAGTCAGGTCCGAAGGAGACACCGGCTCGCCGAACATAAAGGCAAATTTCTCCAACACTTCCACGAACGCCGATTCCAGCAACTCTTGAGTATCCACAACGCTTCTCCTATTCAAAACGCTCCGGCGTCCGCCAGGTCATTCCCCGCGACCGCCCAGAATTCGATCCACGGCCTGCTTGATGTTTTCAGGGGTAAAAGGCTTGTTCATGTAGTCCCGAACTCCGGCCGCCTTAAGTTCCGCAATGCGCGTCAAGCTCCGTTCGGTCGAGATGATGACCACCGGAACGGTTTGCATCAGGCCGTCCTGCTTCATTTGCTGCACCATCTCCAAGCCGCTCATTTCCGGCATGTTGATATCCGCCAGCACAATGTCGATCCAATGCGAATGCAACACATCGAGCGCCTGCTTTCCATTTTCGGCTTCGAAAACGGCGCCGATTTCGATGCCCGCCACTTCCAGGGACTTGGCAATGAAGGCCCGGGCCGTTTTGGAATCGTCGACAATTAGAATATTGTAAGCCATAAGACTCTCCTCAATCCTTCAAAAGCTTTTCCAGGTCGCGCATCTTGTCCAGCGTATGGCTGGCCACCCATTCGAGGTCTTTCTTCCGAACCCCGAGATTGTCGATCGCTTCCTGCGACAGATGATATCCCAACCCGTCGATGCCGGTTCCGATGCCCTCGGCATAAGACAAAAACTCGGCCACATGCACAATGGATGCGATCGACTCGTACTCTCCCGCCGCTTCCGGACAATGATGCCATCGGGCGGCCGCCACCAGTTCCGCCGGAAAATGCCACTGATCCAAAACCGCCGCCCCTGCATCGGCGTGATTCATACCCACCACGGCCGCTTCCGCCATCTCGAACGAAAGTTTTTGCTCGCCGGCGACCTTAAAGATCTCGACCTTGGAGGCGTCGACAAATTCGTCCAGAATCAACTTTCCAAGATCGTGCAGCAACCCGCTGGTGAAGAGCATGTCGGGCGCATGAATGGACAGGGCCAGGCAAAGCTCCTCCGCGGCCAAGGCCGCCCATAGCGAATGCCGCAGCAATTCGTCCGGGGCAAGCTCGTAACCCGGCATGGGTTTCGAAAGACGCCGTCCCATGCCGGAAGCCACCACCAGTTGAAAAAGCTGTTTCAAGCCCAGCCGGACAATCGCCTCCTGCAAGCTTCGAACCGAACGGCGAGCCCCAAACTCCGCCGAATTGGCCAGCCGCAGGATGTTGGCCGTCATGCCCGGATCGAATTTGATGCGCCCGGCGATCGTGACCGCATCGGCCGCAGGGTCGTTAAGCATGGTAATCACTTGCGCGACAAAGGCCGGCATCGCGGGAAACGTCCGGATTTTCTCTTTGATCAGAGCCCGACGCCGTCCCTGTACATCTCCGGAGCCATTAACAACTGGATTCTTTGAATTCCCGTTCATAGCTCTTTCTCCACTCCCCCGGATTTGATCGTGACACGGCCGGTTGCAATCTCCAATCGAACCGTGCGCGAGATGTTTCCCCCTACATCCTCCGCATGAATCAACATACTGTTCTTCCACAAAATCTTTCGGAAAATAGTATAATTACGTTCTCCGATTTTGAAGAGACCCTTGCTGTCCAAAACCGCCGAGGCCCCGGCAATTTTAACCACCAGACTGCTCTTTCGACACCCCAGGGCAAACATCTCCTTAAGCAGCTTGGTGGTGCCCGTATCCACGAACATGCACGGGTTTTCGAGCGCCTTTTGGGCGTCGATCTGGGAAAGCGGCAACATGCAGTGAATCATGCCGCCTACATGCAAGGAGGTGTCGTAAAACGTAATGCCCAGACACGAACCTAGCGAGTAGGTTGTCAGGACATCATCGGCCGTATTCGAAACCGCCATTTCCGATATGCCGACAATCACGTTGTTCATTGAGAAATTCTCACGGTTTGATGTAAACCGACGGCTCCACGCTTTTAAACTGGCTCAACATTCCGGACAGACTCTCTGCATGCCCCACCATCAGATATCCTTTGGGCCGCAGCAAGCTAAAAAAGTTGTCCAACAGACGCGAGCGCACCTTATTGTCGAAATAGATCATGACATTCCGGCAAAAGACCACATCCAAAGGTCCCTTGAGCGGAAAAGGCGGCGTGGATAAATTCACCCGGCCGAACGTGACCATCTTTTGAAGCGAGGGATCGACCCGGTATCGCACGGGCTCTGCATGCAGTTCTTTTCGAAAGTATTTGGTCTGATACGTCCGGGGTACGGATTCCATATGCCGTTCCTCGTACACGCCCTGCCGGGCTTTTTCGAGCACCCGGGTGGAAATATCCGTGGCTAGAATCTTGGCGTCGCGAGCGTCGCTCAAGTGCTCATTCAGCGTGATGGCGAGGGAATACGGCTCTTCCCCCGTGGAGCTGGCCGCACACCAAACGCGAAAGCGCGTCTGCCCCTTGGCCTCCCACTCCTTCACGAGCTGTCCCAACAATTCAAAATGCCGCGGCTCCCGGAAAAAGTGCGTCACGTTGGTGGAAATGGCATCCAATAAGGCGGTCACTTCCTCCCCGGAATCGTCCTTTTCAACCTGCTGAAAATAGGCTTCAAAGTCGGTCAGCCCCAACGCTCGCATACGCTTGCCGACACGAGCTTGCACCAATGCTTCTTTTTTCTCGCCCAGGGTGATGCCGCATTTTTCGTAAATCAATTGAGCAAACTTGTGGAAGGTCTTTTTGTCGAGGGTTCCCGGCTCAGTCATTTTTTCTCGCTTCGTCCATTTACATTCCCCTGTCAACTGTACGAATGCTCAAACAATACACACACCAATCAACACCGTCGAGGTCTATCTGTTAAACGATTCCTTTCGCCAAAAATAGCGATGCGGCGCTTGTTTTGAACTCAACCTTTCTTATAATTCCTTGAGCCTATGAAAGTAGAAAAAACCCTTGTTTGAGAGCGAATCGCCCAAAGGTTTCCCTTTACAAAGGGATTGGCTTTCATCTATATTTCGTGGTATAAATATAAAAAGGCACAATATGTTGAGGTTATTCGAACCAACTAATGTCATTTCCCTGGAAAGGGCGGAAGTCCTTTCCGAAGCCACCATCGACAACTTCCATTTCAAGGTCACCCTCAATCCCGTCGAAAAATCGTCCTGTATCTTATGGTTCAAAGACTGTCTCGTGAGCGACATCTTCGAAGCCTTGGGAAAGTTTTCCTATTTCGACAAAAGGAATGTGTTGGATTTTATCGTTCGCTATTCCACCAGCGTTGACCTTCGCGAAGAAATCGATAAGCGGCATTTTGAACGACGAATCGACAATCTTTCGCCCTCCTATTTCAAAGTGATCGAAACGCTGGACGAGCGGTCGAAGGAAAGCGCGTATCGCACCCTCTACGATCTGGACGATATCATCGAAAAAGGCGAGCTGGCCAAAAAGCGCAAGATCATGGCAAAGAAGTTTCATCCTGATGCCGGGGGCGACCACCGCGCCATGACCGTGATCAACGAAGCCTACGAATTTCTCCTGACCCGCGCCACGCCTTGACGGACGGCTTGCTACTCGTCTTCGCCTGACGCGATTTCCGGGCTGACGTATATCCGCCCCGACATGACCGCCTCGACGGCGGGCCGAAGTTCGTCGCACAAATGATCCTTGATGATGTATCCCACCGCCCCCAGGCTGAGCATCGCGGCGGCATACCGGCGATCCGCATGAACGGAAATAACCAGGATTCGGGTTGCCGGATTCGCGCACACAATGCGCCTCGTTGCTTCCACCCCATCCATTTCCGGCATGCTGATGTCCATGAAGACAAGCTCCGGCTTGTGCTTGTTGGCCAGCTTGAGGGCTTCGTGGCCCGTGGTGGCCTCGCCGATTACAACAAGCCCCGGCAGCAAAGCAATCAGCCGCTTTAAATTCCACCGAATCAATTCATGATCGTCCGCGATCAACACGCGAATCTTCGGAGAAGAGCCCTCGGGCTCTTGGGGCGTCGAATTTGAGGCATTTGAATTTTTCATATATATTGTATGTTTATTTAACTATAATAAGGTCACGCAATTCCAGCATTCTTTTTGCCATTTTTATGGCCGGCGGCCCTATGTTTACAGGACGCCGTTCGACTCAACCAGCAGGCGATCCACATCCAGCAACATGACCACGCGCTGTCCGATTTTACCCACGCCCAGAATAAAATCGGTCTTCACGCCCGTGCCAAACTCCGGCGTCGACTCGATGAGCTGCGCGGAAACATCGAGCACTTCGGAAACCTCGTCGACGACAAGCCCCATCGTTACCCGCTTTTCGCCCTGCTTCACCTGCACCACGATCACGCAGGTTTTTTCGGTCGTATCCGTGGTTTCCAAACCAAATCTCACCCGCAAATCCACCACGGCAATCACTTTTCCCCGCAGGTTGATCACGCCCCGGACGCTCTCCGGCGCGCGAGGCACGCGGGTGATATCCATCATCTTGATGATTTCCTGCACCTTCAAAATTTCCAAGCCGTACTCTTCGCCCGCCATTCGAAAAGTCAGATACTTGCCCGCCAGATCCGCTCGACCTTGCACCGCTGTCGTCTCCATCGCATTCATGTAGTCTCCTTTCTGATGGATGGCCCCTAACCCGCATTTCTCACCGCCCGGTGAGAAATCCGGGCTAAAAATCCTTGAACTCCTGCTCGTCCAAAGGAATCACTTCCTCCGGCGAAACTTGCTTGGCGGATGCCGGCGTCCGCGCTGCCGGAGCGGGCGCCCCCTTGGCGCGCATTTTCCCCGTCGCAGGGACTGCGGATCGTTTCGGCTGCGGACGAGACGCTGCTGCGTCCGCGGCTGCGTTTCTTCGAGCCCCGTCTCCATGCACAATCTTGATCAACTGATCCACCATCGCATTGAGTTCCTGCGCCTGGGCGGACAGTTCTTCCGAAGCGCTGGCAGACTCTTCGGCGCCGGCCGCGTTTTGCTGGACCACCTTGTCCATTTCGGAAACGGCGGTATTGATTTGCTCGATGCCTTGCGTCTGCTCCTTGGAGGCCGCCGCGATCTCCGCTATCAGCGTGGCCACCTTGCCGACGGACTCCTTGATGCCGCCGAGATTCCTGGCTGCTTCGGAGGTCACGGACACCCCTTCCTCGGAATTTTTCTGCGCCCCCTCGATCAAATCCGCCGTATTCTTGGCCGCTTCCGCGCTTCGGCGCGCCAGGTTGCGAACCTCCTCGGCCACCACGGCAAACCCTTTCCCGGCCTCGCCCGCCCGCGCGGCCTCGACCGCCGCATTCAGCGCCAGCAAGTTGGTCTGGAATGCGATTTCGTCGATGGTCTTGATGATCTTGGCGGTGGCGTCCGACGACTTCTTGATTTTTTCGATCGAGGCGGACATGCGTTCCATCGCCTCGACTCCGCGGGCCGCCAGCGAGCTGGCTTCCTTGGCGGTGCTGTTGGCCTGGCCCGCGTTGTCGGCATTTTGCCGCGTCATCGCCGCCATCTCTTCCAACGCAGATGAGGTTTCCTCCAGGCTTGAGGCCTGTTCGCTGGCGCCTTGAGCCAGCATCTGGCTGGCGCTCGAAACCTCGCCGGAGGCCGAGGTGACTTGTTTGGAACCCGACGTAAGACCTTCAATCACTTTCAAAATGGGGCCCGTAATGCTGCGGGTCAGGGCAACGCTGATGACCAGACCGATCAACAGGGCGGCGACCGACAAGAACCCGACAACCCACTTCGAACCGCGCACATCTTTCTCCAGCGCCGAGCCGGCAGAATCGGATTTCCCCTCCAGATGATTCTTTAATTCCTTGAGCTTGGCCTGGGTTTCGGCAAGCGCCTTGTGGGTTTTCGTGTGCATAACGTCGAATGCTTCGGCCTGGGCGGCTTCAATGGAGGTTTCCGCCGAAATGACCTCGTTGAAATCTTTTTGTATCTGATCGACGGCAGGAATGGATTCCTTGGCAAATATCGCCGAGGCCTCGTCCGTTCGACCCGCTTTTAGCGCGGCGGTTATTTTTGCGGCGGATTCGTGCAACTGCTTGTGCGGCCTTTGCACCTTCTCCATGACGGTCTTGAACAGGGGAAAGGCGTCCGCATACCCGGCAAACTGTTCGCTCTCGAGGAATTTGCCGAAAGCGCACAACCGGGGGTCTTCCTGGAGTTGGACGTTTGGATTCTTTTCGATGATCATCTGGCTCAGGGTCGCCACCCAGCGGCGATGATCGTCCAAACGAGCCATTAACAATTCGCTTAGTCCCGCATGTTTTCTTTGCCACCCTTGCAGGATGGCTTTTGCGGATTCGTGCAACCGTTGGTGCGGCCCTTTCAGGTCCTCAAACACTGCGACGACACTGGGATCGGCATCCGACAATTTTTTTCCATCCTCGCCGTAGAGGAATTTTCCCAGGCCGCATTGAGTGGGATCCAATTGTAATTCGACCTTGTCGAGATTGCCGAGAAACAGGCTCTCCAACGTACGGACCCACTTAAGGTGGTCAACCTCTCGCTCCACCATGACGGTCTCATAATGGCCGAAGTGAAGGGACTCTTCGCTTTCCCGGCTGATGTCGGACAACTTGACGTACACGATGGAGCTCAACGCCACCAGCAGCAGCAAAATAGCGCCAAACCCCGCGTACATTTTTGTGCTTAACCGCATTTTCGTAGACATGCCTGCCTCCTATTTTGGTGTAATTAACGTACGCAGAAGGTTAATTCGGATATATCAGGTCATTTACTGATTGAACTATCGGGGATTCTACCATGCGCCCATAGGGGGGCCGGATGCATCGGAACTCATTCCTACCCGCCGCTGCGCCCCCATTCGATGGCGCAGCGCACCAGCTCCGAGGCGGAAGAAATTTCCAGTTTTTGCTTCAAGTGCTCGCGATAGGATTCGATGGTCTTCACGCTCAGGTGCAGGCGCTCTGCGATCTCGCGGGTGCCATACCCTTGCCCGAGCAACTGAAAGACCTCCAGTTCCCGGTCGCTCAACGAGTCGATTCGCGTCAGACTGGCTTCCGCCGCGTTGTCCGTCACCTTGTTCAACATTTTATTGATGATGGCCTTGCTGATGTGGACTTCGCCCGCCAGGACGCGCCGAATGGCAACGGCAATATTGGCCACCGCCTGCTGCTTCATCAAATAACCGCGGGCGCCCGCTCTCAAGGCTCTTTCCGCGTAGAGCGATTCGTCATGCATGGAGAGCACGAGGGCGGGAATAGCCGGATGACGAATCTTCAAATCCTTGATCAAATCGAGTCCGCTGGTTTCCCGCAGCGACAAGTCCACCAGCACGATGTCGGGGTGCAACTTCTTGACCGCCTCAAGCGCCTGGCAGGCATCGTCGGCCTCGCCGCACACCGAAAGGTCCGGCTCCTGCTCGATCAGCATGCTCAAGCCATGCCGCACGATGGGATGATCGTCGACCAGCAAAACCCGTTTGGCGGTTTTTTCCCTGGCCTTGCTGGACGTTTTAGCTGTCATGGCAATGATTCCCATAGTACCCGCTTTCAAGCTTTGTTTAAACGGGATGCGCGATGGACGGGCTTGACCGGCGCGCAAGAAAGCCGACAGGTCACCCTAACGCCTCCCGCTCCGTGATTCCGGATATCGAAAGAGGCCCCGATCTGCCGGGCCCGATACTCCATGATGTGCAACCCCAGGCCTTCGCCGGCATGCAACTCATTTTGAATGCCCTTGCCATTGTCCGTCACGATCAGCTCCACGACCTTTCCGGTTTGCTTCAATTTGATGCGTATCTTTTTAGCCTTGCCGTGTCGAATGGCATTGCCGGCGGCCTCCTGGGCAATCCGATACAAATGCATGGAGACCTGCGGATCCGCGACGACCGCCGGCTTGGGATATTCGTATCGGCATTCGATGCGAAACATGCGCGAGAGCGTATCGGCCAATTCCTCCAAGGCCATGTGCAAACCGGAAGGATCGGACGGCACCGGCAACAAGCCCCGCGCCAGGCTGTGCGCCTGCGAAACCGATTCCGCCAGAAAACCCACGATTTCCGCGGCTTTTTTCGCCAACTGGGTTTGGCCCGCGGTCAGCAACTGCTTTTCCAGCAGCGAACTCAACATGGAAATTCCGGTCAATTGCTGGCAAAGTCCGTCGTGAAGATCCTGGCCGATCCGGCGTTGCTCCCTTTCCTTCACCTCCAGAATCTGCCGATGCTTGCGCTCCGTGACGTCGCGGCTGGCCAACAGAATCAGCGACTCCCCAGACGGCCCCTTCAGCAAACGCCCTCGCACTTCGAACCAGATATAGGCGCCGTCTTTGCGCTTATATCGAATCTCCGTGGCGACTTCCCCCTGGTTCAAGACCACTTTCAGGTCTTCCCGTGCGCGTTTCTGGTCGTCCGGATGAATCAACTCGAACGGGCTCTTCCCCACCAGCTCCTTTAGCGAATAGCCGAGGGCCCGGATGCCCACCTCGTTTCGATAGACATAGGTCATGTCGTCCGCCCGAACCAGCGAGATCAGGTCATGGGAATTTTCCGTGATCAGCCGATAGCGCTCCTCGGATGCCCGCAGGCTGTCTTCCGCCCGTTTCCGGTCCGTAATGTCGCGCGCCACGTGAACGACCCCCGTCAAAGCGCCCTGGGCGTCGTACAAGGGCGATACGGTAACCAGAAAATCCGCCCCCAGGCTTTCTTCATGAATTTCTACGGTGCACGACGACTGCCCGGTGCGGAGCAATTCCGCGTAAGGACACGTCAACGGTGAATGGTCCAATTGGTGGACACAGGCATGGCAAGGCTTTCCAACCAATTCTTGCGGCGTCCGGCCCAGCCGATCCGCCATGGCCTTGTTGACCCGGACAATCCGAAAATCGCAATCGATGATGGCGATCAGATCCGGTACGGCATCGAACGTGTTCTCCCATTCCAGCGTAACGCTCATCGGGCTCCATTCATGCGCGTAGTATACGCGGCCGCAGGAAGCCTGCATAGGGGAAGCGAGGGCGCAGAAGATTCAAACTTTTTGTTATGCTGTTCGGCAACAACGGTATATATTCCGACTACATCGTTCGAGTGGGGTCGGGATAATTTGGCCGGAGAAATATTCTGCGAATGTCCGACGAGAAAACAGACTGGGCCCTGGTTGATGAGATCAAGGCGGGAGACGACCGAGCGTTTGACGCGCTCATGGAACGGCATAAACGCCCCATCCTGAATTTCGTGTACCGGATGCTTGGCCATGCGAGCCAAGCCGAAGATGTTGTGCAGGAAGTTTTCGTTCGAACCTACCAAACCATTCGAAAGCCGGGATTCCATCAGACGACCGAGGAATTCTCTCACTGGCTCTTTCGTGTGGCCCGCAACGCGGCGCTCGATGGCCTCCGCAGGCGCACCCGCCGTGCCGAGGTCCCGTTTGATTCCGCAACCCCTATGGCCGTTTCGACGTCCCTCCCTGCCGGTCGGGAAGTCGAAAACAGGGAAATTGGCGAGCGTATCTCGGCAGCCGTCGCAGAGTTGCCCGAAGACCAGCGAACCGCCTTGCTTCTCGCAGAATACCAGGGCCTGTCCTATGGAGAAATTGCCCGGATCATGCGCAGTTCGAAGAAATCCGTTGAGTCCAGGCTGTACCGTGCCAAGCGGAATTTGCGGGGGAAACTGACCGACCTCCTCAATTCCGGATAAGAAGTCTTGGAACGATTCCGCTGAAAAAGTCGCCGGTTCGCACGAAGTCCCGCCGCGTGAGTCGGCGCTCTTTAGACTTTTTCAGCTTAACCTTGAAATCAAATCTCTCCGAAGAAAAAGACTGCCCCACCACCGAGGTTTTTTTGAGTTTGCCGCGTTATACTCAATAGAACGTCATGAAAGCAATTCGAACACAGGAGTAATTATGAGAACGACAGCGATCCTAATGAGTGCGGTAGTGATGTTGGCCGGAATCGTCGTGTCCGAGGCCCAGGATGAGCAGCCTGTACAAGCAAGCGGGCAAGCAATCAAACCGCAAACCGTTTGCCCCGTGATGGGCGGCACGATCGACAAGAACCTCTACGTGGATTACCAGGGCAAACGCGTATACGTGTGCTGCAAGATGTGCATCCAGGAGGTGCAGAAGGACCCAACCAAGTACATCAAGAAGCTTGAAGAGCAATAGAAAGAGGGAATCATGAAGACTCGATTTAGTAGAGGGTTTCTATTGGGCGTCATCTCGGTAATGACTTTGCTTTTTGTGAGTTCCAGCACAACTCAGGGAGAATCGACAGCTCCTGCATCGGACGAGACCGCCATCATGTGCAATAAATGCGAGACCGTTTGGGTTCGCCATGCGAAGAAGATCAACAAGACCACCATCTATCGACGTGAGCCGAAAAGGGTCTGTCCCGATTGCGAATCGGCCGTAGAGACGGCCTTCAAGACGGACAAAATGGAACATGCGTGCAAAAGCTGTGGAGGGACGCTTGTCTCTTGCAACATTCATGACATGCCGGTTGCCCAAGCTCAGGCAAAGTCAGAGGCTCCGGCTGTTGAGGAAGGGCAGGCCGCCATGTGCGCCAAGTGCAAGGAAATCTGGGTGATCCGTCCCCATGAGATCGACAGCAGGGCGACCGATTATCAGAAGGAAAAGCAGATGGCATGCCCGGACTGCAAATCGGCGGTGCAAAGCTTCTTCACCACAGGAAAATTTGAACACACCTGCAAGGCCTGCGGGGATTCCTTGTCCGCCTGCAAGCTTTGTCCATAGGCCCTGGCAAATTGAGACAGCCAACGTTTTGCCGGCGATCATGGCCAGGGAGAAGGGACGGCTCATTGGGTTGAGCCGCCCCTCCCTCCGAACCGGACGTGCAGATTTCCCGCATCCGGCTCTCCCGTCAACAAGTGACTCCGTTACGGAGACGGGCGATAGCTTTGGCCTGGGTTTGTTTCAGGCTGAACAACCCAAGTTCGGCAATGTAGCAGTTCTTCCATCGCAGGCGATCGCTTCCACGGGCTCGGCCATTAAGTTTCCGACGTTTGCGCAGTATGCTGTCGATGTCCACGACGTGGACGTGTCCGCTTTTAAGCAGTTCATCCACCCGTCGCAGCGCATCGCAACAACTGCGCCCGGGTCGGAATCCGTAGCTCTGCGCGCAGAACTCCCGCTCGAAGATCGGCTCGATCACCGTCTTCACCGCGGCCTGGACCACTCGGTCTCTGACCACCGGGATTCCCAGTGGCCTCTTTTCCGCGCTCCCCGACTTCGGTATGCTAACATTCTAAGGTTTGAGCCGGCTTGCTTGCGGCGTGCTCAATCCTGTCAGCCATCCCGCCGGTTAATCGCGGACGGAGGCATCGCCGAAAAACAGGTCAATTCAACTTGACAGTTCCAAGCACTTCCCCCCTTTATACTTTTCATCAACAGGTGTATTGCTAGCATGACTAAAACGACCTGATCGCAATTCGCGTTCCCAGCGAAAGGAATTGGGCGTCCGTCAACGCAAGCAAGCGGTAAAAGCGATTACGGAAGGGAGGCAAACGGGAGGACATTGGTGCTTGGGCAAAGTTGAAACGAATGGGTATCAAAAACGCAGTACAGGTCGAAAACAAGGAGAGAACTATGCGTCGAAGAGAGTCGTTTCTATTGGTCTTGGCCGTTTGGGTCGCCAGCGGGTTGTCGATGCCGGTTAGCGCGGCAACAACCGAGGGAGACACCGTGCTGATCGGGCTGAACATGCCCCTGTCCGGTTCGTACAGCCAGCAGGGAGAAGATGAACTCAAGGCCTACAAACTGGCCATCAAAATGCTCAACGAAAAAGGCGGCATTCTGGGGAAGAAAGTCGTTTATTCGGTCAAGGACACCAAGACCGACGCAGCCGTAGCCCGGGAAAACGCCAAGGAGTTGCTGAAAGAAGGCGCCGTCATGCTGACCGGCGGCTCCAGCTCGGCGGAAGCGGTCGCCCAAAGCGAAGAGTGCGAAAAAGCCAAAGTCGTTTTCATGGCGGGACTGACTCACGCAAACGAAACCACCGGCAAGGATGCACACCGCCGCTGTTTCCGCTGGTATCACAACGGTCATCAATCCGCCAAGGCGCTGGCCTCCATCCTGGACGAGAAATACGGCAAGGATGCCACGTATGCCTATATCTATGCGGACTACATTTGGGGACTCTCGGTACTGAACTCGATGAAAAATGTCTTGGAAGCGTCCGGCGCGAAGACCGTACTGGAAGTGGCGACGCCGCTGGGCAAGAAAAGCTATGTGGCCGATTTGCTGCAAGCCAAAAAGACGGCGCCCACCGTCCTGGTCGTTGTGCAATTCGGCAACGACATGGTGAATTGCCTGAAACAAGTCAAACAATTGAAGCTGGGCGAACAAATGGCCGTCGTGGTGCCCCTGATGGAAGAACACATGGCGCATTCCGTGGGCCCGGAGGTTATGCAAGGCATACTGACCTCCATGTGCTGGTATCACAGCCTGGCGGATAAATACCCCGGCTCCAAGGCGTTCGTGGAGGCTTTCGAAAAGGAATACAGCAAAAAACCCGGCAATGCCGCGGCTACGGCCTGGGTCGATATTTTCCAGTATGCCGACGCCGTGGAGCGGGCGAAGAGTTTTGACAATGTGGCCGTAATCAAAGCCTTGGAAGGGCATAAGTTTACGCTGTTGCTGGGCGAGGAATACTGGCGGGATTGGGACCATCAAGGCATTCATCCCACCTATCTGGCCATCGGCAAAACGCCGGCGGAAAGCAAGAACGAGTGGGATTTGTTTACCATTATCGGCGAACGCTCCGGCGATGAGCTGGCCCGCACTCGCGCGGAAAATCCCGTCAATCTGGAACCGCTGGAATAAGCGGCATGAAAACCCTGAGCAAGATCGCCCGACGATGGCTGTGGCTCCTGCCGGCTTGTTGGTTGACGGCTCAGTCAAGCTTGGCGGCCGATGCGGACGCGAACCCCGCGCTTCGCATCGGCTACCTGCCGATTGACGCCAATCTGCCGCTCGTCGTGAGCTTCGAAAACGACCAAATGCGGTTCCAGGCCGGACGCCCCTCGCTTCATCAATTCCGGTCCGACACCGCCATCGAGGCGGCCATTCGCGTCGGGGCCATCGATGTGGCCGCCGTTTCGGCGCCGGTTGCTTACGCCATGGCCGCGGATGAAGTTCCCATGCTGGTTTTAGGCGTCTGCCACAGAGGCGGCTCCCGCCTGATCGGACGAACAGGCGGACGGCTGGAAGACCTCCGCGGAAAAGTCGTCGGCGTTCCCGGCCTGGACAGCAGCGAGAACATCCGGCTGGCGCAAGCGGCCGCCAAAGTCGGCTTGAGGCCGGGCTTGGATTACCGAACCATCCGGGTGCCCTATCGAACCGCCTTGGACGACTTGAAGGCGGGCCGGCTGGATGCCGTGCTGTTTCCGGAGCCTTTGGGCGCGCTGGCCGAGGATAGCGCGCTCGGGAAACCCATGGAGGCCGGCGGCGGATTGTTTGACGGCGCGTTGGGCGCCGTGCTTGTGGCGCGCAAGGATTACATCCGCGAGCATCCCGAAGCGGTCAACGAATGGCTTAAGAGCATCGCCGTGGCCTGCTCGTTTATCGAACTGGACATCCGCGAGAACGGCGCCCAGCAAACCGCCATTTTCCAATCCAAGTACATGTCCGTGCCCCGGGAAACGGCGGCGCGCATCCTGGCCCAACGGGCGGGGGGCCTGCGGTTTGAAGCAGCGGCGGCGGATCGCGCCCTGTTCGCAAGCTACCGCGATACCGCCTTGGCTCTGCATCTCATCACCCGTTCCATCGAATTAAACGACGTGCTGAATCTATCGATTATCGAAGCGGCGTTGTCGCCTTAACCGTAAACGAAGGGGGCTTATCATGCGCTTGAGCTTGCGGGCTCAACTGGTTCTAATGTCTTTCTTGCTGGTCTTCATGGCCGGGACGACCGTCACCATCTCGTCGATCGTATTGGTCAGCCGTTCCCGAAAAGAAATCCAGGGCACGCTGAAGAACAACCTGGAAGGGGTAAAAGAGCAAGTCGGAGGACAGGTTGGACAGATGTCGGCCGCCGCCGTGGCGGAAGTCGAAAAGGCCAGCGGCGTCGAGGCCGTCGGCCATATCCAGAAGATTGCCGAAGAGGCCCAGTCCGGGTTTAAAGACGTGGTGGGAGAATCCGTGGCCAAGGCCAGCGTGGAGATGGAAGCCACCATGGAGAAGCAGACCAAGGCCTTGTCCACGAATCTGGACGACATGCTGTCCCTCTCCACGGAAGCGGTCAATTCGCTCATCGAATTCGACACGCAATCTCAACGACTGCTGGGCAACACGACCGTCTTCAACGTGAGCGCCGTCAGCGCATTCGGATTGGATCAATTGCGGCAAGTGCAGGATCTGATGTCCGCATACGAGCAAAGCGCCGGCAAGGCCATTGCAGCCAACGAAGAGTCGCTGGATCTCATCATGATCGAGCTGGTCGAAAAAGCGGGGAATACAGGCACGAATCAGAGCTCCCTGCTGGATCTGGTCATGGAAAAAATCGATTCCTTCAAAGCAATCATGCAAGAGCGAAACGACACGCTGAACAAGGAATTGCAGAGCGGCTTCAAGCTGCAAGCGGATGTTCTGGCCGAAGGCTTTCGTCTGCTCCGCGAGAAGTCGGCCCAGGCCGTCAGCCTCGAATTGAACAATGTGGCGCTTCTTCAGGAAGAGAAAATGGCGGACATCATCAGCGAATTGCTGACCCGCCAGGAAGGGATCGTAAGCGAAGTGTCGACATCCAGCGGCAAATTAAAGAGCGCTATTATGCGGCTGCAAACCGATGTCCCCAAGGAAGTGGACCAACTGGGCGCCAAAGCTCAGGGCATTATTGCCGCCAAAGCCGGACAGGTGAGCCAGAACGTAAAGAACTCCCAGGAGCAAATCGAACGAGAGATGAACTCCAAAATGGAGACTTTCAACAACGATCTGGAGCAGGTCATGACCGTTTCCGTCACGGATGTGGGGCAAACGCTGAACAAGTCCCGCATCCGCAGCATTCAGTATAACATCGGCATCGGCCTGGTCTGCCTGCTGATTGGAATCGCCGCCAGTTTTATCTTCGCGACCAGGATTTCCGCGCCGTTGT
The DNA here is from genome assembly GCA_001804865.1 of Lentisphaerae bacterium GWF2_57_35. Taxonomy (GTDB): domain Bacteria; phylum Verrucomicrobiota; class Kiritimatiellia; order CAIQIC01; family GWF2-57-35; genus GWF2-57-35. The sequence goes on from MHBK01000020.1 coordinate 28,544, forward strand.
TCCGGGTGATCCAGCGGTTGAAAGCCAGCGCAACCGAATCCAACGCCTCATCCAGGCAAATTTCCGAATCCAGCAAACAACTGGCGCAAGGCGCAAGCCAGCAGGCCTCCAACCTGGAGGAAACCTCCGCATCGCTCGAGGAAATGGCCTCCATGACCCGGCAGAATGCGGATAACGCCAGACAAGCGGACCTTTTGATGGGCCAGGTGAAAACGACGCTGAAGGAAGGCTCGGAATCGGTCAGCCAAATGACCAACGCCATCGATCAAATCAAGACGGCGTCCGGCGAAACCGCCAAGATCATCAAGACTATCGACGAAATCGCCTTTCAAACCAACCTGCTGGCCCTGAATGCCGCCGTGGAAGCCGCACGCGCCGGCGAAGCCGGCAAGGGTTTCGCCGTAGTGGCGGAAGAAGTGCGCAACCTGGCCAAACGAGCCGCCGATGCAGCGCGAACGACGGCCAATCTGATCGACAACGCCCAGAAGCATGCGGATTCCGGCGTTAGCGTGGCCGAAACGATGAACAAGGTGTTTGTCGGCATCCAAAACAGTTCCGAGAAAGTCGCTTCGCTGGTCAGCGAGATTGCCGCCGCCACCCGCGAGCAATCGCAGGGCATCGACCAGGTCAACAAAGCCGTCTCCGAGATGGACCACGTCGTCCAACAAAACGCCGCCAATGCCCAGGAGTCCGCCAGCGCCGCGGCTCAGATGAACTCCCAAGCCGATTCTTTAAATGCCGTCGTCGAAGAATTGATCGATAGCGTCAACGGGACGAAAGTCGGCGCACAAGCGGGAGCCGACAACCTATCCAAGCTGCCCGGCGCCCCAACGCGAAAGTCGCTTCCGGAAACACGGTCAGCATAAGAGACGAGATCGAAAAGGGAATGGGCCGTCGACCATTATTGGGCGGCCCCTTTCACGGCTTGCGCGAACACGCCGAACCATCCCTACGACAGCTTTTTCTGCACAGGGTTGACGTTCGCCTTTTTGCCGGACGCTTCCGGAGCAGGCAACCGGCCTGAAGCAACGGCCGCCGCACCGAGTTGCAGCTCGTTTCCATGCCCTTGAGCGCCGTTCCCTCCGACAATCCGCTTCAAATCCATGACCATCCCGGAGAGATCCTCCGATTGCGCCGACAACTCCGCGGCGGCGGCGGCCGATTCCTCGGCATTGGCGGCATTTTGCTGGACCACTTTATCCATCTCGGAAACCGCCGTGTTGATTTGATCGATGCCCAAGGCTTGCTCCTTGGATGCCGCCGTGATTTCGGCGATCAGCGAGGCCGTCTTGCTGGCGCTGTCCTGGATGGAAGCCAGATTTTTGGCCACGTCAACCGAAACCGACACGCCGGCGTCGGCGTTTTTCTTCGATTCGTCGATGAGGTTGGCGGTGTTCTTGGCCGCTTCCGCACTGCGCCGGGCGAGATTCCGGACTTCCTCGGCCACCACGGCAAAGCCCTTGCCGGCTTCGCCCGCCCGCGCGGCTTCCACGGCGGCATTCAGGGCCAGCAGGTTGGTTTGAAAGGCGATTTCGTCGATGGTCTTGATGATCTTGGCCGTTTCGTCCGAAGAATGCTTGATCTTCTCGATCGCTTCCGCCATGCGTTTCATGGCGCCCACCCCTTGTGCAGCCATGGAATGCGCATCGCGGGCGGCGGAGTCGGCATGCGCGGCCGTATCCGCATTCTGCCGGGTCATGGAAGCCATTTCCTCCAACGACGCCGAGGTCTCTTCCAGGCTGGAGGCTTGGAGACTTGCGCCCTCCGCCAACTGCTGGCTGGCCCCCGTCACCTGCGCAGAAGACCGCGTCATCTGCTCCGAATCATCCGTCAGTCCGGCAATCACCCGTCCGATCGGCTTGGTAATGCCCGTATAAACGACCAGCCCCAACGCGATCACAATGAGCACCAGACAGAGCACCAGAATGGACATGCTAACCCATAAAATGCGGGACATCGCTTTTTCGTAGACGACTCGAGCGCCGATCATGGTTTCGTCGATTTTTTTGGTACTGACGTTAACCACCTGTTTGAACCGGTCCTTGGCTAATTTAACATAGAGCATGCCGTAAAAATCGCCGACCTTCCAACTGGGATGAAACCGAATCATGTCGGCATCGACAAACAGCGGTTCATATAAAGCAAAGGCATCCTCTTCTTCGCGAAAAACCACATCCTTGCTTTCACGGCCCTCGTCCCACACATCCTGAGGCGCCTGCCGGCCTTCGGCGGACTGATCGGAGGATAACTCCACCTTGCCGCTAAGCCCATAAAACGAGAACTCCCGCATGTCTTTCAAGGCGTCCTGTTGCTTGGCGAGGTACATGAATTTGGCGGCTTCGCCGGGCTGCAAGGATTCTCCGGCCGCAATTTTGATTTCTTCGAGCAAATCTTTCGCCGCCTGCGTACTCATTTCCCGCATGCTGGTCGTCGTCATGTCCTGCACATTCGCCATGCCGCTTTGGAAATCGCTCATGACAAAGGTGAAACTGGTAGCGGTCAACCGATAGGTTACCCATTCCAATATCAACATGGATACGATAAACAAACCCGTCGTGACCAGGAATATTCGCCGACCCAAACTCATGACGCGCCTCCTTTGCGTTGGGCTTCTTCATACCCGACCGCATGCTGCTGTTCCCCTTTACGGTAGAATGGAAAAGCCTTGCTCTTGCCGAATTGCGGATGGCTGCAGCCGATGCACGGCGCCGAAGCCCGAATGCACCAATTCACGCCGCCATTCCATTGCCGTCGGGGACAGTCGGTATAACTCAACATGCCTAGACACCCCAACTTGAACAGGCAGCCTTCGGAATCGCCGAATTTCTCGGCGAACAAATGCTTGCTGTAATAGTGAAAACGCGGGCAATCGTCATGGGTCGAATGGGCAAAAAACATGTCCGGCGTCAGCAGTTCCTTATTCACGCCCGGATAACCCCGTCCGGCGAGATAAGCCAGCGTTCCGACCATCGAATCCGGATGGATCGGGCAACTCGGGCAATTCACGAGACGCTGCTCGGGGGACAGGCCGTTCTTGCGCATGAATTCCATGACGCTGATCGCCCCGGTCGGATTCCCTTCCGCCGCCGGGATGCCGCCATAGGTGGCGCAGGTTCCGGCGCCGACTACAAACTGCGCCTTGCGCAGCAAAGGCAGCAGGATCTCCGAAAAGGGCCTTCCGCCTATGATGCAAGCTTCCGGCATGGTCGACGGGATGGAGCCCTCCACCACCAGGATAAAGGGTTCGTTGCCCGCGGCCATATCGTCGACCACTTTCATGGCCACATGACCGGTGGCCGCCGACAGGGTCTGATGGAACACCAGGGAAACCAATTCGGTGACCACTTCCAGCACATAGGGATTGTCGGCATTCATCAGCGAAACCGAACACCCGCTGCAGGATTGCCCCTGCAACCAGACAATCCGGGGCAAGCCCTTGGACAGCTTTTCGAGCCCGGCGGCAAAGGCGTCCGCATAAAACCTTGAAAGCCCCGCCCCCGCCGCCAAAATGCCGCTGACCTTTAGGAAATCGCGCCGTGACAATTGTTTCATGAGAATACCCTTCGCATTTAGTGAACCGCACACGCCAGACACGGATCGAACGAACGAACCACCCGCGCCGCCTCCATGGGCTGTTCGGGATCGGCCACCACGACGCCTTCCAGCGCTTTCTCCACCGGTCCCGGCTGTCCTTTATCGTCCCGCGGCGAACAGTTCCAGGTGGTGGGAACGACGCACTGATACTGCGCAATGCGGTAGTTGTCGATCGTCAGCCAGTGCCCCAGCGCGCCCCGCGCGGCCTCCGTCAGGCCATATCCGGAGGCGCTTTTGGGAATGGCGAAATCCTGCGTGGGATTCGCGTTCATCTCGACCTCATCCAGCCAGCGGAACGTCTGTCGCAGGATAATTCTCAGTTCGACGGCCCGGGCCAGAATCCGCCCCAGCACGGAATTCAGTTTGCCGACCGGCAGGCCCAAGACCTTCAAAAGGGCGTCCACCTCCTCCTTAACAACGCTATTAGGCGAATGATAATCCACCAACACGCGGGCCAAGGGTCCGACCTCCATGGGAAGCCCCCTGTACCGGGGCGCCTTCAGCCATGAATAGGCGTTCGCCTTGCGCGGTTCAGGAAGAGTCTTCCCTTGGGACGGATGCAAACCGCTTCCGGAAGCAAACCGGGAATGCCCCACGTCCTCGGAAATGGCCTTTACATCCAGCGGCTCGAATTTGCCGCCGATCAAGGCGCCGGGCGAAAACAACGTACGCCCGCTGTCGTCGTTCTCGAAGACGCCATACGACAGCATATTCCCATAGCCGCCGCCCACATCCCAATACTGCGGGAAGGCCTGAGCCGCCGTGACGATGTCGGGCAAATAGACCTGCTCGACAAAGCGCTGCACGTGTTTAAGCCGGGAGAGGTAGGTCAAGTAGCGTTCTTCGGTCGGACGCTGGGTCACGCCGCCGGGCACCAGGGCCGTGCTGTGCGGAAGCCGGGCGCCGAATACCGCGCACATCTCGTGCGCCACGCGGCGGATATCCAACGCCTCGGCGTAGTGGGCAATCAAGGCGCAGTTGGTGTCCACATCCTTGATGTAGTAGTCGCCCTCGTAGCGGGGAAGAAACGGGGCGGCCGGAAAGGCTTCCGTACCCGCTTTTGCCCGTGCCAGCGCAGCTTCCGCCCAGCTTTTAATGGATAGCAGCGCGCGGTCCTTGCCGGTGTAGCTTACAATGGCCGTGATATCCACAAAATCCACGGCGCTCAGGTGGTAGAAATGCAGCAAATGCGAATGGGCGTATTCCGCCGCCAGCATCAGGTTCTGCAACAGTCGTCCATTGCCCTTGATTTTAATGCCGTAGGCCATTTCCTGGGCCCGGCAGGATGCAATGCCATGCTCGATCGAACAGACCCCGCATATGCGTTGAGTAATTTGCTGCGCATCGAGAGGATCTCTTCCTTCCAGGATCTTTTCGAAGCCGCGAAACATCTCGCCTTCACAACGAGCTTCTTTGATGCGGTAAGCCGTTTTCCCCTCTCCGGACGTCATCGACTCGGTTTCGGTGTGAATGGCCAAATGTCCTTCAATTCGGGTCAAAGGACTCACGGCAATGGACTTTTCCATACCCCCTCCAAGTTTAGCGATGCTTGCTGTCTATGTAAGAATTATTCTTATCCATATCTAAAGATTTAGCTGCTGTAAAGTTAATTAACCCCGTCACGCCAAATACGATAGACCTCAGCTTCCAGGCCACTGCGCCAGCCCCGCATACTCGACGGCTTTTTTAATCAGCTCGGCGGAGTTTCGCAGCTTCAACTTGGTTTTGATGTTCTGCCGATGGACGTCGACGGTTTTCCTGCTAATCCCCAAATGAGCGGCGATATCATGGGATTTTTTCCCCCGCCCCACCAGTTCGAAAACCTCCAATTCCCGCGCCGTCAACACATCGGCGATGGACGTGGAGGCCGATTTCCCATCCACCGCCTTCAACAGGAGTTGCTCGTTGATCTCGTCGCTGAGATAGATTTTACCGCGGGAAACGCAACGAAGTCCCTCGATCAAGCGGGCCGGATTGTCCGTCTTCATGACATACCCGCGCGCCCCCAGCTTCAAAGATCGCTCGGCATGCAGGGATTCCTCATGCATGGACAAGACCAAGATCGGCAAGGAGGGATAAATCTCCGCCAGCTTTTTGATCAGGCTGTATCCGCTGGAATTCTTCAAGGAAAGGTCCACGACGACCACATCCGGAGTCTTTTGATCGACCAGACGAAGAGCCTCCTCTTCATCCTCGGCTTGCCCACAAGTCAGCAAGTCCTTGTGCTGATTGATGAAATTCTCGATGCCTTGGCGAACCAAGGGATGGTCGTCTACGATTAGGATTTTGATGCGTTTCCCTGGCGCCCGCTTCGCTTTCTGCATGACATAAGCTCCGAGTTATCCACATCCAGCCTCCGTCGTCGGAATCGCCGCCCGCCCCAACTTTCGCTCACTCCTTACGGAGCGTCGCCTTCCACACAGAGACTCTGAAAGACTTGTATTTTGTCATAAGCCCTCCGAAGTGCAAGAAAAGCTTGGCGTATTCGCGCATTGGAAATTTCTACCCGCTTCCGAATGCGGCTCCTACGGGACGCCATCGCCAACAACGCCCCGGAAGCTTAGACAGGAAGGAACATACGGGACGCCCTTGCATTTGTTTACCATAACCGCAGGAGTTCTTCGCCTCAAGAGCCCGGCATTTCGAAGTCGCACACCAAGGGGAGATGATCGGACAACGTAACCTGGGGCGCCTGGAAGCCGGTGACTTTGATGCCGGGGCTGCACAGGATGAAATCCAGTTGCCGTGTGGGATTCCAGCTCGGAAACGTTCGCAGGCCCTCGACGTTGGCATTCAACAAGCCGGTCGCGGCCAGAAAAAGCTGCAGTTCGCGATCGCCCCACAGCACGTTGAAATCGCCCGCAACAATACAGGGCTTTTTCACCGCCTTCACCAGGGAATGCAAATCGCGCAACTGGTACTGCCGGTGCCGGAATTTCAGCGACAGATGCACCAGGAAAATGGACAGGTTCTCCAGCTCCAACTCGATCACCAGGCGTTTGACGCCGCTGTCGAAGTAATGAAACCGCTCGGTCTGGATCTTATCGCTGGTCAAAAAGGCATTCACCTGCTTGTTGAAGAGCGGCAACTTGCGGGCCACCGAGGTTTCGCCGTATTTGCTGTTGAACGAATGATAATGGCCCAACGCCCGGGCAATAATCTCGGCCTGATTGAGCTTGGCGGAACGATACGAACCGCTGTCGACCTCAACCAGCCCGACAATGTCCGGGTGATGCGACCAGATGAAATCGATGATGCGGTCCAGGTTTTGCGACGTCGGCCGCAAATATCCGCCGAAGGGAAACGGGAAATGAAATCCACGGCCCGTCCCGGCGCAGTACCGCACGTTATATAAAAGAAATCTCATGAAACAATAATCTACCCATAAATGTCGTAACGGACAATGTCGAAGCCGCCCATCCGTCATGGCGCCGAGCCTGCTTTAATGTTTGTGACCGGAGAAATCGCATGAATATACCGCAAAACACGGCCGTGGATAAAACGAATGGCTTGTATTCGATCGATTCCATCTTGAAGCCGAGAATCGAACGGGCAAAGCTCGAGGAGGCCGCGCAGGAACGGGCTCCGGAAAGCTTGGAGCAGACGGTAAACGCATCGACGACGGCAGCCTCCGATTCGCTTCCGGCCTTGGGCCGTTTCATCAATGTCTGGGCGTGAGTTGTCTTCAGGAACCGGGCTTGACCGGCCAGCCGGTGGATAAGGAGCCGCTGACGATTTCCTGCCGGATGAGTTCGACATCCTTTTTAATCTGCTCCGGAATTTCATGCTCGAAAGCGTGATAGGGCGCCAGGCCAACGCCTTGGTTTTCCAAGGTTCCCAGATAGGACGAACCGCCCTTGAAGGTCCCCTGGCGGGCCGCTTGAACCACTGCATAAACGGCGTTGTCCATCCTCTTCAAACAGGACGTTAGTAGCATGGCCTGTTCATCCACCAGCGAGTAATACTGATCCACATCCACGCCAATGCCCCATTTCCCCTTCTCGCGGGCGGCGGCCAAGGCGCCATTGCCGGTTTTACTGCCGACGCCGAAAATGACATCCACGCCTTTTTCCAAAAGAGCCTTCGCCAACACCCGGCCCTTGGAGGCTGAATTGAAGGTGTCGGAATATTCCCCCAAGACGGCGACCTGCTTGCCGTACTTCCGGTTGTAGTATTCAACCCCGGCTTGATAGGGCGCCGTAAACTGCTCGACGATCTCCGTTCGAACGCCTCCGACGAACCCCACCTGGGGATCGTCGGGATCCTTCAAATCCGCCCAGGCCGCCGCCAGGAAACCCGCCGGAAAAGCGCACTGATCCACGGCAAATTCCAGGCTCATCACATTGGGCAAGGGCTTTTCGTAATGGCCGTCCACAATGGCAAACCACGTGTTGGTATATTTCCCGGCCATGACGGCCAAATCGTCCTGCATCCGGTACCCCACCCCGACAATCAATCGATAATTCTTTTCGGACAGCTCGGTTAACTTGTCCTGATAATCTTTGGGACTGAATCCTTCGCGAAAATAGCCGAAGACCTTGAATTCCTGCATGGCGCGCGAAAGGCCCTCCTTGCAGTTTTCGTTGAAGCCGGCATCGTCGAATGGCCCGCCGTCGGATACCATCCCGACCTTCAGCCGCTCCTCGGCGCCGGCCAGCGCCACCCCGCCTACCAACGCGCAGCCCACCAGCCAGCTCACGATCTTGTTTGTTTTTTTCACTCGGGCTTCCCTTTCTTCATGCTGGCCGGGCTTGCAGCGCGCGCCAGACTTTTTCGGGCGTGAAGGGCGTCTCGAACAACCGGGCGCCGGTCGCATTGTATATGGCATTGGCGATCGAGGGCATCGCTCCGTTGATGCAAATTTCCGAGACGCTCTTGGCGCCGTACGGGCCGGTCTCCTCGTAACTGGGTACGAGGATGGCCTTGATCGGCGGCTTATCCCGCATGGAAAAGATGTGATAATCCTTGAGGCTGGCGTTCGTCATACGGCCCTTGGCGTTGAAAAGATATTCCTCCGTCAACGCGTAGCTGATCCCGTTGAGCACGCCGCCTTCGGTCTGCCCTTCGGCCAGCTTCGGATTGATCGCCGTGCCGCAGTCGACCGCCGCGACGTAACGAAGCACCTTCACTTTGCCGGTCAAGGTATCGACTTCCACCTCGACAAAATGCGCCGAAAACGGCGGCGGCGATTTGTGCGTGATGTGCGAAGCGGTATCCATGATCTGGAATTGGTTTTTCTGATACAACGAATAGAGGGATACATCCGTGAACGATATGTCGCCGCCGTCGCGGCTGACCACATGCCCGTCGCGAACTTCAAGGTCCCCCACCGGCTTCTCCATCATCTCGGCGGCGGTGTTGAGAATCTGAGTTTTCACTTTTTCGGCAACCTTGCGGACCGCCTCGCCGCTGAGGTAGGTGGTGCTGGAGGCGTAGGCCCCCACGTCAAAAGGCGTCATGTCGGTATCCGACGAATACACGATGATCTTGTCGATCGTCGTGCCCAGCGCCTCGGCGGCGATCTGTCCCAGCACCGTATCGCTGCCGGTGCCCAGGTCCGTGGCGCCCACCATCAGGTTGAAGGAACCGTCTTCGTTCATCTTGAGGGAGGCGGCCCCCATGTCGATCTCAGGCACGCTGGAGCCTTGCATCAGGCAGGCCATGCCGATGCCGCGCCGGAAGCGGCCGGTCTTATCTCTCCAATCGCCGCGCTGGTCCCAACCGATTTCCTTCGCGCCGCGCCGGATGCATTCGTCGAGCTCGCAGCTCCCGATGGTCATCGGGACGCCTTTCTTGCCCTCGCCTAACGCCTCGAACACGGGAGAGCCCTCGCCGGAGCGGATATGATTCATCTGCCGGAATTTCAACGGGTCCATGCCGATGGCCTCGGCCATTTCGTCCATGAGACTTTCCACGGCAAAAAACGCCTGCGTAGCGCCGAAGCCGCGGTAGGCCCCGCCCACCGGCAGGTTGGTGTAAACGACCTTGCCGGTGAAATGGACGTGATCGGCATGATACAACGGCAACACCTTGCTGCCGCAGCAGCCGATGACGGTCAGGCCATGCCCGCCGTAGGCGCCCGTGTTCGACAAGGCGTCCATGCCGAAGGCCGTCAAATGCCCGTCCTTCTTGACGCCCATGCGGATGCGGAACCGGATGGGATGCCGCGTGCGACCGGTCATGAAATTTTCCTCGCGCGTGAATTCCCAGAAGACGGGCCGCCGGGTCCGCTGGGTCATCAACGCCACGACATCTTCCAAAAGCATTTCCTGCTTGCTGCCGAAACCGCCGCCGATGCGCGGCTTGATGACGCGAATCTGTCCGACCGGAATCTGCAGGCACTGGGCCACGATGCGCCGGCAATGGAACGGCACCTGCGTGCTGGTGACAATGACAATCCGGCCGCGCGAATCGATGTAGGCGTAGGAGACGTAGGTCTCCATCGGCGTGTGCTGGGCGTACTGCGTTTCGTACGACCGGTCGAACATGAAATCGGCCTCCTTCAAGCCCTTCTCGAGGTCGCCGATATCCATGCCGATGTTCGCCACGATATTTTTCTTCGGCTCGTAAGGAACGGGGATCGGGATGGTCGCATCCGGTTCGTCGTGAACGATCGGCGCTCCGTCGGCCAGCGCCTCGTCGATCGACAGGACCGGTTGAAGGACCTTGTAGTCCACCTTGATGGCCTTCACCGCCGCTTCGGCTTGCTCCGGCGTTTCGGCGGCGACGGCGGCGACGCGGTCGCCGACAAAGCGCACCTTCTTGTCGAACATGAAGGTATCGTACGGCGACGGCTCGGGATAGCCCTGTCCCGCCGTGCAATGGGCCACGCGCGGAACGTTGCCGTAATACAGCACCGCTTTCACGCCCGGCATTTTTTCGGCCGCGGAAATGTCGATGGCTTTGATCTGCGCGTGCGCGTGCGGGCTCCACAGCATTTTCACATACAGCGCATCGGCCGCCTTGTAGTCGGCAACAAAGGACGGCTTGCCGAGCGCCAGGGAGAGGGCATCGATTTTTCTAACCGACTTATTGACGACTTTGAAATCCTTGGCGTTCACCGGGCGCCTCCCTTCGCGTTACGGGCGATCACCTTGTGCAGGGCGGCCTCGATTTTTTCGTAGCCGGTGCAGCGGCAGAGATTGCCATCCATGTGCATTTTGATGTCTTCGTCGGACGGGGTCGGATTCTCGTCGAGCAAGGCTTTGGCCGAAAGGATCATGCCCGGAATGCAGAAGCCGCATTGCACCGCCCCCTCCTCCACCAACGCGGTCTGGAACGGATGCGGACGGTCGAAATCGCCCACGGCCTCGATCGTCGTAACCTCGCGGCCAGCGGCCTGAAATGCGTACAGGATGCAGGCATAGACCGCCTGGCCGTCCAGCAAGACCGTACAGGCGCCGCAAGTGGCTTCGCCGCAGCCGTGCTTGGGGCCTTTGACGCCTTCGCGCCGCAGAACGGTCAGCAACTTCTCGTTGGCGGACGCCTGGAATTCTTTCGGTTCGCCGTTCAGGAGGAAGCGGATTTTCTGTTGGTCGCTCATACCCCTTCTCCTTTCGCCTGCTGCAAGGCTTCGATCAGCACGTCGGCCACCGTCACTCGGGCCAACTGCGCGGCATATTCGTCGCTCATGCCTTCTTTTCCTTTCCAGGAAATACCCCGGATGCCTTCGGCCACCGCGGCTCCGACCTCGCCGATGTCGGCCGGCTGGCCTATCAAAGCCGCTTCCACATTCGTCAATCGGCGCGGGAAAGGAATGCCGGCCCCGGCGGCCAGGCGCACAGCGCGGATCTTGCCGCCCTTTACGGTCACCACGGCGGCTGCGGTCATCATGCTGAAGGCCGCGTTCACGCGGTTTTCCTTGCGATAGCCGAAGCCCTGCCCTTTTTTCAGGGCGGGCGCCGTGATCTTCGTCAACAAGTCGCCGGTCTTGAAAAGATTCGCCGGTTGGGTTTTGAAAAACCCATCCGCATCGATCGTCCAGGGCTTATTTCCTTCGACGAGAAACGAGGCGTCCAGCGCCAGCAGCGCCACCGGAAGATCGGCCCACGGAAAGACGCGGACGATGTTCCCGCCCACGGTGGAAATATTGCGGACTTGTTGAGTGGAGACGCGGCCGGCCACGCGATTCAACACCCAGCCGGCGCCTTTATATTTCATCAGCCCGGCCAGCGTCGTCGTGGCGCCGATCTCGAAGAATCCGCCCTTTTTCTTGATGCCCGAGAGGCCCAGGCGCGTGATGTCGACGGCCGTTTTTTCCATGCTCCCATAAAAATGCAAGGCCGTGGCGCCCGCCACCGCCATGCCTTTCTCGCCTAATTTCTTCAAGACCATCCGGGCCTCCCGGAGGCTTCCGGGAATGACGAATTCACGCACGTTCATAATCGCTCCTTGGCTAACGGTAAGACACGCCCAATTTCTTTTCGGCGGCTGACAGCATCGCATCGGAAATACGGTTGGCATCCGCGAAGAGCTTCTCCTCGTCGAGGCCCGTCAAACGGCCCCGCTCCACAACCACGCGCCCCGCCGCCACGGTATATTCCGCCCGCGGCCCGCTGCCGCAGAACAAAAGAGCCGAAGCCGGGTCCGCCATCGCGCCGGCAAACTCGATCCGATCGAGCCGGAAAAGGGCCAGATCCGCCGCCGCACCCGGCTGCAACCGCCCGATTTCCGGTTGCCCGAGAATGCGGGCGCCGCCCACCGTCGCCAGTTCCAGCACCTTCTGCGGCGGCATGGCTTCGACGCCCGTGCCAACCCGATGCACCAGCAACGCAAGCTGCATCTCGCGGACAAAATTCGACGAATCGTTGCTGGCGCTGCCGTCCACCGCCAGCCCCACGCGCACGCCGGCCGCCATCAACTGCGGAACCTTGCAGATGCCCGAGCCCAGCCGGAGGTTGGACGCCGGACAATGCGCCACGCCGGTCTGCGTGGCCGCCAGCCGGCGGATTTCTTCGTCGTTGAAGTAGATGCCGTGCGCATACCACACATCCGGCCCCACCCAGCCGGTTTTCTCCATATAATCGAGCGGGCGCAGACCGAGCGTTTGCAGGCAAAAATCCTCTTCGTCCTTCGTCTCGCACAGGTGCGTGTGCAGGAAGACCTTTTTCTCGCGCGCATACACGGCCGTCTCCGCGAGCAGCTCGGTCGTCACCGAAAACGGCGAGCAGGGCGCCAGGACGATCCGGCACATGGAAAAGGGATTCGGGTCGTGATACTTCGCGATGAGCCGGTCGCAGTCCTTCAGGATTTGCTCCGGGGTCTGCACGACGTCGTCCGGCGGCAGGCCTCCGGCGGAGCGCCCGCGGCTCATGCTGCCGCGCGTCGGATGAAACCGCATGCCCAGCTCGCGCGCCGTGTCGATTTCAATGTCGAGAAACTCCTGCGGGGCGCTCTGCGGAAAGACGTAGAAATGGTCCGTGGTGGTCGTGCACCCCGAGAGCAGCAGTTCGCCCAACCCCACCCGCGTGCTGACCTCGACCGCCTCGGGGCCCAGCTCGCGCCAGACTTCGTACAGACCCACCAGCCAATCGAATAGCTTGGCGTTTTGCACCTTCGGGATGTTGCGCGTCAGGGTTTGATACAAATGATGATGCGTGTTTACAAAACCCGGGTAGGCCACGCAACCGGCGCCGTCGATCGTCCGATCGGGCTTCCGGTCAAAAGGAAAACGGATGGGACCATGCGTTTGGATGGCGGCCACTTTTCCGTCTTCGATCAAGACATCGACATCGTGGAGCGGCTTTTCGCCCTCAACCATCGTGACCAGCGTATGGATATTCCTGATTAACAGTCGCCCCACTTGGACCTCCGCCAGCAAAACATCAGCAACAGCATACCGGCCCGGTCCCCCTTCTGTAAAGTCGCAACAACTATTTGAAAAAATGCCTGATCCCCAATCTGCTCAATCCCCTTGCTCATCCGTTTCGATTCCCCATGATCCTGCGGTCGCGACAGAGCGCGACCTATACACATCAAAGAACGCAGGCCTATCCCGCAACGGCGACGATCAAACCCTCTCTTCGCCTTTTGGAGGGCTCCGCTCCATCGGAACCGCTTTCCGTCTCAAGGAGCAACCTCTGCTAATTCTTGAATAACGGCAAAGAGCGGCTCCATGTTGCAGAAGCGCCCGCCTGCTTCATCACACTCTCGCCAGAATCCACAGGAAGAGTACCGCATAGGACGCCAGCGCGATCGGAATGCCGTAACGCGCAAACTCCCGAAACGAGATTTGTATCCCATGATCCTGCGCGCTCTTCACTACAATGATGTTGGCCACGCTGCCGATCATCAGGAGATTGCCCCCGAACGTGTTGGCCAAGGCCAATAGATAACCCGTCACCGGGTCCGTCAGATCGACAAAATGCACCAGCAGCATTACGGCGGCCGAATTATTGATTAAATTGCTGAGCGCGCCCGTGGCCAGGGTGAGCACAAACGGATTTTCGAGGTGGACGCCATGCCGTTGCAGCCACTGCAGTCCATCCTGGGCCAGCCCCGTGTTCTCGAACGAGCCGACAATCACGAACAGCCCGATGAACATCAACAGGACCTCCCACTCGATCAACGACAGGATGCGCTTGCTCGTGAGTTTCTTGCTGATCAGCAGCAAAGCCCCGCCGGCCAGGGTCACAATCGACCGATGATACGACGTGAAATACAGGGCTACCACCACCCCCGTGACGAACAGACCCTTGAGGATCTGATTGCGGTCGGCGAGCACCACTTCGCCGCACAAAGGAATTTCCCAATCGCCCGGCATCGCCAGCTTCTTCCGGCACATTCCCCAAATCAATCCATACGCCAGGAGCATGGACACCGCCACCGGCGGCAGCGCAAAGGCCATGTAATGCGCAAACCCCAGGTGCGCGATCTGGCCGATCAACACATTCTGCGCATTGCCGATCACCGTCGCCGCGCATCCGATGTTGCTGGAAATGGCCAGCGCAATCAAAAAGGGAACCGGGTTGATTCGTTTGGCAGTCAGCGCCGCAATAACCACCGGCGTGAACGCCGCGCACACAATGTCGTTGTTCAAAAACGCCGACAGCACCCCGGAGGCCGTCATCAGCAGGAGTAGAAAGGCCGCCGGACGGTGCAAATAGCTCGAAATCCATATCGCCACCCACCCATAAAAACCCGCCAACCGCAACTGCGCCGAGATCAAAAACAGGCCAAACAGCATCAAAATCGAAGGATAATTGACGAATTGAACCGCCGCGTCCAGGGAAACAGCCCCCACCGCCAGCATCGCAATGGCGCCGATCAACGTAATGCCGGTGCGCCCCAAACCGGTTCCCCGCACATGCCCGGCGGCAATCCCGGCATACGTCAAAAGGAAAATGGCCGCCGTCAAATCGATCCGCCAATCGAACAAATGCACGATCATGATTCTGCCTCCGCGGGTGTATATACCCAGGTTGGATACGTGTGGATATCGCTCCGGCAACACAATCCAAAAGAGTCCAAGGTCCAAAAAAGTCCAAAGTCCAAAGTCCAAGAAGTCCAAAGTCGAAAGACGAAGAATGAACAGTTTCAGACTTTGGACTTCATTGGACTTTGGACTCTTGTGTACTATCGCCGTCGATGCAGAAAAAACGGATTGCAGAGAACGCCAACACCCGGTAATTTAGGGCCGTCATTCGAGCAGATTCCCTAAACGGAGGGGTGGCTGAGTGGTTGAAGGCACTCGACTCGAAATCGAACGACCGCCCATAAAGTGGTCCGTGGGTTCAAATCCCACCCCCTCCGCCAGTCTTCGCTCCGCAACGTAGTGGAGGAGCGAAGACTGCCCGGCGTAGTTGAGCGTAGCGAAACGTAGCGAAACGTAGACGGGCTTCCGGGCCTTTCGCGGAGCTTCGCCAACCGCGAACGCGCCCTGGAATTTGAAAGGTATCTTAAAACCCATTCCGGCCGAGCTTTCCTCGCCAAAAGATTGTGAACTTACAGACGAAGCCCCCCAGCCTCCACGAACGCGCCCCCAAATCTGCCCACGAAATACGCGAAAAAGCGCGAAAAAACTACTCAAGCCCTATTTTTCAGGCATTTTTCGCGTTTTTTCGCGTATTTCGCGGGCTATTTCTTCGTACAATGCCTTAAAACCCATGCTTTTTGCGACTTTTGCGCCTTTTCGCGGCTAAAATCACCGGCCTGAGGGCAGGCCGGCTCCAAGAGCGTTCAGCTCAAACTTTCCGCGCTGTAGCGGGCGATCAGGCCGGTGCGGACGGCGTGGCGGTACATGCGAGCGAAGAAGGCGTAGGCGATGAGGATGTGTAGAAAGGCCAGTCCGATGCTCCACAGCAACAAGCTGACGGCGACGGGTTGGCCTGCGAGAATCGAGCGCATGGCTTCGAAGACATAGGCCGGCGGGAGCAGGTGCGAGAAGTATTGCATCCAGTGCGGCAGCGTGGCGATCGGGTAGAACACGCCCGCAAAGGGCGAGATGATGGCGGGAATGGGCCACACGAACCATTCCGAGGCCGGACCCAACCGCAGCACCATGCCGGCCGCGACAATGCCCAGGGAAATGCCAAACAGGAAGAGCACCAGCAGAAATGGAATCAGCAAGAGACCATACGAGAAGAACGAAAGGTCAAACACGACCATCGTCAACCCCAGCATAACAACCAATCCGATGGAGCTGGTGGCGATGCTCGAGAGCACGAGGCCGCCTACGTATTCCGAAATCGAAAGCGGCGTCGCGAAAATGTTTAGAAAATTCCGCGACCAGACGTCTTCGAAGAACGACATGGTCACGCCTTGCATGACCCGGATGAAGAAGTCCCAGAGCAACACGGCTCCGAGAAATACCGGAACAAAGTTGAGCGAGGAGGCCGCCACCGTATTGAGATACTTGGTGATGAAGCCCCACAGCACCATGTCGATGGCCACCCACACGAACAACGGCAGGACGCGCGCGAAACTTCCCCGCATGAGGTACGCCTGCCGCAGTACGATGGCATAAAGACGATTAAAGCGCATACGACCTATTATCCCTCCAACGTCAGCGGCTCGCGAGCCACGGCAATAAATAGTTCTTCGAGGGTTTCTTTTCCGTACTCCTGAGGCAGGCGCTTGGGATCTCCTTCGAGTAAAATCTTTCCATGGGACAGGAACAGCACGCGATCGCACACCTCTCCCACCTCAAACATGTTGTGCGAAGTCCACAAGACGCCGCAGGAGTCTTCGGCGACAAAGGCCTTGATCTTGGCGCGGATATCCCGCGCCGACGAAGGATCCAGCGAGGCCGTCGGCTCATCCAGCAGCAAAAGACTCGGACGATTGAGCATGGCCTTGGCCAGACCCACGCGCGTTTGCTCGCCTGAGGAAAGCGCGCCGCATTTCGTGTTGCGGAAAGCAACCAGATCGAACTGCCGGAGGAGCCGTTCGATTCGGGCGGCCAGATCCTTCACATCGTAGAGCAGGCCAAAGACGCGCAGGTTCTGGTAAACGGTCAAATTGCCCGGCAACGGGGCGTAGACCGCCGCAAAGTTTGTGCGTTCGAGTGCGCGCGAGCGATGCGCGACCATGTCGAGGCCTTCAATGCGAATCGAGCCCGATGTCGGTTCCAGCACGCCGAGAATCATGCTGATGGTGGTGGTCTTTCCCGCGCCGTTGGGTCCCAACAGCCCGACAATTTCATTCGAACGCACCTCAAAGGAAACGTCGTTCACCGCCATGACGTTGCGATACTGTTTGCACAGCTTCGAAACACCCAGCGCGCTCGATCCGGATTTTTCTTCCGAACGTATGTTTTCCTTGAACGTCATAAGGCCGCCTCTCAGACCTCAGCATAATCCCAATCCTTCATGCCGTCTGGTGGATTATGAATCGGAGCTTGCAGAAGTCCTATGGCAAAAAGCCGATTCGCTCCCTTCACGTCAGACGGATGACGCCCATCTGGCGCTTAATGGCCTCTTGAGACGCACGCCCCCCCCTGATCGCGACCTGGGTTCACCGGACGCTTAACGGCCTTCCACTTCAATCTCATGCGAAGCGCATTCAAGGGCGTTCTTTGAGGAATAACCCCATCATGTTGCAGTCTGCCTACAACAATTCCTCCGTGTATGCCAAGCTCTTGGGCAAAAGCTCGAATCGCGGAAGCCGTATGCACAGGTGCAGCGACAAAGTCATCGTGTCGAGTCCGGGGGATTAAGTTGTCGGTCGCAAACTGGCTTGCCTCATCCTCCTGCTTCCCAACCTCTGGATCACTATTCCCATCTTCGATAAACGTTGCTCGTTTATCATGTAATAAGATATGAGCCAGTTCGTGAAACAGGCTGAACCAGAAGATATCCGCCCAACTGCCCCGAATACTCATCATTAGGACGGCTTTATCCTTAAGCCAAAATGTCGCCCCATGCGCATACGTCTTGGGCAAATGAGGCAAGATGACCAAAGCCACTCCGCATTCGGCCAACAAACTCTTCAGCGCCGGCTCGAAAGTTTCCGGAGGTTCATTAGTCAGTCGGCGAATCTCTTCCAGCGCATGCTCCAAGCCCTCCTTGGAATAAGGCTTTGCAGCCATCCCGCTGGCCTTGAGTTCTCCACACCGCAACCATGCCGCCAGCGCATAAGGCGAAGCTTTCCGTTTCTCCGCAACCCGAAAAGCGGGTCTGTACGCTTTTACCTGCTGAAGATTCTCCAACGCCGCCACACCAAAAAACTTCTTCAATTCATCAATCTTCTCCGCCCCGTCACGAACGGCCCGAACCACGCCCATTTTGACCAGATGCGAATAGGATATCTCCTCCAACAACCCGGTTTCTCCAGCTGCTTGCCGAGCTTCCTTTGCGCGTGCTCGTACAAGTTGATATTCAGACTCCATACCGGTCCATATATGCGCCGGAACCCCCAAAACCTGCTCCAATTGAATGGCCGTTTCGGGCGTGATCGCCTTCGATCCCTTGATGATCTCGTTAAGGGCCTGCTCAGGACGGCCCATTCGTCGCGACAGCTCGGCCTGACTAATTTGCCGGGCGGCCAGGACCTCCGCCAGATACTCTCCCGGCGGAATAGCCACATCCGAATGATATACTTGATTAGTCATCATAGTGAAGATAGCCATTCTTAAGCTTATTGGTTTTAAACGCGATATCCAAAGACGCCCTCCGTTTTGCATCGCACCGCATTCACCTATAGGATGAATACGCTTGGATTAACCTAGACCGTCCCCTTGTTGTCGTCAACATGCTTATTCACCCTATAGGTGAATGAATCGTTGCACTGCGATCAAGTAAGGGCGGTTACGACCCAGCCCTCATTAGTTGTGAAGCACCTGAAAAGCACACGCTGGGGGGCTGATTTTTGCGCCTTTTCGCGGCTAAATCACCGGCCTGAGGGCAGGCCGGCTCCAAGAGCGTTCAGCTTGCACAACCTCGAAACACCCAGAGCGCGATCGATCCTGATTTCTCCCCTAAACGCAGGAGACTCCTGATCGTTACAGTTAAGAGAACGGAGTGACGCGACAAACTACGTGCGATGAACGAACGCTTCATTTTAAAACGCTCCGTCGCACACATCGTTTTTTCCGGTTGCGACGGAGCGCAACCCTCCATAAGAAATGACCGTGTTTTGGCCGGGTTTGGGCGTTTTTTCGCTTGTCGTTCCGGCGGCGGATGGATATAGTTAGCCTCTGAAGACACGTATCTTACGAATCATATTTTTCCACTACTTTCAAGGAGTCGTCATGAGGTTGTACCGCGGCGGTCTGAAGCGAAGTTTTTTCACGGCATCGTTGATCGCACTGACGTCCATCGTTCTGACGCAGCCTAGTCACGCGGGGAACACCTACAGCGGAGGGCTCTCCAACCGATTCTACCGCTGGACCCGGCCGGAGTCCGTGAGCAGCCTGTCTTCGGTTGCCCCCTATTTCCACACCATCAAGTTCAACGCCGGGAGCGCCATGGGGGCGGTCACCGTGACCGCAAGCAGCCCTACGTTCACCCCCCAGCTTTTTCTTTACCAGAACAGTTCCTTCGACCCCTACAATCCGTTGGCGAATCTTTACGCCATGGGCAGCGGGTCGGTCACGGCTCCCAACTTCGCCCACGGGATAGCGATCGACCACCTGCTCGTCGTCAGCGGATTCAACGACAACGATGCGGGCGGCTACAACGTAACGATCACGGGACCGGGCACGATGACGGTCAACACCAACTACGACCCCACGCTCTCGATCATGAGACACCCGGAGGACCCCAGCATCATGGCGGGTCAGACCGCTATCATGAGGGTCTGGGCCTCCGGCCGGCAGCCGCACGCGTTCCAGTGGTATCGCGGACCGAGACCCGCCAATACGAACGCCATCGATCCCGCGATGGCAATCGGCGGCGCGACGAACGCGGTCTACACCACGCCGGCGTTGATGGGCAGCACGAGTTACTGGGTGCTGGTCAGCGGGATCGGCACGAACAAGCGCAGTTCGCAGGCCGACGTGACGGTATCCATCGCCCCCGCCGCCTTCAGCAACTCGCTGACAACGCAGCACGATACCTGGCGCCGCATGAGTTCGCTCGGCGTGGACAGCGGACAGGTCCCGTACTTCGAGGTGTGGCCGTTCCGCGCGTCGGTGGCCGGCGATTACACCTTTACGCTCAACACCCCGAGCTTCCCGGGCGCGATGAACATCTATGGTCCGAAGTTCCTCCCCGCCACGCCCGCGGTGAACTTCGTGGATGCAACGGTCGCCGGCGGCTCCGGGTTGAGGCAATGGACCATTTCTCTTCCCTCGGGCGATTACGAACTCGTGGTCAGCAGCGCGTCGAGCGGACAAGTCGGCTCCTATACCGGGCAAATCACCGGCGCAAGCGCGGTGATCATGCTGCCCAGGCCAACCGTACCCGTCTTTCTAAGCACGCCCGGGAACCGCACTACGTTGACGAATACCAGCGTCACGCTCAGCTTCAGCGTGGAGGGCGCGATCCCGCGCGCGTACCAGTGGTATCGCGGCGAGCCGCCGAACGTCTCGCAGCCGATCGTCAACGCCACGAACAAATCCTACACAACGCCGCTGCTGACTTCCGTCACCAACTACGATTACTGGGCGCGCGTCAACAATTCCTACGGCGCGGCCACGACGGACACCGTGCGGGTGCGGGTGGTGACCGGCTCGTCGACGTTCGGCGGAGTTCTGCGGCCGGGCAACAAGCGGTGGCAGCGGTCCAACGGGTCGGGCGGCATGGTGGCGGCGCAGACCTACTACAAGACGATGGCCTTCGAAGCGCCGATCATCGGAACCTACACGGTCAAGCTGACGACAGCAGGCTTCAGCGGAACGGTCAGCCTGTACAATCAGATCTTTAACCCGGCAAATCCCAACCTGAACCACACCGGCACCTTCGAAACCGGGAACCCGGTGATCGGCACGGTAAACGTATCGTTCCCGGCCATGTACTGGATCGTGATGAGCACGGCGAACCAAGGCGCAACAGGGTCCTACACGGTTGCGGTCAGCGGCCCGACCCTGGCCAACGAGCTGCCCGCACCCACGTTCACGCAACAGCCGACGACCAACTACCAGTTCCTCTGGCGCAACGAGGACCCACTGCCGATTGTCGCCAAGGCCTCGGAGTCGGGGACCTGGTCCTGGTATCCCGGCGTGACGCCGGGCGTGCCTGCGGACGGCCTGGCAGCACTGGCCGGCTTCACAGGAGCGACGGTGGACCTTACAGCGGCCACCACCGCGGCGACCTCGAACTTCTGGTACTGGGCGCGGATGGAAGGCGCGTACGGCTATGAGGACAGCGCACTGGCGATGCTCGAAGTTTGCCCGCCTCCGCGTTTCGCGACCTATCCCACAACCCAGACGAATGTCTACGGCTATGCGCTCACCAACACCGCGCTGATAACCAACGTGCCGTTCATCGTCAAGTGGTTCCGCGGCTCTCCGCCGGACGTCTCGCATCCGGTCGCCACAAACCTTATTCAAGGCTACGGCGCCGGCTATGTTCGGTTGACGAACGTCTCCGGCCGTTTGCTTCCGCCGGTGCTGAATGTCGGCACTTATTCTTTCTGGCTGCAAGCCACGAATCCCAGCGGCACGACCAACGGGCCGGCGTTCACCGTCGTCGTTTCCCCGCGCCCGCTGTCGTTTTCGAACGACATTCCGGTCGGCGTGATTTACGACAAACAGCCGCATTCGATCTCCTCCGCGGCTTACGATCCGGTCCCCGGCGGCCCGGCGCTTCCGAATCCCGTGCCGATTCTAATCACGTACAAGTATGCGTCGGAGCCGGCGGCGACGAATCAGCCGGTGTACGCCGGAGCCTACACGGCCGTTGTGTCGCTCGTCGGCATGTCCAATTACGTGGGCGGCTCCACGAGCACGCTGGCGATTGCGAAGAAGTCGTTGGCGGTCTTGCCGGATAACAAGTACCGGGTCTGGCGGGCCACGAACCCGCCGCTGACCTTCGGCTACGCCGGATTCGCCGCCGGCGACTCCGCGGCAAATCTCACCGCTCCGCCGTCCGCGATCACAAGCGCGAACACCAACAGCCCCTGGGGCCAATACCCGATCACCCTGACGGCAGCCAGCGACCGGAACTACGCCTACGACTCGAAGACGGGGACGTTGACCGTGGTCGGCGCACCCGTGGTCGTCGCGTGGCAACAGCCTTTCTCGAACGCCGCATCGGACCTCCTGCTGATGGGAAGCGCCGCGTTGACGAATGGCGTGCTCCGGCTCACCTCGACCGGCGCCTCGCAATTCGGCATGGCGACGCTGATCGCGCCCGAGGTTCCGCTCAACGGGCTGCACGCGGAGTTCGACCTGTTCATCGGCGGAGGAACGGCCGCCAACGGCTTCAGCTTCAACTACTGCGGGGACGCCGTCACCGGCGCCCTTTACGCCGCCGAAGAGGGCATCGGCGCCGGCCTCAGCATCACCGTGGACACGCACGACAACGGCGGCGAACTCGTCCCGAACATCGGCGTAAAATACCGAGGGCAGTTCCTGTCCGAAATCTACTGCCCCGCCGTACGCGCGTCCGCCTACCGCCGCATGGCGTTCGACGTCACGAGCAACGGACTCGTATCGCTGTCTCACAATGCGGTAACGCTCATCGCCAATCTGGCCGTGACAAACTGGGCGCCGATGCCGGAATGGAAAGTGCGGCTGGCGGCCAGAAGCGGCGCGGCCGGGGACGCGCACCTGATTGACAACCTGCTGGTCGGCGAACGAACCGCGGTAGGGTTAGTGCCTCCGAATGCCGCGGCCGCCCGCATCTCGCTGCCCCCGGCCTTCGGGCTGCCGGCGGGCGTCGCGACCTACAGCAACACGGGCAACGGCAATCCCGCGCTGGTGTCCGTTGCCGCAGCGCCGTTCGACAACTTCCGGCTGGCGTATGCCTACGACGCCGGCGGGTCAACCTGGCTGACCTTCCGGGGGACGAACGGAACCATGGACGCGCCCACCGCCTTCCAGCTTACGACAGCCAATCCGGAGATCGGCGGGTCGATCATTATAAGCAACGGCATTCCCACCTTTCAAATCAACGGCATGATGGAAGCCCGGTATTACCTGCAGAGCGCGACCAATCTCTTGTCGCCCCAGTGGACGACTTTGACCAATGGACCGCTCATGGCGGACAGCAATACAACCGTTCGATTGGAACGCCAGGACCAAAACGTGCGAATTTACCGCGTGCTCGTGGCGCCGTAATAAAGCCGCGTCTCGACGATGGACTACTCGTTGGATAAGCCCCACGCCCCGAAACAGACTCTTATTCGTTGCGGGATTCCCGCAAACATGAGAGGTTGTGCGCATGGCAAAAAGTAAAAGCAAGCCGGCCGTTTCAACCGGGACCTCCGCCGTCTTAATTGTGGATGACGAGTTGATCCTGGCCAAGACGCTGTCGCAATTCCTGGAGCGGCAGGGATGCCGGACGCACGTCTGTCACACCGCTCAAGAAGCCATGCAATTGTTGAAAACATCCGCTTTTGACGTGATTCTGACGGACTTGGAGCTTCCCGACACGCAGGGGCTGGATTTCATCCATTACCTTAGAAAGACCGCTCACGCCAGCCGCATTATCGTTCTTACCGCTCATCCGTCGCTGGAAGCGGTTGATTCGTCAGATAACATCCATAATATAAAGCATCTACAAAAGCCGTTCGATCTTGACACGCTTTGGGCGGCTATTTTTGCCGATTAAAGCCGGAGCATCCCGTTTGAAGCGGTCCAGCCCCCACTGAAAGAGCCGGTTTATTGAAGCCGGCCGCCGGAATAGCCGTGGAATACAACCTGCTATCATGTCCGGCAGACAGATGAAGCTTGTCCACCGGTGCAGGTTATGAAATTCGGAGTTTTTTGCTTAACTCCATTCGGGCAAGCATGTATGATTTAAGGGCGCGCAAATACTTGCGAGCATTTGAATAACAACGTTTCTAATGGGGAATACTATGGGCGATATAAGCGAAAACGCTAAAAAGGCCATCCTGGTTGTCGACGATTCCTCCACGATGCGGCGAATCATGAAGCTCTCGTTAACGCGCTTGGGATATAGCAATATCGAAGAAGCGCAGAACGGGGTCGAGGGCTTCAGCAAGGCTCAGGCCAAGCAATATGATTGCATCATCACGGATTGGAATATGCCGGAAATGGACGGCCTTGAGATGGCCAAAAAACTACGAGCCACTCCCAATTACCAAAAAACTCCGATCATGATGGTGACCACTGAGGGCGGCAAGCAGGAGGTGATCGAGGCGCTGATGCAAGGCATCAACTCGTACATCGTCAAGCCGTTTAACGAAGAGACCCTGGCCGGCAAAATGCAGAGTCTCTTCGGGAATTAACCATGCCGAAAATCGAAACAGATACAAACCAAGTTTACCGCAAGAAGTATTTCGTCGCGGCGGACAGCATCATCACGGCCAAAGCGGCCCCGAAAAACCAGCCTATGCAGGCGAGGAACAGCGTGATCGATGCATCGAACGTGGTCCTCTCGGATCGGCCCATTGCCTTGCGATCCGACGGCGCCGGCAGCGCACAAGACATCCACGTGGAAGTAATCAAGAACGGGAATGAAGTCAAAGGCCTTCGTATATCCTGTCCGTGCGGACGGCATACGGAATTGGACGTGGCCTACAGTTGAACAGGACGGCAAGGAAGAAAATAGAGACAATCCATGAGCGAAAAGAATATTGATCGAGTCACAGCCGTTTTGCCCTCTTTCATCGAAAGTGCGCGCCAAATTTTTGAAACCATGGTCTTCATGCCCGTCAGCTTTGGAGACGCAACCCCGAAAGACAAAGGCTATCCCACTGGTTCCATATCCGGAACCATCGGCATGGCTGGCGACGATCAGCGAGGCACGTTGTCGCTGATTTTCCCGCTGCCGCTCGCCCAAGCCATTTTCCGGGCGATGATGGGCATGCCGGAGAACGAAACCGTCGCCGATGCCGAATTGAACGACGTAGTTGGAGAGCTATCCAACATGGTGGCCGGCGGAGCCAAATCCAGGCTGCAGGAAATCGACGTTAATTTCAAAATCGGTTTGCCGACGGTGGTCGTAGGACAGAATCACTACCTGGATACGCCGAAAGAAGCCCAAACCGTCATTGTCCCCGTCATTACCGACAAGGGGTCGTTTCACATGGAATTGTCGTTCTAAGCCAGGTTTATGCGTAAAGAAAGAACAGCCATGCGGTCAATGTTGCGGCGAGGAGCCCTCCTGGGGTTGTTCGTCGGCGGCGCCTTGGCGTTCACCGAAGGCTGTGTAGTAAAACGCGGCATCGACTTTGGGCACTGGGCGGCTTCGGCTGAGAAAATCCCGCTGATACGCAAATATAACGTCGAGACCAGCCGCCTGCCGGGAGCCTCAGCAAGGGTGGCCCTGCTCCCGCCGATCAATCACATGCCGGAGCCCACCCGAACGCAGTTTAGGGATATCCTGCTTACCGACCTTCGAAACCATGTTCCCGTACAGATTTTCGAGGTAGACGAACAGGGGCCCCTGGCGGAATATGTCCGGGAAGACAACCTGGCGCCGACCGTCGGGGTGTTCGATTTCCAGGAAGCAGGCCGCCTGGGCCGCTTGCTCGGGGCATCCCATGTGCTTTGCGTGCGGGTAAGGGATTTCAGGCTCCATCCGCCGCAGGTTTTGGCGCTGTACCTGGCGATGGTGGAGACGTCCTCAGGTCAGGTAATCGCGGAATTCGACGCGTCGTACGACGCGTCGGAACAGCAGGTGGTCATGGCTATGGACGACTACCTCCAAAGCCGTCGAGCCCGTGGATACGACAAAACCAATCTGGAAATCATGATGCGGTCGCCCATGGAGTTTCATTCGTTCGTGTGTACGCAATGCAGCCGGGCCCTGGCCGAAACGCTGTGGCCGTAAAATACCGTTTAAGAGGAATCCGCAGCGGTCGATGTTATAGTTTAAGAAATGGGGTGCAGGAAACGTGAATATTAAAGCTTTAACCGATAATATCATGCCTGAACGGCTCATCCGTTTGGAGTCGGCCAGGACCAGCCCCACTCCCAAAACGTCCCGTACGGGCTTCCGGAGTGATCAGGCGAACACATCTCGGCTCAGCCAGATGATGTCCCGCAGCGTCAAGGAAATCGGCCAATTAACCGCGCCGCGACCCGACAAAATCGCTGCGTTCAAAGGGAGTTTGGACCAACCGGTGAACGCCTCGGCCCAAGTAACTAACGTAATTTTTGACCATATGATCAACGGCTAAACGGTGCGGCAATTCTTGCCGCACCCCGGCGAAGCGCCCGTTGATCCGCTGTTTTCGATGCTTTTTTGAGTGTTTAGAGCCCCATCGCACCATCGCGTTAAGTGCCTTCCCCCCACCGCCCCTGAGACCCAGGAACCGCATGGCATCCCCCCTGCTACCTAGCCGGGTGTATGAACAGCGGAACATATAGTCCAGCATTTAGAATGATCGCCGGACAGGTGAACCGGCTCGAAGCCATCTCCGAAAACCTGGCCAACAGCAATATGCCCGGCTATCGCCGGCTGAATGTCGATCAGAAGGTCTTCGACCTGATTTACCGGCAGGCCATGGCCGCCCCCATGAATATGAACTGGAAGCAGGGGGAGGCTTACGATCCCATCACCGTCGATTTCACGCCCGGCGCGCTGCGCACCACCGACCGCCCCCTCGATTTTGCCATTCATGGCGACGGCTTTTTCGTGGTGGAAAAGGACGGCAAAGAATACTACACCCGCAACGGCGCCTTTAAAATCGATACCGAGGGCCGGCTGGTCAACGCGGGCGATATGCCCGTAAAAGGCCGAAGCGGCGACATCCTGATCCCGCCCAAGGTCAACCTTTCCGAACTCAGCGTCTCCCCCGACGGAACGTTGCGAGCCGGCCAACGGGTGCTGGACACCCTTCAGACCGCTTCGTTTTCGGATCTCAAAAAACTCGTGCGCGTCGGACCGACGCTTTATTCGACACCCCAAGACATGTCGCCGGAAGCGACATCTCCCGAAACCACGGTAATGGGCCGGGTTCTGGAGGATAGCAATACCACCGTTTTTGCGGAGATGGCGGACATGATCAGTTGCATGCGCGCTTTTGAAGCCTGCCAGCGCATGATCCGCTCCCAGGACGAAAACCAGGGCAAAATGATTCAGCAATTATCGCAGTAACCAGAAGAGAGGTTCATATGGAAAGAGCGTTATGGTCATCGGTTTCGGGCATGAGCGCCCAGCAACTTTCGTTGGACACCATTGCCAACAACCTCGCCAACGTCAACACGACCAGCTTCAAAGGCAGCCAGATCCGCTTTCAGGACATGCTCTACAGCGTCCTGAAAACGCCGGGCGCCACCAGCGGCGACGCCGAAGTGCCGACTGGAACGCAGATTGGTTACGGTACGCGGGTGTCGGAAATCTCCAAATCGTTCAAGCAAGGCTCCCTCAAGGAAACCAATCGCGACCTCGACATCGCCATCGAAGGCGACGGGTTCTTCGAAGTCATCCTGCCGGACGGCACCTCCGCCTACACGCGGGACGCCTCGTTCCACACGACCAACGCCGGCGAAGTCGTCACGGTGGATGGCTATAAGGTGGCCGGCTTCGACGCGATCGACCAGGGCACCACGGAAATCACCATCGCCGGCGACGGCTCGTTTTCGAGCATCGTCAACGGCAGCCAAGTGCCCAAGACGCGCCTGACCCTGACGCTGTTCACGAATCCGGAAGGACTGCGTGCCATGGGCCGCAACCTGTACCAACCGACGGAATCCAGCGGGCCCGCCCAATCCGGCAACAATCCCGGGGAAAACGGCTCGGGGTTCCTCGCTCAGCGTTACCTGGAAAACTCCAATGTGAATCCCGCGCAAGAGATGGTCAATATGATCGTCACTCAACGGGCTTATGAAGCCAATTCCAAGGCCATTCGCGCCAGCGACGATATGCTGGAAGTGGCCAACAGCCTGAGACGATAAAGCCTTAACCCAGGAAGCGAGTCGTCATGAGACGGAAAACTACAAAGAGGGAATGCCGGCGGCTGCTGGCGGCAGTCCTTGGTCTGGCCGCCCTGGCCTTCGACAGCCGCGGCGACAGCGATCCCCTGAACATCCGCAATTCTTCCATGATCTCCGGATCGGATATCCTGCTGCGCGAGCTCGTACATTCGCCCGACCTTCTGCCCGAAGGCTGGGGCGACCGCGTGGTCATGAAAGCGCCCGCCCCCGGAAAGCCCCAACAATATTCCCTGACGACGCTCGCCTACGCCCTCCAGCAATACCCGGACATGAACGACGTGGCGCTCCGCGGCGAAATCAATTTCACCGTCCGGCGCGACGGCGTTCCGCTGGATATGAAACTGGCGCACGATGCCGTCGTGGCTTTTGTCGAGCAGGAGGAGCAGTGGAAGGGCAAGGAGCTGCAGGTCGAGTGCGATATTCCCCGGGCGCCCATCCTCGTCTCCCCCCAGGGCGCCATCGAAGTCCGCATCGAAAACTTTTCCCCGGAAGGCGGCAGCGGAGACTACCACCTTTTCGACGCCGCCCTGTACGTCGACGGCAAGAAAGACCGGACCGTTCAATTCCGGGCGCGCGTCCTGGCGCTTCAGGAGTTTTGGGTCGCCGCCCAGCCGCTGAGCCGCGGCCAGACCGTGATGCCGGAAGACCTTAAAACCAAGTGGCTGCCGGCCGACAGCGTGCGCCGGGGATTCATCCCCATCGGCGAAATCGTGGCCGGCCTGCAAGTCGACCGCCCAGTCCGGCTGGACCAACCCCTTTCCCGGCACTGCCTGCAGCAGCCGGTCTGCGCCCAACGCGGCGAATTCATCACGGTGGTCAGCGAGCGCAGCGGCCTTCAGATCGCGCTAAGGGCAAAGGCCCTGGGCGATGGCCGCCTGGGCGAAAATGTCTTGTGCATGAACGAGCAATCGAAGCGTCGCCTGTTGGTCCGCATGGTGGGCTCGAAGCAGGCTACCGTCGATTTTTAGGAGAAGAAGACCATGAAAATTAACGCGCTTATCGTGATAACCGCCCTGACGGCGATGGGCTTTCAAGCCCTGGCCGAACCGGTCACGGACTGGTCGCTGGCAACCCGGCTCTATGGGGACAAAAAAGCCCGACGCATCGGCGACATCCTGACGGTCCTGATTGTCGAGGAAGCCTCCTCCGCCAAGGACGCCCAAAAAGGCACGGACAAGAAGTTCTCCACCGGCGGCTCGCTGCAATTTGCCTCGCCGGTCGTCGACGGCATCCCCCAGGCGAGCTGGACCAATGCCGGTCTCCCGGCCTGGAACGTCGAAGCGTCCCGCACCTTCTCCGGAAAAGGCTCCATGGAAAATAAGGACACCTTCTCCGGCACCATCGGCGCGCGCGTAATGGAAGTGCTGCCCAACGGCAATCTGATGATCGAAGGCCGGCGCACGCTGGTCATCCAGAACGAAGCGGTCGAAATCGTGCTGACCGGCACCGTACGGCCGGAAGACATTGCGCGAAACAATACCGTTAAATCCACGGCGGTGGCCGACGCGGCCATCCAGTACACCAGTTCCGGCTCCATTGCCAAGAGCCAGAACAAGGGCATTTTCCCGATGATGTGGGATTGGATCAACCCCTTCTAACGAGGCGAGACCTATGAAAAAATCGATCGGAATATTTCTGGCGATGGCCATCGTCCTGGCCCACGTTCCCTCCGCGCCGGCCATCCAGACGCGGATCAAAGACATCGCCCGCATTGCCGGGCTCAACAGCGTCGAGCTAATCGGTTACGGCGTGGTCGTGGGCCTGAGCGGCACCGGCGACAAGGATCTTACGCTGACCAAGCAAACCATGGCCAATCTGCTCGAACAATTCCAGTTGTCCATCGCCGTACAGGACATCAAGAGCAAAAACGTGGCGGCCGTGGTCGTCACCGCCCTGGCGCCTCCCTTCCATCGGCAGGGCGACCGGATCTCCATTCAGATTTCCTCCCTGGGCGACGCAACCTCCCTGGAGGGCGGCGTCCTGTTGATGACGCCCCTCCTGACTCCGAACGGAGAGCTCTATGCCTTGGCGCAGGGCGCGATCACCGTCGGCGGCTTCAGCGCCGGCGTCGCCGGCCCGGGCGGCGAAACGTTCAGCAAGAATTACACCACGGTCGGAACGATTCCCGCCGGCGCGGTGCTCCGGCGCGGCCAGGACGACGAGTTCGTCAAAAACGGCGTCCTGCAACTGATTCTCCGCCAGCCCGATTTTACCACGGCCACCCGCATGGCCGCCGCCATCAACACCCGTTTTGACGGCTCCGCCGTGGCCCGCGATGCCGGCTCCGTGATGATCCGCATTCCGGAGGAAACGCTCGACATCGGCCAAGTCTCCACCTTTATCGCCAACCTCGAGGTCCTTTCGCTCACGCCGGACACGCAGGCCCGCGTCATTGTGAACGAACGCACCGGCACCATCGTGATGGGCTCGGACGTGCATATCGGCGAGGCGGTGGTCGCCCACGGCAATCTGACGGTCAACATCGGCTCGAAGCTCACGGCTTATATGCCGGAGCCTTTCACGCAGGCCGATCCGGTGGTCGTCAACGAGATCGCCACGCAAGCCCGGGAGGACAAGGCAAAGGTCATGCTTGTGCCCGGCACCACCACCGTCCGGGAACTGGCGGACATGCTCAACGAAATGGGCGCCACCCCGCGGGATTTAATTTCCATTCTGGAAGCCCTCCAGCGCGTGGGCGCACTGCAAATGGAATTGGTTACCATGTAAGGAAGCCGTGCGAATGAACATCAGCAACATTTCTCCGACATCGGACGCCGCCGCCAGGACGGAATCGGCCCGGCAGGACGAACAGCTCAAGCAGGCTTGCCGGGATTTCGAGGGGCTCTTCATCAGCATCATCATGAAAGAAGGCATGAAACCGGGCATGGAACAGAGCGAAGACGCCCCGACGGAAACCGGCGCCGGCTTGCAGGAACTGGCGATCGAACAAGTGGCTTACGACCTGGGCTCGAAAGGCACGTTGGGACTCGCGGATACCCTGTACCAGCAGATGAGAAACTTTACCGGAAGGAATCGCGATGAATAACCCAACGCTTCACCCGCCGCAACGGCCCGCCGGCCTCACGCCCAGAGCAACTTCTCCGGAGGGCGCCGATCGTTTTCTGGAATGCCTGCGCGAAATCGAAAAAACGGGCCAGCTGCTTCAACAGGCGCTCTACAAACGCCACACCGAACAAATCTGGCAAGCCGTCGAGCAGCAGGAACAAGCCATGCAGCGCTTTGCGCAGTGCTACCGCGAATACTACGGCGCCCACGACGAGACCGTCCAGCCGCCGCCCGAATCCGAATCGATCGTCAAGGATGTGGTCCGGCGGATCAAGAAAATCTACCGTACGAACAGGGCCATCGCCCAATCGTTCCTGGAAGTCATCGACCGCACGCTCACCGGCCTGAGCGCAACCCAGGGCGGCAATCCGTTTGTTTACGACTCCACCGGACGGATCGGCCCCATGAACGGGCCGCTGTTGGTTCAACAGAAGGGATAACGTCATGGCCTCATTAAACGATTCTTTTTACATTGCGCGCAGCGGGGTTATCACCCAACAGGAACGCCTGGCGGTCATCAGCCACAATATCGCCAACGTCGACACCAAAGGCTACCACCGCCAAAAAGCCGTGCTCGGAACCAATCCGCCCAACAACCCCAACTTATTCACAACGCGCGGCTACAGCATCGGAACCGGGGTCAAGATCCAGGACATCATCCGGCTGCGCGACGAAATGCGCGAAAAAGTTTTGATGGACGAAAGCGGCGATCTCGCCATGCACCAGCAACTGGCGGATTCCCTCGGCGACATCGAAGCGCTTTTGAATGGGCTGGGCGAGACCTCCCTGACCAACCGTCTCCAGGAATTCTGGAGCTCCTGGCAAGACCTGGCCAACAACGCCGACCGCATGGCCTATCGCAGCACCCTGCTGGAGCGTTCCGTCAGCCTGACCGATCAGCTCAACCAGATGTCGCAACGCCTGAGCGATTACCGCGACGGCATCGCCGCCGGCGGCGTCGGCCCGGCTTTCACGGGAGCCGCCGCCACCGAAGTCGATAGCGTCAACAACCTGGCCGCCCGCATCCAGGACTTGAACCGGCGCATCTTCAGCATGTCCAACTCGGGCTACAATCCCAACGATCTGGAAGATCAGCGCGACCTCCTGCTCCGCGACCTGGGCGAGAAACTCAACATCTCGGTGGGCGCCGACTCCACCATCGCCGTCGACGGCCAGACGCTGATCAGTGGCGACGGGACCGTGCGGAACGAGTTGTCCATCACCGACACGGCCACGATGCAGTTCATGCTGAACGGCGCCGCCGTGACGCTCAATAAGGGCAGCCTCGGCGGCATGATCGAAACCGTCTCGACCATCGACGCCATGAGCGCCAACCTGGATACGCTGGCCTCAGAACTGATCGCCGCCGTCAATGCCGTCCACCTTTCCGGCTACGATCTGGAAGGCAATCCGGGCATCGAGTTCTTCACCGGCACGGGAGCGGACGACATCGCCGTCAATCCCCTGCTGCACGATCCAACCAATTCGTTGCTCGACAACCCGCAACTGATCGCCGCCGCCAACACCATCGACGATCCCGGCCCCCCGGTCACCCCCAACGTGCGCGACGGCGCCAATGCGCTGGAAATCGCCGACCTTAGCCAAGTCAAGATCGCCGGCCTGAACAATCAGACCTTCGGCGACTATTTCAGCAGCATGATGGCCGATCTGGGCGCCCAAATTCAGGACGAGCAGGACTTGGTGTTTGACGGCGAAGCGGTTGTCAGCATGTTGGAAAGCGCCGTTCAAAGCCAGACAGGCGTGAACCTGGACGAGGAATTAATGGAGATGATCAGCGCGCAACGGGCCTATCAAGCCGCGGCGCGCTTGGTGACCACGATCGACGAACTGATGGAAGTCGTGATCAATCGGATGGGCGTGTAGGAAACCTTTTGCAGCCAACGTAAACGACGATGAAGGAAACGATCATGGACAAAAGCAAAGACAAGAAAAAACTCGCCGGACAGAAACCGACCGTGTTTTCGGAAATCAACAACAGCCTGTATTGCCTGGCCGCGTATCTTTCCGAATTTGCCACCGTGCTTCGAGACTCGGCCGCCAAACCAGGCCTGCGGTAAGACTCGTTCAACGCAGGATAGGTTATGGGACAACGCCATAAAAAGAAAATGCCGCTTGAGCCGGCGGAATGGATGGCCGAGCCGAATGGCGCGGAAAACACCCCGCGCTCGCTCGTCATCGTCGGAGCGGGCATGTTTCTTTCGGACCTGATCCGCCTGCTGAAAGATCATGCGGAGTTTCACATCGCCGGCATCCTGGATCCGGCGCCGACGCTTCGCCATCAGAGCATTAACGGCATTCCCGTCCTGGGTTGGCTGGAGAATCTTCCCGCCGGCGTCCAGGCCGCCGTCATTGGAACGCCGGCCACGCCCCAGGCCTTCGACCGGGAGGCGGTCTTCCGCATCCTGGCCCGCCACGGGCTTTCCCTGCCGATCCTCACCGATCCCTCATCCCAATGCGCCGCCGAGGTCTCGCTCTGCCGGGGAACCATTCTGCTGGCCGGCGTCTCCATCGAAAAGGGCGCCGCCGTCGGCGAGAATTGCCTTCTCGGGAGCGGCGCCGCCGTCGGCGCCTGCGCCCAATTGGCCGATCATGCCGTCCTGATGCCCGGGCAGCGGGTTTCCTTCAACGAGGCGCCGGAAGTCCGTCCGTCGCAACCTCGCAGCCTGGAAGCCACGCTCGCCCGCGAATCGGATTCCATCCAGGAAATCATTCGCCGGATCAACTGGGCCAACATGGAGATCGTTCTGGTCGTGGCGGAACAGGGCGCGTTGCTCGGCACCATTACCGACGGCGATATCCGCCGGGGCATCCTGGCCGGCATCGATTCCGCCCAACCCGTTTCCATCATCATGAACCGCCATCCGATCACCGTACCGCTCGGCGCCCCCTATCATGAAATGCTCGACATCATGCGCAAGCGGTCCATCCGGCATCTGCCGGTGGTCGACAACGAGAACCGGCCCATCCGGCTCGAACGCATCGAAAGTTTGCTGGACCAATTGACCGGCCAGGGCGCCATCGTGATGGCCGGCGGCATGGGCACGCGCCTGCGCCCCCTGACCAACGATACGCCCAAGCCGTTGCTGCCCGTGGCGGGCCGCCCGATCCTGGACCACATTCTCGGCGGCCTGCGCGAAAGCGGCATTGAGGACGTGGTCATTTCCGTCAACTATCTCGCCGACCGGATTCGCGACCACGTCGGCAACGGGCAGGAACACCGCCTGAACGTCAACTACATCGCCGAAAAGGAAAGGCTGGGCACCGCCGGAGCGCTTTCGCTGGTGCGCCCCCGGCCGCGGCGCCCCTTCCTGGTCATGAACGGCGACCTGTTGACCAAAATGAACTTTGCGAAGATTTTGCAGTTCCAGAACAAACACCGGCACGACATTGTCATGTGCGTGCGCAAACATCAATTTCAAGTGCCCTATGGCGTCGTCGACATCCGCGAAGGCTGCGTCACCGGCCTGCGGGAAAAACCGGTGCTCGAACAGTTCATCAACGCCGGCATCTATGTGCTGAACCCCGCCTGCATTGACCTGATTCCCCGCAACCGCTATTTTGACATGACGGATTTGATTCAGGCCGTACTCGGCCAGGGAGGGTCGATCGGGGCGTTTCCCATCATCGAGTATTGGCGCGACATCGGCAATCCATCCGATTTGCAGGCGGCCGGACGCGAACACAGCGCGCTCGTTCCGGACGCACAAGCGCCGGGCATTCCCGTGGAAGCTCTCGCGTGAAAGGAAACTTTTTCATATGAATTGGAACGGCAAAAAGGCAGTAGTGACCGGGGCCTGCGGCTTTATCGGCAGCCACCTGGCGGAAGCCCTGGTGCGCCGGGGAGCGCACGCCACCGCCCTGGTCTTCTATAACGCGGCCGGGTCCAACGGATGGATGGACGCCGTCCCGCCGGACGTCCGCAAGGACATCGAGCTTGTCGCCGGCGACATTCGCGACGCCGATTTCATGCGGCGGTTGATCGGCCCGGGCGATACCGTCTTTCACCTGGCCGCGCTGATCGGGATTCCCTACTCCTACACCTCGCCCCGCTCCTACGTGGACACCAATATCACCGGCACGCTCAACATCCTGGAAGCCGCGCGACAAGCCGGCGCCCGCGTGATCAACACCTCCACCAGCGAAGTCTACGGCACCGCCCTGCACGTTCCCATCGACGAAGCGCATCCGCTCCAGGCGCAAAGCCCCTACTCCGCCACAAAAATCGCCGCCGAAAAACTGGCGGAGAGCTACTTCAAATCGTTCGAGCTGCCCGTCACGACGGTGCGTCCGTTCAATACATTCGGCCCTCGCCAGTCGCCCCGCGCCGTCATC
Source organism: Lentisphaerae bacterium GWF2_57_35 (assembly GCA_001804865.1). GTDB lineage: Bacteria > Verrucomicrobiota > Kiritimatiellia > CAIQIC01 > GWF2-57-35 > GWF2-57-35. Next base: position 64,005 of record MHBK01000020.1, read on the forward strand.
CCCACCATCCTGCTGCAATTGATCGCCGGACAGGACGAAATCAGCCTGGGCGATCCCGGCACGACGCGCGACTTCAACTTCGTTGCCGACACGGTCGAAGGCCTGATCCGGGTGGCCGAATGCGACCGGACCGTCGGCGTCACGGTCAACATCGGAACCGGCTCGGACATCTCCGTCGAGCAGGTGGTCGCGCTGGCCGGCAAACTTCTGGGGCGCCAACCCACCATCCGGATGGACGCCCGCCGCCTGCGACCCGCCGCCAGTGAAGTGCGGCGGCTGCAAGCGGGCAACGAATTGTTGAAATCCCTGATCGGCTGGACTCCGCCCGCGCGGGTCGAGGAAGGGCTTCGCATAACCGCCGACTGGCTGCAAAAGGAGGCAGGTCGCTATGACTCCGCACGATACTACATCTAGCGGGAACCCCGCTCCCTCGGGATTCAAGGCCGTCCTGTTCGATCTCGACGACACGCTCTATCCGCAGCAGCAATACATTCTCAGCGGATTTCGCGCCGTGTCGGACTATGTGCACAATCTCTACGGCATTCACATCGGCGACGAACTGGTCGCCTTGCATCAAGCCGGCGAACACCGGGATCTGTTCATGAAGGTTCTCCAGCGGCATTTTAAGGTCGTCGAGGAAACCGTCATCGGCAAGCTGCTCTATGTGCACCGCACGCACAACCCCCGCATCGAATTATATCCCGATGCGCGGGTCAGTCTGGCCATGCTCATTGCCCGCAATGTTCGCGTGGGCCTGCTGACGGACGGCAATGCGGCCATCCAGCGCCGCAAAGTGGCCGCACTGGAACTCGAAGCGCTCATCGATGCGATGGTCTATCCCGACGATTTGATCGGCTCGCGCCAGTCGTTCCAATTGTTGGAAGACGCCTTCCAAATCATGGCGCTGCAACTGGGCCTGGAGCCGACCGAGATGGTCTTTGTCGGAGACAATCCGGCCGTGGATTTCTTTATCCCCCGCAAATTGGGGATGGGCACGGTCCGCATTCACCGCAGCAAGGGCGAATGCGCAGGACAAGAAGCTCCCTCGCCGGAATTCGAACCGCACGCCACCATCGATTCGCTCTGCCTGCTGGCGGATGTACTCCAAACCGCCAACTTTAAATCCTGAGGAAAACCGTCATGAATCGCAAAATTTCCGTCTGCGATCCGCTCCTCGGCCCCTCGGAAAAAGAGTGGCTCTTGAAGTGCATCGATTCGGGCTTCGTCTCGTCGGCCGGCCCCATGATCGCCGAATTCGAGCGGCAGTTTGCGGAATTTGTCGGCGCTCGTTACGCGGTAGCCACGGCCTCCGGAACAGCCGCGCTGCATGTCGCCCTGCACGTGCTGGGCGTCGGCAACGGCGACATCGTCGCCGTTCCGGACCTGACCTTCGTGGCGTCGATGAATCCGGCGCTCTATTGCGGAGCGCGGCCGCTGCTGGTCGATGTGCGCCGCGAAACGTGGTGCCTGGACGGCGCCCTGTTAAGCGAACTCTGCACCAAGCTCGAACGCCAGGGACAGAAAATTCGCGCCGTGATCCCCGTCCACCTTTACGGCTGCGCCTGCGACATGGACGAATTGATCAGCCTCTCCAAGGAATTTGATTTCCTCGTGGTCGAGGACGCCACCGAAGCGCTCGGAACCCGTCTGAACGGGCGGCCTGTCGGAACCTTCGGCCAGCTCGGCTGCTTCAGCTTCAACGGAAACAAGATGATCACCACCGGCGCCGGCGGCATGGTCGTCACGGATTCCAAGGAACTCGCGGAGAAAATCCGTTACCTCGTCAACCAGGCCCGGGACGCCAGCGACCGATATATCCACAGCGAAATGGGCTTCAACTATCGCATGAGCAACCTCGCCGCCGCCCTGGGCCTCGCCCAAATGGAGCGACTGCCATACGTCATCCGCCGGAAACAGGAAATGGCCGCGCGGTATCGTCATGCCTTGAAAGGCGCGCCCGGCGTGCAACTGCACCCCGAGCCCATCGGCGTCGAAGGCGCCTTCTGGCTCTACTCCATCGCCCTGAACAACGGCCATAATCGCGACGCCTGGCTGGAAGCTCTCGCCGCCGAAGGCATCGGCGCCCGCCGCTTCTTCGAGCCGCTGCACCGCCATCCCTACATGATGACCTCGCTCTGGCGCCACACCTCCGACGGCGCCCGCATGGGCCCCTCCGGCGTCAGCGACGACCTCGCCGCCCGCGGCATCAACCTGCCCTCTTCCGCCGACCTCAGCGACGAAGACCAACACCGCGTCATCGCCGCCCTCCTCCGCCTCGCCCGCGCCGGAACGGCGCAAACGGTTACTATTTCCAGTTAGTCACCGGCCCGCGATAAACAGAGACGGCCCCTCCGGTGAAGCCATTCTCTTTCCGCTGATTAGACGATTTTGAGGCGATTTATCCCTAATCATTGAAAAATCTCCTTGGCTTTTTTTTCACTCCCGTATGCGCTGCCGAACGCCCCAGAATCTGCTGATAAAGTTTGGTGTCATTCATGAACCCAAGGTATCCAAACCAATGAAAATTCACACGCTAAAGCCAGTAGCACCTTAATTTGGATAGGGCACTAATCGCTTAAAACGCGTGACCTGTGAATGGAAAACTATAAGGTATTCAGTCACTTTTTTTGCGGGATGACCACCTTGAGACGTATAACGGTGTGGAGCAGCGAATGATGTGACACGACAAGCTGTCTTATTGATGACAGCCTCCATTACCGTTGAGATACAGGCTTGACCTGCATCGGAATAACTCCAGGCACATGTCCAGCCTTTTTCCAGCACGGCGCAGATGACTTGTACAAGGCCGTGTTCCATAATGCGTTGTGTTTTAGTAAAGAACTCTGATGCGAACCGTTCCCCATGCTCTTTTGAGGGAACTCGTCCAATACCGGTAGCTGACGGATAATCATATCTAACAAGGGTCTCTAACACATGATAATAACGGCTGTACTCATCCCGGGTGTAAGGTGCATCAAGGTAAGCTACGATTGGACTTGCAGAGGCTTGCCGCTCAAACTCATCTAGCGCAAGGCTCCAAGGTCCAGGAATAACATGAACAGGATGTTCTATAGTCTGGCTCTGACGAGCGAGACTTTCAAGACGAACGGAAAACTCCCGATAGATCGAGCCAGCCCATCGTTCTAATGTCTTCTGAAGTTGCGGCATTGTCAGTTCCAACATGTCGCCATGCCGACGGCGAAGAGGAGACGGCGAAGGATATCCAACCAGGCGGCTAAGATATGGCTGTGGTTGAGCAAAATGAGCTGCGTATGTTGATGCTTGTACGCTAACGGCAATGACGAGGGCACCCAACGCCCATCGTCGGTCTTCTTCTGCTAGATGTTCAACAGCGAATCTCAGGCTGTCAATTTCAATTGCTTGACGAAGACCACAATAGAGTCCCGCGAAATAAGCGGTGAAGAGACAATAGGGGCGTTTTGCCTTGTTATGGCGTCGCGCATCTACTTCGTAAGTCGGAAACCAACTTCCAATATTTCCTCCTGTTGAGATTGATGGGATGCTGGCAACATATTCTTTGAATTGATGAATAAGTTCTGTCGTCAAATCACTATGGCAGAACTCTGCCTCCCGACGCAGCAGCAACTCAATTGGCTTCCGAAGCTCAAGTTCATGCTGACGAGCTGTCTCTAGAATCTGCAATAAACACCGTTGCGCACGTGATACTTCAAACCCGCCACCTTGTACAAGTGCAAGGTGTTGGCAGAAGATCTGTGCGTCTGAAACATATGTGGGCCAAACGCGGCAGAACGCACCAGATGCAGCACCAGATCCACACATCAAATCAAGAACAACACCATTCTTTGGAAGCACACTGGCGAGAGCTTCAACGAGAAATGGTCCAAGATCGCGTTTGGTCCCCATGTAGTATGCTGTTCGGGCAAAGTCAGCAACACCCGACTCGGACACAATTGCATTTCGATGAACCTGGATACCCGCCACCTCGGCGACAGCTTGTTGGGATGTGAGAATGGATGTCCCAGACAGCCAAGGCACTCTAATACGTGGGGCTATCTCTCTTTTGGAGTTACAATTCTGCGATGCAATCTGGGCAAGATGCCGTAGCGCAGGGCACAGGTATGGTTCATCCTGAGCGGCAAGAGCATCGCCAAGAGGCAGCCAGGTACCATTACCAAGATGTACATGAGCAGGAAGTCCTTCCGCAAAAAAGCCTTGTTCGCCATAAGTCGTGGCATCTCCCCGGGCAAGGGCCACGAGCAAAGGTTTAAGCGAATCGATATCACCTTGCAGATATTTCTTCTCAGGACACAGAAAGCTTGGAAGAAGACCACACCTCTCAAGCTGTGAAAGTAGGTCAGAATCAATATGCGAATCGATTTGTGTCTTCGCATATTGAACGGCTTCGTTCACTGTCATTAGCTGCTGACTATTACTCATGACGCACAAACATCCAATAACTACCATGTTGAAATCTACACGACACATCCTCCACTTCATGTGCCCGTGCTCCACATTTCATAAAGCATGTACTCGCTTCATGCAAGCCGTGATCTTTGTGGAAGTTTCCGACTACAATCCCACCCGGCTTTAATATCGTCCAAAGTTGGCAAAGATCGTCTTTTGTGGGCAACAGGTGAAATACATACGAGCAAAATACTGCATTAAATACAGGTAAACATACATTATTGAATTGTTCTGGAACCATGAGTTGCAAGCCTTGTTCTGCTGCCAGCGAACGCATCTTAGGACAACGATCATAACCGTGCAGATGTATTCCCAGCTCGGATGCAACTTGCGCCGAAAGTCCAGTACCGCAGCCAAAATCGAGAATTCGTGCCACACGCTGTCCTTGGAAATGACGGGAAATAATATTAAGAAGACATCGAATGTTGTCTCGGTTCTGTTCTGGCCGAATAATGTGTTCAAAGTCAACCGCCGTAAGCTCAAACAATGCATCAAGAAGATCCTGACGACATGCTGGAATACTCCGAGGTGTCCATAAATAAAAATGATCCATTACTCGTGGCATATCATCTATCGCGAGAGGTCTTAACCGTGTCAGCGCATCATCTGCACGTGCAACATCGAATGCCAGAATATCTCCTAATTGAAGTGACGCACGAGCAGCAGTGAACCATTCGGGTAATGATGCCAAATACCCTACATGACACAACAAGCACTCTGGAGCAAATTCAAGCAGTCGCTTCATTGACTATATGACGTACAATTGCTTGACCATTATCGTCCATGAACATATGAAGGCTATGTGCAAGATACGAAACCTGACCCATCGACACTCGGCTCCGCATCAAGGAAGGAAGAAGATCACAGACGCGCCGCGTCAGTTCCTGACCAAAGCAAATAGATCCATATAAACTATAAGGAAATCCAACAAGAGCTTCAACCGTTCGCCAAGTAAAACTATATGACAATTCACAACGCTTGGCAGAAAAACGAGGAATGATTCGGACCGAAACTAATCCCAAAGGTGACAACTCTTCTTTACCCTGTGTATCATGAGGAACCACGAGAATTGCCCTACGGGTCGCGAAAGCTGATGTCTCCTTTTGGATCACGGCAACAATATGAGCAAGGACCGCATCGAGTTGGCCGCCGACTGCAAGCGCAGCACCAAAAAACTTAGTCGTATCCATGAATGCACCATCAAAGTACTCGCACATTCGCTTTTCTCGAGCTGAATAGTAAGCAGGAATTACGTCTTTTGCAGGACACCTTAGGTTAACTTTGAAGTCCACAAGTTCACTAACAGTTCTTCCGGCCTGGTCGCGAATAGACGGTATTTTTGCATTGCGAAGTATCTCAAGAACAATAGGAAAAGCTTCGGCTGCGGTTTCGACACGGCATCCGTCCTCTCGGCTGAGAGCCTTTTCATCCAATCTCAAATCTCGAATCAAGAGGGGACGCGAACCCACCGTCGCCGAAATTGGAGATTGCAGATCAGAAACTGCGTCAAGTTGCACAGCGAGAGTATTCGATAACGCCTCATACGTTGGGGGAAAATATAACTTTTCATTGAGCCGACCTGCCGTTTCTCTCAGCATCGCGGCAGTTACGGCAAGACGTGAAGCAGTCTCCTCATCTATACCTTGGTTCTTAGAAAATTCCTTCAACTTAGCAACAGTTTCTCCACCGTGCTCCAGATTACCCATGACAAACACAAGACAAGTATTCGGATCAGAATGCATTCGTGTAATAAGTCGCGCAATAGTCACTTCCCAAAAGTCTGGAAGGCAACCTCCACGTGTTGGCCTATCATCGACAACTATGATTTCACTAAAAAGACATGCTGGTACAGGCAAAGGTGAATGACCGATTTTAATCAATACAGCGCGAGCAGCGCCATACGGAGTGCGAAGATCAGACGTACTTGTTCGTTTCGGCAAAGGCAGGATACACGTCGCCAAGTCTTTCTCGGAAATAACAGAGGACCACACTTTGGTCTCATCTTCCAAGAAAACAGCCGCGCTCTGTCCGTCTCTGGAATATTTTATCGTGACAGTCTGCTCTACAGCGTTGCGCGCTGAGTTCACTAATATTCCGTGCGCAATAGCGAACGCCAGATCAAGGGCAGTGGCTGACGCTGTGGTTGAGACTGATTGAGACGCCTTCTCAGGAGGAGCACTCAAATGCATTGGAGCAACGTTTCCCGCAGCACCCATCCATGTGATGAAGTCGCTAATGGCAACATGTGCCTCGCTCGGAGTAGACATGGATTCCTGCACAAGTGCTGAAAGTGCGTTTAACCAAGCGTTACCGAAAGGAGCACAATCAGAAATGGTACTAAGTACAAGGCATTTCCCAACACTAACCCGACCTTCTACCAACCAGTCGGCAAATGGTGAATTCTCTGTAGCAGGATTAAAACGGGTTCGACCTTTTGTAGGTTTCTTGGCAAAATTATGTAGAACTTGGTCTGACTCGTTCTTAAGGACCTCAAAGGAGTCTTGACGCTGTGGACTATCTGATGCAGCACCGCCAGCGGACATGCCGAGTGTTAAAGGGTGCACCTTAAAATCATACTTCTGCACGGCTTGGCGAACAGCATACGCAGCTCGAATGGCAGAAAGAGCACCTCCTTTTGGACAAAGAACGACTAATTCGTCTCCACCATTATGCAGGAGTATGCCAAATGGAGTGACAGCCTTTTCTGCTAGAGCTCCAAATTCTTTGATGACACGATTACCCTCTTCCTGACCAAAGCGCTTATTGACCTCACCGAAATTGTCAAGATCGCAGAATAGTACGGAGGGGCACACTCCTTGCTCCAAGCGCCGCATTACAGTTTCGTCAGCGATCTTGATTCCTTCTTTGTCTCGTTTCAGATCGGGTAGCCCAGCCGACGGTGTTCGTAAACGTGTCTTCCACCAAGCTTTGAATAATGCGGCAAGCGTTTCATTACGGACGCTTGCTATATGCATTAAGTCCGGTTTCAACCACCACTTTGCACGACAGAGACCACTCCGATTATCATCAAGCTGAAATGAGTGCGTATCAGGGGGTTCAGCAAGTGAATGACCAATATCGAACGCTTTGAATGGAGGGGCAAACTCTAGGGAAAACTGAAGACCAAGTAATGGCGATTCTGCATGCTTCAAAATCTCATTGATGATTATTTCGAATTCACTCTTCGTTAGCCACTGACATTCCACTTCATCCTTTTTGCTGTTAAGAAAAGACTGCCATTCATCATTCGGTTTCATTCAATCGTGCTCCTTGTACTCTGGGTTCGACAGTATTTATGTGCTTCATGCACCAGCCGGAGAACCTGTACCACCCCCTGAAACGGCCCAAAGTCACAAAGGAAGTCCGCGCATTCCCTTGCACTGGGTGATGCCGTGTTCACAACAACACCTATGCCCGCCCACTTAAGCATTTCTACATCGTTATCATTGTCGCCAATAGCCAATACCTGATTACTCGACAGTCCAAGCCGCCGCGCCACCCATTCTAATGCAATTCCTTTGTCACTACCTAGAGGTCGTACTTCGAGATAAGTCGATCCACTACGTGTAACGCTAACATTGCCTGTATGAATCAGCTCATCAGCTATGGCACGAAGCGCATCAAAGTTAGGGGATTTCAGAACAATGGCACACGGTTTGTGGTCGTCAATCGTTGACTGCAAGCCTTTCCATTCTACAGGCAATCCATTGAATTCATGCGCTGCCCTTGGCAAGTCTTGCTGGCCAAACTGCCAGCCCAAGACACGTTCCTGAATTCCATTCACATCATTCTGAAGGAACAAATCTTCGTCACAAAAATAAGCATAGACTTCACAAGGATACCGAGCGGAGATATCTAGAATCATATTCAACACACCAAGATTCACCTCTGTACGCTTCAATAAGTGGCCGCTTCCCACCTCCACAAGGACGCTCCCATTGTAGAGGATTAAAGGTGTGTCTGATTTGACAAGAAGATTCCCTCGCGTTCCTTGAAGTCGTTCAATCAGCGTCTGTACGCCTTTGAAGGTTCGCCCAGTTGCAACTGTCAATCGAACTTGGAGTAGCCGTAGTTGCCTTAAAAGTCGTTGGGCTGTTTCATGAAGCTCCGACGGAAAGAGTGTACCATCCAAATCAGCCACAATAAGTTTAACGGCAGCAAAAGGACGAAGTGCGTCGAGGTCTGCATCTGGCCCTGGAAGAAGTTTAATCATGCTTCAATAAATAGAGCCGATGTTCAACGCAACGTTCCCTGTTTTGTGTGGTGTATCCTCGTCCATATAAAACGAATTCCTCGAAAGTGCCGTATTTGGCAAGAATCGAGCGGATAGTCTTACGCGGAATCAAGCCATCATCTGCGTAATGAAACGCGAGCCATTTAAAACGTGCTTCATTCAGAAGCTCTTCGAGGCTAGACGCTGCCTTGCTTCGATCGTTAAAGACTGAGCGTTCAAGGCCACGGTCTGGAATCCCCGAAATGCCATGAACCTGTGGATGCACTCCTTGAGCAATGGTCTCCGCTAAATGATAATAGTGCGCATAGCTCCGTTCATTGTAAGGAGGGTCAAGATAAAGCACATCGAACGCTTGTTGAGAAACGAGAGTCTCAGCTGAACCTAAAGAACACTTACCAGCGAATTGACCACGTGTCGGACGCATCCAATCCATGTGGAATGGGCGTTTTGCTTTTCTGTGCCAAGTCTTCAGAAATGAATAGTATGTTCCCGCAGTGTTCGCGACTTGATCCATAGCATGTATCAGAGATGCAATAAGGACAGCGTTCTCTTCTCTATTCAGCCATCCAGCTTTGTGCCACGCATGGATCGTATTCCATGCCCATTCAATGGCACGAGCGTTCTCGACAGTAAAAAACCTCCTCTTTCTGGCGTATTGTTCAACAAACCAGCCAGCTCGTCCTTTTCTCTTGTTCAATATTTCGAGCACATCTTTGCTTGAGTTCAGCCCTAGTCTAGACCGCACCTGCCTGAATGAAGGTACATTCTGTCGATGTATCCTCGCAATTTGAAAGCAATGAGCAAACTGCAGGACATCCCCTGTCCAAACGTGAAAGCCTAACGACTTGAAATATGCACCGACAGTTCCAATACCGCCGAAAGGGTCACAAAAAGTGCCTTTGTTGACTCGCTGGAGAAGAATCTCACCCAATCGAGGGAGCGTGGTAAACTTGGAGCCGAAATAGCGCATAAAGATAGATCTAGACCCCCTAAGCATGTACGACGCGATGCTTCAAAAACATTGATATTAGTTCCAATGGGACCGTCTTATTCCAGTCTCACCAAGTACTGGTTCAAGAAATCTTTTATTGAATTTTATCATTGCGCCTCTCAAAAAAGGTATCAATCCTTAGCGATGATTCCCTCATGACAACGCTCATTCATTTTAGTCCCCAATCCCTCTCGGTGGTTGCATTCAAAAATCGCCTGCAACAAAGATGTTTATATGAAACTTCAGGGTTTGGGGCAAAGAGATTCTCAAAACTTGTCTACGCTCCGATCGCCGAACGGGGGTTTGGCTCCTACACAAGAAAATGAAAAACTTCGCGAGTCTTGCGTTAAACTCTTTGTTGTTCTTTTCAAGGTCTTTCACATACCAAACGAGTCGCAATTCCTTATCCGTTGGACGCTTTGCCATCCGTGGGGCCACTCTTCCAGGGTTAGAAGCAGCCCCACGGATAAGGAATTCTGATTCCTTACATAATTTGTGTATAAAAGCAGGGCGTAATGAGCGGCCCTTTCCTCCAAGGTCCGGAGGCGCTCGGCTACCTTCTCGCCCCCGGATCCAGGAACGTGCCCTCTTCCGCCGACCTCAGCGACGAAGACCAACACCGCGTCATCGCCGCCCTCCTCCGCCTCGCCCGCGCCGGAACGGTGCAAACGGCGGCGGTGTCCTCCTGGTCCGCAGCCAGAATGTAGCCGCGCCTGATAAGCTGACTTTTATACACAGATTTCATGGCGCCTCTCTTCTACAAGACGATGGGATGAATACCCCTTACGAAACAGCAGGCGGGCGAAGGCGAGCTTCTTATTCCCCTGAAGCCGCGTTACGGAGAACGCGGCCCACCAATGATCGGAAAATTTTCAGACGGTTTTCCATCCATGGATACGCCCCTAATCGATACAGAGAAGGGACGCGACTCCGCCGGGTGCATCCTGATAGGCCGCGGGATCGGCCCGCCCGACGCGGAGGTCGGGCCTACAACAGCGAATTTTGTAGGCTCCCGCCGCAACGGCGGGATGTCTGGCGTTTCTTGCGGCAGTGCCGGGATGCCCTCCTCCGCCTGCGGCCTTGCTCATACATTCTGATTCGAGTACATTAATCGCCAGAAAGGGATTTACTATGAACAATCTGGATCGAATAACTTTCAATCCCGAAATCATGGGCGGGAAACCGTGCCTTCGAGGCCTGCGCGTTACCGTCGGGGCTATCGTTGGCTTGGTCGCCACGGGGCATTCGAAAGAAAGAATTCTTCAACTATATCCTTATCTTGAAACTGCAGACATCGAACAGGCTTTGGCGTATGCCGCATGGCGCGCCGATGAAATCGAAATTCCTCTGGCAACCACGTGAAAATCCTGATCGATATGAACCTGTCGCCAGCATGGATTCCGATCTTCAAGCAAGCCGGATGGGAGGCCTTGCATTGGTCAGAAATCGGAGCTGGAAATGCACCAGATCGCATCATCCTCGAATAGGTCCGAACCCATCAATGGGTTGTATTCACACACGACCTTGATTTTGGAACCATTCTGGCTGCCAGTCAGGCTGATTGTCCCAGTGTAATACAACTCCGCATTCAGGATCTTGATCCCCAACACAACGCCGCCGTCGTATGTAATGCACTGGCCCAATTTCAAGACAAACTGGAAGTCGGCGCGTTGATCACCATTGATGCCTCCAAAATGCGCGCACGGATCTTGCCAATAAGATAAACGCCATTGTCCGTTGATTACTCCAATTACAGATCTCACTCTTCGCAGATTGCCGCTGCAAACCGGTAGGGCGACACCTCCGGTGGAGCCGCTCTTTTTTCCAATGATCGGAAAATTTTCAGACGGTTTTTCCAACCATTGGAAAATCTCCCTTAGCCTCGCCTTTGATCGTTCTTCTGCGCCGGATGCACGGTAAGTTGAGGAAACGGAATGGTCCAGCCCTGCTCGGTGCAGGTCTCGACCAGGATGCGGGCGATGGCCCATTCGATCCGTTTGTATTGCGGCGCCGCCGCGCCGGTCACATCCACCGCAACGGCATAATCCAGCGACGAGGCGCCGGCGGCCTTCAAGACCACGAGAACGTTCAGCAACTGTTCCGCGCCAACCAACTCGGACAACGCTTTGGATAAGCGATCTTTCATGAGGTCGGGAATTTCCCGCGTACTGGCCGCTTGATGACGGTAGTCGATGCCGAAGACCGTGCTGACCCGGAAGTTCGTGGAAAGCACCTTGGGATTCAATGCAATGAAGGCCGGTGTCGGGTAAACGATCTGACTGCCGCCCAGCTCAACCAATTGCACGGAGCTGGGCGTTTGATAGGCCACGCGTCCCCAATGTCCGTCGGCCAGTTCCACCCAGTCGCCTTCGCGACAGGGAAACCATTCCTCCCGCTCTCCGTTCACGCGAGAATGCAGGCCCACGAGAGTTGTAACGGGCAGGGTCTGAACTCCGCCGCTCAGAAGCGGGTTGACCAGCCGTACCGTAAACCCAATGGAGTCCACTTGCCAGGGCATGTCGTCAAACATCAGCCGCTCCTTTTCTTTAACTGCACCCACGTTCAGCACCAGCTTGACGGTTTCGATATGCTGCGGCAGGGTCTTGATGCCCGCCCAAGCCATGCCAATCAAAAGGATCGTAACAATGCCCAACAGAAACCAATCGCCGACGAGATTGAAGACCAGCAGCGTGGCAACAAGCCCCCCCACGACGCTGAACACATGAAAGATCAACGCGCCCAGCCGGGTGGCAAAATCGGCTCGCTTCCGCGAGGGCCGCACTTTTCGATACGCGGCATGAAGAATTCGCAACCCAAAAAACAGGAGGAAAAATGCCCCCAACCCCATCGCCAGATTGAGTCCGCGCGTTTTGAAAAAAGTTTGCGCGTATTGGGTGGCCGAATCGAGCGGCGACTTGCGCGCCGCCAGCCGATTGTCGAGTTGCAGTTGCAGGGCTCGTTTCTGATGGTAGGCGTCGTCTCTGCGTTGCCGCCACAACCGCAGCTCAGACTCCAGCCGTTCCCTCAAAGCGCCAGACGGGTTGGGCGCCATCAGCTTTTCCAGATTCGCCGCGCCTCTTTGCGCGATCGCGTGCAATTGCTCAAGTTCATGGATCTGTCCGCGCAGCTCGCCCAAAGCCCGGCTTTCGGCAGTTGCGCTTTTAAACTCGGCCAGGATCGGCTTGAGCAGCGACGCAAGTTCCTCCTGCCAGTTGAACGCCTTTTCCGGCGCATCGGAAAACACGCTGGCGTCCACCGCGACGGCGAATTCGGTAAACTGGGCCTGGAGTTCGGCTTCTTCCGCCGTCAGTTCGCGCAAATCCTCCAACAGGTTGGCGCGCGTGACTTCGTCCCGGGCTTCTTGAAGCGCCTGCCGGGTTTTCGCAGTCGCCGCTTCCTTGCTCTGAATGGTTCGCAGCAACGCATCCAGCGATTCCAAGTTGCTTTGAAGTTGAGCTGAAACGGTCCGCGACTCGGAAGTTTGCGCCATCACGGTCCCGGCCATGAGCCCCATCGCCAACGTCAAGATCGCCCACCCAATCCCCCACCTCATGCGCTCCTCCCCTCACCTATCGATGCGTCTCTCTGAGCAGGAAACACTATACGCTCGTTGGAACGGGTTGCCCCAAGAAAACCACAAAAAATCTCATGCAACGGATAGAAACGATCTGTCCCCATTCGAAGATCCCATGATCACACTTTGCAAAGTGTGATACCTATGTAACTGCGCAACGTTCCTGAGAAAATGGACCTCGTTACGAACAGGGAAACGTTTGAAGCCCGTCTTCGGAGAAGCCGGGCGACCTTCAAGGCCACTTCCGGCAGGTGGAACGTCCCGATCAAATGGGGCGGGTGCATGCCTGTTAAGTCTCAGACCAGCCAATAGCTTTTGTCCGACAACTTCCGATTAGTTACTTAGCCTAACCGCATCATTGAAGCGCCAACGCCAGCAGCGTTCTTCCCAAAGCGGTGCCGGGACGGACGCGTTGGTATCGTTTATTGCTTCTCATTACACAACCGCGCTTTCTCAGCTTTCGCAGGTGCCGCATTAATGCCGGCTTGGAAATGCCCGTCTTCTCGCGCAGGAACTCTAGATCCACTGCTCCGCCCTCCATGGCCTTCAGCAAGGCAATCCGTCGTGGATGAGTGAACCCCGTCAAAACCTCCAGCGCTGTCCTAAAGGGATCTTTTGTACGGAAGATCGCCTTGATGGCTGGCAGCAAAACGCCGATCTCAGGCATAGTGGGATCAGCGGCGGCTTCATACACTACGAAACGCCCTTTTCGTTTCACCCGGAGCAGGCCTCTCGCATTCAGTGCACGCAGGTATGAGCTCGCAACAGCCAAGGGCATTTGCAGGGCGCGTGCAATGTCCGAGACGCTTGCGGAGGACGTAGCCATCACATAATGCAACAATTCCAATCGTTTCCGATTGGCCAAAACTCGACAAGTGCGCCAAAGAGTAGGGGTCAAAGTCATGATCACACTTTGCGAAGTGTGATACCCGATGTCAAGTATGCAGGAGCCACAGGAAAAACCATTCTGGCACGGCGGGCGAAACAGAACGCCCCATTCAAATTTCGGGATTTGCATGCGTTCACGCCTTCAGGAACTACGATCGTCTTCGTCGACGGCGTCTCAGCAGGGCGTGAGCGGGAGGTCGACGAAAAACGTAGTGCCCCGGCCTTCTTCGGTTTCGAAAGTCAGCTTGCCTTGGTGAGCTTCCACAAACGATTTGGCAATGGCCAGGCCGAGGCCGATGCCTTTGCCTTTGTTGCAGGTGGTGAACAACTCGAAAAGGGTGGCTTGGATTTCCTTTGGAATGCCGCAGCCATTATCCCGGATCGCAATTCGAACGCCCGATTCGGTCGGCGCGGCCTTGATGGAAATCTGTCCCGGTTTGCCTTCGAACGCGTCAGCCGCATTGCTGACAAAATTCTGGATAACGCGCAGAATCTTGTTTTCGTCGGCTTGGATGACCAGATCGACGGGTTCCAGCATCAGTTGTATGCCTTGCGCCTGATAGATCTCCTCCAGCTTGCCGACCTGGGCGAAAAGATCGCGGAGGCGAACCGGCGTGATATGCAAATGGGGTTTTCCCCGGCAAAACTCCAGAATTTCGTCGACCATTTTCTGCATCCGCAAAACCTGTTCTTCAATCACCATGCAATGCTGCAGCGTTTCGGTGGGCAGCGACTTCATCCTCACCAGATAAAGCGCCATTTGAATAACGGTAAAGGGATTGCGCAGGTCATGAATGACGGATTGGGCCATCTCCCCAACAAGGGTCATACGTTCCTTGTGCAGGCGCTCCTCCACATAACGCTCGTTGGTTTCGCGAACCTTTCCGATGATGTGCAGGGCGAGCTTGACGAGCCCTTTGTTCTCGTTGACGTGAAAAACTTCCATAAAGACGGCGCCGGGCACTTTCAGCAACCGTGTTTCGCTTTCCGCAACCACGGCGCTGGCGCTGCGGGGCAAGCCATCCAGAACGGCAAATTCGCCGAAGAAATCGTTTTCTCGAACAATAGCCAGCACATGATCTTTGCCGACCAAATCTTTTTTGGTGAGACGAACTGCGCCTTGAAGAACGAGATAGAGACTATCGGCTTCGTCGCCCTCGCAGAAAAGCGGTTCGCCCTGTTGAAGGGTCGCCGTTTGAGAGGCCTCCATGAGTCGCCGGGCCGACTCCTCGTCGAGCAATTGAAGGAATGAATGTCCTCGAGTTTCTTCCATAATGGGATCCCGCATCCGATGCATAACGTACATCGAGATCCTGCCGGCGTAAACATCTTATGAAAATCGCCTATTGGGAAGAAACACGCTGTGGCCCGTTCATTCTTTTACCTCCAACTCGATCCATTTGTCTTCGATGCTGGAACAAGGACACAGTTCAAGGTTGTAACGGATTTCAAGACGGAGGGCGTCCAACGCGCAACGGGGATTCAAACCATGAGCGGAAACGCCTAATTCTTCGCAACGAGCGATAAATTCACCGTCGCCAGACACGTCCATATCGACTTCATATCTCATGCCTACTTCATCCTTCGCTTACGGTTCACCTCAAAACAGCTTAATAGAAAGTGCCGGTGAAACCGGGGGTTGTCAAGGGACGGACCGAGGAATAAATCGAGCCGGCGAGGCCCCATCAGGAATAGAGCAAAACCGATTGGCGGGCTTCGAGGAAAGAGCGGCTCGACGCCGCCCAAGAGCCGGCCAGGGCTTCCGGCGACTCTCCGGCTTGGAGCGCCCGACGCACGGCGTCGGTTCCCATGAGCTTGTCGAAAAAATCTTCCCGCACGCCGGGCGCCTGCCAAAGGCGTTCGGGACCGTAAAGGGATTGCAGGACATGAAGAACCGTTATCCCCGTCAAGACCGGCTTGAAGACAGCGGCCTCATGAACTTCGATGTGCAGGCCGCACAAACTTTGCCCTGCGTACTCGCCGCCGGACGCCTCGTATCGACGAGCCGAAAACCGGACGCCCGGAAGCGCCAGGGCATTTAAACAGCGGCTCACCTCGGTTCCGTCGACCCAAGGCGCGCCGATGCATTGAAAGGCCTGGTCGGACCGGCGGGCATGATCGATCGAGGGCAGCGCCTCGAAAAACACCGTCACCGGAAAGCAACGGGCGCAAGCCAGCGAACGAATGGCCGGGGATGGAGGCGCCCAGGCCCCGGTCGCAGGCCAATCTTGGTTCCGATCATAATGTTGCATAGCCGCCACCCGCACCTCCACATCCAGACCGAGATCCTTGCGGATCCAAAGAGCCGCTTCGCCGGGCGTCATGCCATAGACCACCGGGGTCCGGACGAATCCCACAAAGCTTTCAAATGCGTCCTGCCGCATGGGGCCGTCGACCACGTGGGGCAAGGGAATCGGCCGATCGGCCACGATGACGGTTTTGGAATTCTCGGCGGCGGCTTCGAGTACGTAGCGCAAGGTGGACACGTAGGTATACGGCCGGGCGCCCAAATCCTGAAGATCGAAAACAATCACATCGAGATCGGCCAGCATCTCCGGCGTCGGCTTGCGGGTGTCGCCATAGAGCGAATACACGGGAATGTTCCAGTCCGGATGCCGTTGATGCCCGATGTCCTCGCCGGCGCCGCCCTTGCCGAGAAAGCCGTGCTCCGGTCCCATCAGGCAGGCAAGATTAAAGGCCTCCTGTCGCAACAGTTCAGCGGACGGGAGGCCTCGCGCGTTGACGCTGGCGGGATGGGCAATCAACCCTACCCGGGCATGGGCCAGCCATTCCCGATGTTGGGAAACCAAGACGTCGATGCCTGGCAGATAACTATTCATGGCGCTCGCAGCACCGTGTTATCGATCAACCGCGTCTTCCCGACAAAAACGGCCATGGCGATGAGGCAGGGTTTGCCGATCTCGGTCACCGGCTTGAGCGATTCGTCGTCCACGCATTCGATATAGTCAATGCGCGCGGCCGGGCATTGAGCCATAACTTCCTGCATGTTGCGAAGCAGTTCGGCCGTTTTGCGCTCGCCCTGGCGAAACAGCTCCTCCGCGCGATCCAGCGCGCGACGCAGGCACAACGCTTGCGCCCGCTCTTCCGTCGAAAGGAAGACGTTCCGCGAACTCATAGCCAAGCCGTCCGGCTCGCGCACGATCGGGCCCGGAACAATGGACACCGGGAAATTCAAATCCCGAACCATCCGCTTGATGACCCGGAGTTGCTGGGCGTCTTTTTCTCCGAAAACCGCCACCTGTGGAAGCGCCAGATTGAAGAGCTTGGCCACGACGGTGGCGACGCCCCGAAAATGGGTGGGCCGCGAAGCTCCACAAAGGCCGGAAGTAAGCGACTCTTCCACGACGTATACGCTGTGGTCCGGCAGATACATGTCGGTGGCCGTCGGATAAAAGACCATGTCGGCTCCTTGCGATTGGCACAAGGCCTCGTCGCGCACAAAATCCCGTGGGTAGCGGGTCAAATCCTCGTTGGGAGCAAACTGCGTGGGATTAACAAAAATACTGACCACCACCGCATTGGCGCGTTCCCGGGCCAGACGGATCAACGACAAATGGCCTTCATGTAAGTAGCCCATCGTGGGAACCAATCCAATGGTCCGGCCGTTTCCCCGCAATAGCAGGGCCTCCTGCTGCATTTCTTCTGGCGAACGAATGATCTTCATACAAGAACTCTACAATCGCCCACTGAAAGATAAAATGAGATTTCCTATAAAAACAAAATTTTTCAAATTAATGCTTCAACAACCAGCTGGTTATCAATACAGTACGCGCCTTCTTGTCAAGCAACCGCAATGAACGAGCAAGGGAGGAAATATTGAAAGCATTACCGAGATCGATACATTCGATGCTGTGTAGTGGATTGATTGGATTGTCTGTGCTGGGGGCAGGGTGTACGTCGCATATGACGACGATTGTGCCTATGCCGCCGGTAAATGCCCAAAAAATGGGTCCCGTAAAGGGTTCGGCATCGGGCGCCTTGGGCGCCTTGGCCACCGCCTATTACTTCATTCCCGTGGGATTAAACTCGCGCATGGGGCGAGCCTATCAAGCTGCCTTAAATGAAGCCCCTGGAGCCACCGCCTTGACGGACGTGACTCTTCAAGAGAACTGGTACTGGATTGTAATTGGCACGATGCGGCATGTAACCATCACAGGCGAGGCGGTACAATGAATTTGACCAAGAAAATAGGCAGTGCATTCTTTGCGGTTTTGCTGACGGTTTCCGGCTGGGGTTGTGCGGGAACCAAAGTGCATTTTGACCATGTTCCCGTCGAGAAGCTCGATTTGACCAAAGGGCGCACGATCAAAGCATCGTCAGCCGGATTTCAGCTCCTCCTATTGATTCCTATCGCGGTGAACGGCCGGCATTATCGCGCTTACGAAGGGCTGAAAAAAGCGGCGGCGGGCGATTACATAACGGACATCCAGATCCAGGAATCGTGGCGGTACGCTTTTGTAGGCACCGTTTATCGGACCACCTTCAAGGCAACCGCCTATCCGGCTAAAGCCGAATAATAGAAGGACCCGACGAGCGTCAAGTTCGTTGGACCGGATAAACTGAAATCTAAACAAAACGTTCGGTTGAAAAAACCCGCCGGTTCTATGAACCGGCGGGTTTTCAGCTTATCCTTCGTCGCCGTTGGATGGGTTATGCGCAATCGTCACGCGCGATCGTGGGAGGAAGCCCGTCTTCGCCCGCCTGCGCACCTGCCCGCAATGCTACGCATAGCGTTGCAGGCGGGTCGCTACGCGAAGCGTTGCGGGCAGGGAGAAGCCGGGCCACCTTCAGGCAGATTTGGCCTACAATAAATGGACGGCGTTTTGCTCTCTTTTTGTAGGCCGGTTCTGTGAACCGGCGGCATGTGAACGGAGGCCACGCCTTTACAGGCGCGGCTACAAATCGGCAGACGGGTCAATACGAGTGTTCGGGGCCGGGGAAGCGGCCTTGTTGGACGTCGTCTTTGTATTCTTGAAATGCTTTCCGCATGGTCTCGTCGAGTTGGGCGTAGCGTTTGACGAATTTGGGAGTGAATTCGCTGAACATGCCGAGCATGTCGTTGACGACCAAGACTTGTCCGTCGCAGGCGACGCCGGCGCCGATGCCGATGGTGGGGACGCCGACGACGGCGGTGATCCGGCCGGCCAAGTCCGCCGGGATGCCTTCGAGGACCAGGGCAAACACGCCGGCTTGCTCGATGGCTTTGGCGTCGGCCAGCAGGCGTTCGGCGGCATCGGCGGATCGGCCCTGCACTTTGTATCCGCCAAACGCGTGAACGCTCTGCGGGGTCAGCCCGATGTGCCCCATCACGGGGATGCCATTTTCGACGAGAGCGCGGATCGTATCGACGCGGATGGAGCCGCCTTCGATCTTCACGGCGCCAGCGCCGGCTTCCTTGATGAAGCGCCCGGCATTTTCCACGGCTTGCGAGATGGAAACTTGATAGGAAAGAAACGGCATGTCCGCTACGACGAGCGCGTTGGTTACTCCGCGCGACACCGCGGCGGCGTGATGCAGCATGTTTTCCATGGTCACCGGAAGGGTCGTTTCATAGCCCAGCACGGTCATGCCCAGCGAGTCGCCGACGAGGATCACGTGAATCCCGACCTCGTCCATCAATCGCGCGGTGGAGCAATCGTAGGCGGTCAGCGTTACGATCTTCTGCCGGCCTTTCAAGGCGCGCAGCTTGGGGGCGGTCCATTTACCAGGAGTCTGCATATTTCACGACTTTCTCGGCCGGCGGAAGATCCCGAAGGATCTCGGCGACCGTTTTCGACTGGCCCGGCAATATCAAGCCGGGCCGGACATCGGCCAACGGTTGTACCACAAACCGGCGCTCCGACCAATGCGGATGGGGCACGCTCAAACCTCCGCTCTGGATCGTCATGGCGTCGGCATATATCAGATCGATGTCGATCGGGCGCGGCGCGTATTGATCCAACGAGCGCTTGCGTCCCATGTCGTTCTCGATCTCGCGCAACCGGTCGAAGCATTCGTGCGGCGCGCAACAGCCCTGCACGATAAGTACGGCATTCAAGAATTTCAGATGCCGATACTCGGGCTTCACGCCGACCGGCTCGGTTTCGTAAACGGGGGATTGGGCGAGCACTTCCATGCCCGGCGCCGCGGCAATGCGGCGTTTGGCTTCGGCCAACAAAGCCAGCCGGTCGCCTAAATTAGTGCCCAAGCTCAATCCCGCTTCGATTTTCATGACATCACAACCCTAGCACATCTTTCATCGAGTATAATCCCGGCTTCTGCCCGGCTACCCAGGCGGCGGCGCGCAAGGCGCCCAGCCCGAACGCATCGCGGCTGGTGGCCCGGTGGGAAAGCTCGATGCATTCGCCGTCCGCGGCAAACAGCACGGTATGATCGCCGATAATGTCGCCGCCGCGAACCGCATGAAATCCGATTTCCTCCGCGGGGCGCTCGCCGACCAGGCCGCTGCGTCCGTCCACGGCAACGGATTTCAAATCCCATTCGTAGCCCTTGGCCGCGGCTTCGCCGAGACCCAGCGCGGTTCCGCTGGGAGAGTCTTTTTTCTTGCGGTGATGCCGTTCGATAATTTCCACGTCGTAGCCCTTGCCCTTCAACACCTGCGCCGCCTGCTGAACCAAGGCAAAGAGCAGGTTGACGCCCAGGCTCATGTTGGGCGCCAGTACGACCGGAATCTTCCGGGCGGCCTGCTCGATCGCAGTCTTTTCTTCGACGCTCAAGCCGGTGGTCCCGATGACCAAGCCCTTGCCCCACTCCGCCACGCGGGGCGCATTCCCGGCGGTGCCGTGATGGCCGCTGAAATCGATGACGACATCGGCGGCGGAAATCACGGCGGACAAGTCCGACCCGATTTTTACGCCCGCCTCCGCGACGCCGGCCACCAGGCCCGCATCCTTCTCGCGTTCCGGCGAATCCCATAGATCGATCGCGCCCGAAAGCTTAAGCCCCGGCACGGAACCCGACTGAAGATACCGGACCAACGTCCTGCCCATGCGGCCGGCGGCGCCGACGACAACTACATGAATGGCGGATTGCCGATTGCCGATTGCCGAATTTGAATTCATAAATCTTTCCCCCGGGAGGCTGAACGACGCGATGCCGCCATAATGGCTGTCAGTTCGCTCGCCTCGCGATATAATTTCTCAATCTTGCTCTCATGAACCAATGTAGACTCGTTAATCAATTCCAACCAATAACAACATTCGTCGGCCTCTTCTTCGACAACACCGATTTTCGCGATAAACTCCGCCTTGGAACGACTTTTGCAGGCGGCGCGATAATTCGCTCCAACCGATGTTCCTGCGCGCAACAACTGTTTGCCTAGAACCCAACCCGTCTGATTTTGGGGGATCGTCTCCACAAAACAAATGATACTCAAAGCAAATTGTTTGGTCCTCGCCTTGAGATCGTTCGCTTCCATTTCTCCCTCTTCCATTCGGCAATTGGAAATCGGCAATCGGCAATCAAAGCAGCTCCGCTGCTTTGACCGTTTCGCGTAGTTTGGCTTTCAGCGCGTCGGTCATTTCGCACAGCGGGAGGCGGTAGACTTCTTCGATCAAGCCTTTCATGGCCATGGCGGCTTTGATCGGCACGGGGTTGGTGTCGAGGAAGAGGTCCGTGAACAGGCGGTAATATTTCAAATGCAACGCGCGCGCCTCTTTCCACTGTCCTTTCAAGGCATGGTGCACGAGCTCGGCCACGGGTTTCGGGGCGATGTTCGACGCGACGCTGATGACGCCCACCGCGCCGATGATCATCATCGGCAGCGTCAGACCGTCGTCGCCGGAGAGCACCTCGATCCGGCAGCGCGTCAAAATCTGGCTGACGCGGTCGACGCTGCCGCCGGCCTCTTTGACCGCCACAATTTTCGGGTGCTTCGCCAGTTCGACAATCACGTCGATGGGAATCTCTTTGCCGGCACGCCCGGGGACGTTGTACAGCACCGTCGGCAAGCCCAAATCGGCCACTGCCGAGAAATGCCGGATCAAGCCCGTCGAGTTCGGTTTATTGTAATAGGGCGTCACTTGCAGGGTGCCGTCCGCCCCCGCCTGCTGGGCGTGGCGCGTCAGCTCCAAGGCTTCGGCCGTCGAATTGGCGCCGGTGCCGGCGACGATTTTCACGCGCTGGCGGGCAGCGGCAATGACGGTCTCGATGACCTTTTCATGCTCCTTGACGTCCAAGGTTGGAGACTCGCCAGTGGTGCCCACGGGCACCAACCCATCGATTCCACCCGCAATTTGCAGTTCCACCAGCTCTTTCAGTTTTTCGAAATCCACCGTGCCGCTTTTTGTGAACGGCGTCACCAACGCTGTATACGCGCCTTCAAACATAACTCATTCCCTTCTTCTATTTTTTCCAATGGTTGGAAAAACTTACGTCCATTTTTCCAATCATTGGAAAATTTCGGCCTATTTTTTCCAATCATTGGAAAAAAAGACAGCAAAAAACGCAACGGCATTGCTTTCGGGTTCGCGTTGATGCGGCCCTCCGCAAGAATCTCAGGCCGCCGGCTCACGTCGGCGGGCCATCCTTTTCCATTTTTCCAGGCCCGTTGAGACCCGAATGTTCTGGCTTGCATTTCCTATCCTCTTTCCGGCAACCTCCAGCTATGAAAAGCGCGTTTTCAAGCAGGCCTGGCGCGAAAGCGCCAAGCCGCTTGCATAGCGAGTTACAGGAGGTCCTCTAGTGAAGAAATGCTTAGCTGCGGGTCTTGTCTTCGTGTTCGCCGTCCTCAACGTTCTTGCCATCGATTCCAACGAAAAGCTCAATTATCAGGGGAAGCTTTTGAGCGGCACTAATCTGATAAACGGAATAGCGACCAACGTCTTCAGGCTATACGACGCTTCTGTGGGGGGAACACTTCTCTATAGCCAGACTCAATCGGTCGCCGTGGTGGATGGCCTGTACACGACGACGATTGGCGATAGCGGGATTACGCCGTCCCTCTCCGAGGCGCTCACGAATTTCTCCGTTTACATTGAGGTCGAAGTCAATGGGACCATCCTGCTGCCGCGCGAGCGGATCTACCAGGCGGCCTACGCGCTGACCGCCGTCCGGCGGGACGGGGATTGCATGACCGCGCCGCTCGGAATCAATGCGGGCGGGAACGGCGATCTGGTCATCACCAATAGCGGGGATGGGATCATGCTGGGCAACGGGGCTCATGGGCAGCGTATGGGAACTGCCTTGGGCTTCAATAGCCTCGGCAACGCCACCGGCGTCGCGGTCGGAGCCTATGCGGACGGAAGCCAGAGCGGCGCCGCCGTTGGCTATGATGCCAACGGCTACTGGTATGGCGCGGCGCTCGGGGCGGCGGCCAACGGCAATGTCAACGGAGTCGCGGTGGGCTTTAACGCCAACGGCAACAACGGCGGCGTGGCGGCAGGCCGCAATGCGCGCGCGCTCGGGGCCGGCGTGGCCGTGGGCAATACCGCCGCCGGCGACAACGTGGGCGTGGCGATCGGCAACGGCGCCAACGGCTCGCAGACCAATATCGCCATCGGCTGGAGTGCCAAGGCGTCCACCGGCAGCAAGCGCATCGCCATCGGCGTGAGCACGACCAATGAAATCGACAACTCCGCCGTGATCCGCGGCACGCTCTACCTCGACGGCTCTACCGGCGTCTATTACCGCTCCACTTTCGGCAACGGCGCGTGGGCGGTCTTGGGGGACACCAGCACAAATTATGTCCAGAAAAAGGGCGACACCATGAGCGGGCTGCTCAGCATCTCCAATGCGCTGCGGGTCTACACCGAACAGAACCGCGTGGCCACGGTACGTCCGATGCTGATCATCGGCGGCGGCGAGGATGTTGAAATCGGCAGCGGCGCCAACGGGTACTTCGGCGGGGCGGCCGTCGGCTTTATCGCCAACGGCTACAGTGGCGGCGCGGCGCTCGGGTACGGGGCCAGAGCGCAGAACTCCGCGGTCGGCATCGGCCATACGGCGAACGGCATGGATTACGGCGTTGCTATCGGCTCGGATGCCCTGGGCACCAACTACGGCGTATCCGTTGGCCGCAGTTCCGAGGGAACCGACAACGGCGCGGCTCTCGGCTACAACGCCAACGCAATTAACTATGGCGCCGCCGTCGGCAGCGACGCCGGCGGACGCAATCGTGGCGCGGCCCTGGGCTCCACCGCGGCCGGGTACGATTACGGCGTGGGCGTCGGCAACGGCGCCCAGGGCTCAAGCTATGGCGTGGCCATCGGCGCAGGGTCCAGCGGGGGCTCGTCCGGCACGGCGGTCGGAGCTTCGTCGGTGGGATACAACGGAGGTCTGGCGGTCGGCGCGCAAGCCAACGGCACATGGGGCAACATGGCGGTGGGCCAGCAGGCCCATGCCGGTTCCGGGTTCAACCGTACCGCAGTTGGCCCGCAGGTCACCAACGTGGCGGACAACTCGGTCGCCCTGCGCGGCACGCTTTATCTCGACGGGGCCACCGGAATCCTATATCGCACCGCCTTCGGCTCGGGCGGCTGGAGCAACATGCTCGGCAATTTTGTGGAAAGCGATCCGCGCTGGACCGCCGCCAGCAACAGCGTGCAAACCCAGCTCAATGCCAAGCTCGCCAGCAATGTCTGGGCCGCCGCGGGCGCGACCACCAACTATGTGAGACGCACCGGCGACACGATGACAGGCGCCTTTACCATCAACGTCGGGTCCGCGAAGGAAATGGTCATCGACAGCCTGGGCACCAATGTGGCCATCGGGCAGTCCGCCAACGGCTGGGGCAATGCCGTGGCGGTGGGCGCTTTTGCCAATGGATATTTTGGCGCTGCGGTGGGCACGTTAGCCAATGCTTACTGGTACGGCGCCGCCCTCGGCCATTCGGCCACGGCCAAGAGCTACAGCGTCGCCATCGGGGAAGGAAGCCTGAGTTGGAGCAATGGCGTCGCCATCGGCTTTGTCGCCAATGGAAACATTTATGGAACGGCCGTGGGAGCGGGCGCCAACGGATTCGATTTCGGCGCCGCCCTTGGCTACGGCGCCATCGGGCGCAATCACGGCGTGGCCATGGGCGCCGATGCCGAAAGCTCGCGCACCAACATCGCCATCGGCGCAAGCGCCAACGCCATGCTCGGCGCCGAACGCATCGCCATCGGCCACAAGGTCACCAACCGGGTGGACAACTCCGCCGCGGTCCGGGGAACGCTGTATCTCGACGGCGGCACCGGCATCATGACTCGCGCCACCTTCGGGACCGGCAACTGGACCAACTATCCGCAATGGACCTGGGTGACCGCGATCACCAATATGATCGTGCAAAAACAAACCGTCTCTCCGTTCGCCGTCACCAACATTATCACGCAGACGGGTCAGTTGAAAGTATTGCGATAATCCACATGAGGCAGGACGATTTCTGGAGGGTTCCGCTCTGTCGGAACCTTCTTCTTCCGGTCGCGACGGAGCGCGACCCTCCAGAATGCGGAGCTGCCGGAAAATCAATAAGCTATCGCTTCACATAAAAACCGCGTCTTGGGGCGCGTCATAATTACAATGGCTGATCGGCCTCATTCCTGCTGCACCGTTACGCTCATGATCCCTTGGATGCCGCTCAGTACGTGGTTGGTGTAGCTGATTTCAGATCCGGTGCCCGGGACTTGATGAATCAAATTCAGGTTCTCGCCAATTCGGTCGCCTTTATAAACCTTGTAAAGACGGCCGGCGGCGCTGTTCCACTTGATGACCCAGGAGCTCTGCATGACGGGCTCCAGCGAAACATCGTCGAACTGGAACGAACCGGTTGTCCCCTGCCCCACAGCCGCCATGACAAAACGGATATTGGCCGTGCCCACCGGCGCAGTGGCCAGTCCGGAAACTTGCTGCCATTCGAGCCCCGGCGCACTGAAGTTGTGAAACACCACGTCCAACCCATTGGTTTGCGCATCCAGGAATTCCATTTTCATTTCACAGCGGGCGTTTGTGTAAGCCCCTTCCTTCCGCACCCAGGCGGAGGCGCTCCAAACCGTTCCGGGCGCATGGCTGCTGGGCACTTGCTGCCACCAGGCGCCGATCGCGTGGCTGCCGAGATTCCGGATGGCGGCGATATTGGTTCCGCTGCCGGTGTTATCGCTCACTAACGAGACATCCCCCCATGAACCGCCCACATTTCCCTGCGGGATGTTGTGGGACCAATAGGGCACGCTATCGGCAGGATTCCAGCCAATGTCAAAGCCAGGATTCCCCAGCTTGTTGCCTGACGCGCCCGGATAAACAATCAAGTCTGAAACCACGAAGCAGTCGCCGGCATTTACAGCCGAGGTTCCCGCGACGATTTCGTCGCCGTCTTTCATGCCATCCCCATCCGTATCGGTCACGGTCGGATTGGCGCCGGCGGAGAGTTCGTCGCCGTTTTGCAGCCCGTCGCCGTCGGCGTCGTTGGTGGCGTTGTTCGACGCCAGATTGCCGAAATAGTTCACTTCCCAAGCGTCGGTGAGCGTGTCGTCATCGGCATCGGGAGTCAGGTCGCCATAGAGTTCGAACTCCGCCAATTCCCACGCCGCGGCGTTGACGCCGTCCGCAACAACCAGCTTCACGTGGCGGCAGGTCACGCTGCCGAAGTTGAAGATTTGAGCGTCCAGCGTCGGGACGAGAAGTCCATTCGTGAGCACGGAGTAGGTCGTCCCGTCGATCGAGCCCAAAACCTGAAAGGCCCGGCTGTATCCGGTGCTGCCGCTCCCATGATTATAGATCCCCGCTCCGGCAATCAGCGCGCTTTGGTCGTCCTTGAAGGAATAGACCATTTCCTGCGGCTGCGACGGATTCACGGCGCTTTGCCAATAGCTGACCGTGTTGTCGTCGGTTAGATTTTGCACCCCGTTGGTGGCGGACCGCTCGGAAGTGTACAGTTCCAACACGCTGCCGTTGGCCGGGTGCAGGAGGTTCTTGTTGCCGAACAAACCGAATTCGGTGAGGTGATAGGTGGTGGCCTTGAGATAGTTCTCGTCGGGATAGACTTCCGTGGACAGCGCCCGCCTCCATTGACCCGACGAGGTATCGTACCAGTGCGCCGTCAGCGTCATTTCCGGAACGCCGGTTCCGTCCACAATGCCGTCGTTGTCGACATCGTCGTAAGGAATGACGATCACGATCGGCTTCGCCAGCGAGGGATCGCCCTCGATCGAGATGTGCCGGTTCGCGTTGATGGAAGCCTTGCCCGCCGCGGACCCGCCCGGCGCATTCGTGTTCAACCCGGTCAGCACGACGCGGATGGAGCTGTTCGAATCCACCGTGCCGGCGGGCACAACGATCTGCGTGCCGTCGGAGACGCCCACGAACGTGGTTTCGTCCTTGCTGAAGACCTGATTCTTCTGCTGCTTCCCGCCGACAAAGCCTTCCACAATGGCCCCCACCGCGGTCGCATTGCCGGAATCCACTATCACGGTGATGCTATCGGACACGATTTCGTTCGCGGCTGTATCCAAGGCGCGAGCCCGCAACTGGTAATTGTAGCCGTCGCTCAAGCCGGTCACGTTCCAGGCGGCGGAAAAAGAATAGGGCGGCGGATAAATATAGCCGCCCAAGACCGTCCAGGTTTCCGCATCCTCGCGCTTGTATTCGAAGCGTACGGCCTGGGTCCGGTTGCCGGGCGCCGTCTGGGCCCGCAGGGAGACGCTTTCGCCCCACAGCACAGCCCCGTCCTTCGGCGTGCTGATCCATACCTTCAGGCCTTGAGCGACCGACGCCGTGATGGCGACCGAATCGACGCCCGAAAGCCCGGCGCCGTCCACCGCCGTCACCGACGCCTGATAGGCGCCCGCTTCGGTGTAGGTATGGGAAACAATATGGGTGGCCGTGCTGAGGTCATACGCGCCGTCGCCGTTGAAATCCCATTGGTAGGCCGCCACGGGTCCCCCGCTGGTTAGTTGCGCCGTGAATATAACCGTCAAGGGAATCGTTCCCTGTTGGCTGTCGACGGAAAGGGAAACCACCGGCGGATTCGCGGCGGGAGAAACCACGATCGTTTGAAAGGCCACGTCTTGAAGCCCCTGGTTGTCGGTCACGCGGAGCCTCGCCGTATTCGTGCCGGCGGCTCCGTAAACCCACGAGAACAGCGCGTTAGTGGTCACTCGTTCGTAGCTGCCGTCGCCATCCACATCCCATTCGTACACGGCAATCCACCGCCCGGCGGCCGCCATGGAGTTGGTGGCCTTAAAAGTCACGCTCAGCGGGGCCGCGCCCGAGGTGGGCGAGGCTTCCAAGATCGCCGTCGGACCTTCTCCCCAAACCGTGACGGAGGCCGAGGCCGTGGCCTGTGCGCCCAAGTTGTCGGTCACCCGAATGGCCGGATGATACACCCCGGCGGAAGCGTACTCGACGACGATTTCGCCCGGGGCATCCAACGAAGATTCATAGGTCCCGTCGCCCTCCCGGTCGAACTCCACCCGGGCGACGCCGCCATCGACATCGTACGAGCCGGAGCTATCCAGCGTCACCCGCAAGGGGGCGCAACCGTTGGTCGGGCTGGCCGTTAAAAGGGCGGTCGGAGGAACATTGGCGGCATAACCGGAGTCCGGCGACGAAAACACGCTGTAGACGATCGAGCTGCCGTCGTAATCGTAGTCTCGCGTCTTGACCCAGTAGTAATAGACAACCCCCGCGACCGCCGAGGTGTCGCAGTATTCCCCTTGCCAGTACCACCAACCCATCTCCACGGTTCCGATCAGAACGGCCGAGGCGCTGCTCGCGTTGGTGCTTCGATATACGGCAGCGCCAAGACAGTTGGTCGGATAGTGCCAGGTTACCTGAACCTGGCCGGTATAGGTTCCATCCGAAGCGCTGACCTCGTGCGGCGCCGACACGTAGCGAGGGTACCGGCTGGAACCGTTGGCCGCCGAACTGAACGTGCTGACTTCCAAATTGGTTCCCACGTAACGCCACGCCTTGATCCAGTACCAATACGAGCTGCCGGACGCCATCGGGGCATCCGTAAAGACGGTTCCGTTGGTCGCGCCTACAAGCACGGCGGCCGCAGAATTCATCGAAGAGGCCCGGTAAATATAATAACCCTGCGCCAAGGCGCTGCTCCCCCACGCGACCACAATCTGGCCCGTATAGGTTCCAGAACTGGCGGAAATCCAGCCCGGCGGCGCGACATGAGGATTCATCACGGAAAAGGTCCGATCGCACGCATCCACCACATTGCTGTAGGTCAGCGACGAAATCCGCCAGATGGCCTGCGTGGTGTCGGGCAGAAGGCTCGTATCCCAAACCCAGACGCCGGACATGGCCGGTACGTTGACCGCCAGCGTGTTGAACGAAAAGCCCTGATACGACGAATACTCGATGCGCACAAAATCCGACTCCGACATCCCCACCGTCGACCACCGCAACGTAACCACGCCGCTGGCCAATTCGCCGTTGTTGAAATTGATGCAAGTTAAACTGGGCGGTGGATTGGCCGTCGGCTGTGCGAAACCTGCGTCGGACCCGCTAAAGGAACTGAACCAGCGCGATGTGCCGACCCATTGATATGATTTCATCCAGTAGTAATAGTGAACGGACGGCGCGACCGTGACGTCGTCGACATAGGTGTTCGTTACATCGATATAATCAACCACAACGGAGGCCATTCCCAACTGATTGGAAATCGCCCGCCAGAGTTGGCAGCCATCAGCCGGAGGGACGTCCGGCGAGGCCTGCCACGTCAAACGCACAAAATTCGTATAGACCCCATCAGCGGCTTGAATGGCAATGGGCGGCAGGATGTTTGTTTGGGCCTGCGCCGTGAAAGCCATGCTTAACAAGCCAAACCCAATCGCTGCACTCTTGATTCTCAGAGTTAGAACACTCCATGCACAACAGCCGTTCATACAACCCATCTCCTTGATTAGCGGACCAAAAGAAAAACTTATAATGATTATATTTATCAATTAAACCCACTCAAGGAGATCCTGTCAAGAGTACAGCCACAATTAGTTGCAAGCGAGACCTATACCGGCCGCGCACCGGGATTTATTGGGGTTTGACGCGAAGCCGATATTGGCCGTTGTCGGCATGGATCACGGCGTCCGTCCAGGAATTCACGGCGGCCGAAAGCTGGTTGGTTAATTCCAGCCAGGCCGGCGCCAACAGGTTGGTTGAGCAATCCACGGCATAAACATGGCCGGCGACCGGTTGCCACCGAAGGACGGTTCCAGGGCTGGGAAGGCTTTCCTGATAAATTTCCAAACATTGGAAAACGGAGGATGAATTGGTCGGATTGGTTCCCGCGAAGTATTCCTGCCAAGTCGGCACATGGTCGCTGTCCTGATCGCCCAGGGCGGCTTCGTCGAAGTTGTTGGTCCAGCCGTAATCGACCAGCCAGGCCTTGGGCACATCGTTGGTTGCGGCCTGCACGCCGGTCACGCGCAGCATCATGCCGGAGGGCGAACTGAACAATTGCCAGTTAAACCAGGCAGGCAGGTTGGTGCCGGAAAAACCGGACAGGGTATGCACCTCGTAAGGAATGATATGGAAAAGCGCATTGCTCTGGGGAATAAACCCAGTGGTCCGGGCCACGGTCAGGGTTCCTTCAATTCCAAAGGCGTTGGTCACATAAAGCTGATCGTAACTCACGCCCGGCTCCATTCCGGCCAGATCCAATGACAGCGTGCTGCCGGGCTTTTGGAAAAAAGATCCGTTCACGGTCATCCGTCCCAGCGGCTGCCCCACCACGGTGGTTCCATAGCCATCGACTCTTAACAGGTCCAGCGTTCCTACGCCCGAGAGGACGGCGTTGGTCTGCACGATCAGATTGCTGCACGCCACCGTGCCCTGGTTCAGGTACATCGCACCCCGCCGGATTTCCGCCAAACCGTTTACGGCCAGCAGTCCGTTCGTCTGGACAAAGACCACATTATTGGAAGCGCTGTTCGTATGGCCAACGCAGAACGAAGCCGTATCGACCCGGCCCCCAGCCTCAATCGAGAGGCGGTTGCCGGCGCCCGTCAGCCCGACAATCAGGGCGCCGGAGTTGGTCAACGTGGAACCCGACCCCATGATCCGGATCAGGTTTCCGGTGGACGCGTTGCCCGGTCCGACGCCCAACACCGCGTTAGTGCACGCCACCCGACCGTTTTTGCTGATGCGCAGCTCGTTGCCCCGGCTGCATCCGATGCGCAAATCTCCGCAAGACCACACCGACCCGCCTCCGTCGATCCATGCCAGGTTGTTATTGGCCGGCGAGTAAACGCCGATGCGGCCCGCCTCGCTGTACAGGTGCGCCCCGGATTGCACCCAAAGGGCATTTTCGGAGCCATAATAGCCCAACGTCAGGTTGCCCTCATTCGTCCAGACGGAACCGGCATCCGTGATGAGCACCAGGCCGGCTTGGTCGCCGGCCTCCAAGCCGATCGTTCCGGAACCGCTGTTCAGGCGGGCGCCTTCGGAAATTACGGCATGACCGTCGGACCCATAAAAGGCCACGCCAAACGAGTCGTTGCAGTTCCATTCGGAATTGGCTCCAAAGACGTACAGACCCGGAGATTCTCCGGGCACATCGGAGCCGATGCGCGAAGCGGCCGCATACGCCTTGGCTCCGCCGCTGACCAGGACGGAGTTGTTCGGCCCCTGCAGCCAGACTTCGCCCGTATTGCTCCAGACCGTTCCCGACTCGGATATGGCGATCCTATTGCTGGAAAGAATGGATTCCTTCGCGCCGATAAACGCATTGCTGTTCTGCATCAAGGCGCCGCCCTTCACCTCCACCTGGTTCCCAACGGCCCCCCGTCCCACATACAAAGAGCCTTGCATCAACCACCGCGTATTCACGCCCGTGGCCAGAGCTTCATTCTTATGCGCCGTGGACGAACCGCCCGGGGCGTCTCCGACATAGATATCCGTAAAACAGCCCAAGATCCCGCCATTTCGAACTTCCAGCCGGTTGGAGGCGCCTTGCGCGCCGATGCAGAAGCTGTTGCTGACCACCAGCCAGCCTTGATCCACCAGCACGGCATTGCCGATGGCGGAGGATTCTTCTCCAATAAAGCCTTCTCCCTGGCACAACACATACCCGCCGGTCGACACCAGCAGGCTGTTGAAAGAGCCCTGACGCCCCACGGTCAGCCGGGCGTCGTTCGACCACACCGCGCTACTGACCCGCACGCTGTTATAGCTCGCCGCCGCATCCGAGCCGATGCACCCCAAAACGTCCTGAAGATAACCGCTATCCCGCAACTCCACCCGGTTCCAACTGCCCGTGGCGCCGCACACGAGGTTGCTGCCGCACACCACGCTGGAATTGAATCCGACCACGAGCAACTCGTTGCTCTCCGCTCCGGCATACTCGCCCAACGAGAGCTGCTGAGTCCGGAGCAGACCCCGGTTGGAAACCGTCACGCCGTTGCCGTCGCCCTGATAGCCAACGAAAACAGGACGATCGGTATTGAAAAACGCCGATCCGTTGCCCGTAATCGAAACGCGGTTGCGGCCGGCCGTAGAGTCCGACCCGATGACGGTCGTGTTGCTGTTGATGACCCGCCCGCCGGCGGCCACGGTCAGTTCGTTGTAGGACCCCGCATATCCCAGGAACAAGGCGCTGCCCAGAGTCCACAAGGAACCCGAACCCGTTACCGTGGCCAAGTTCTTATTGGCATCGGCCATGAACCCGACCAAGGCTCCTCCGCCGGCATTAAACACGCCCGCGTTCGTCACCAGCAGCGTATTATTGGTGCCGGCGACGCCAAGCGAATAGGAACTGCTCATATTGCTGGTGACGCCGGAAACCAGCATAAACGTGTTGTTTTCGCCGAATACCGTGCAAGTCAACAGGCCGAGGAACAGCCAGAAAAAGCGTTGAATCGTCGTCATGATGGGGCTCCCAGGGTTCAACCAATGGACATATCTTGAATAAAAATTCATGTTCGTGTCGAAGTGAATGCTTATCCCGACTATCCATACAGTCGCGGCAAAGATTTGTTTCGTCGTAAAAACGTTTACTTTACGTATCCGGCGAGGCTTACGAACGCAGAGCCGGCGCCAGTCGCACGTTCTTGCAACTTTTTTCGTGCGGCAGCGTTGACTCCATTCCAACCCATCCCTATTCTCGCGCAAAACCGGAGGCTTGAATGAAGTTATTTGTACGAAAGTTGACCGTGTTCGGAATCGTGATGGCGGCGGCGGTAGGTTCAGCCATGTCGGCACAGGCTCAAATGACCGACGACAGCGAAGGGTGGCCGGGCATAGCCCTGGGCGTGGATGTAGGAACGACGGGATTAGGCGGCAAAGGAACCGTCTGCATCGTTCCGGAATATCTCAATATACGCGGCGGCTACAGTTGGGCCAGCTTTACCTTCAACACCAAGATCGAAGACATCGACTACGATCTCGAGGCCAATTTGAGCGTCTTTCCTGCCATGTTGGATTTGCATCCGTTCGCCAATCATTTCCGCATCAGCGGCGGCGTGTTTTTCAACGGCAGCGACGGAACCCTGACGGCAAAATCGGACAAGAGCTTCCGCATCGGCGACGCCAACTTCACGCCGGAACAATACGGCACGCTGAAGGGAACTCTGAAGCTCGAAAACTCGACCTGCCCCTACATCGGCATCGGCTATGGCAATGCGGTCTATCCGGATCAAGCGTTCAGCTTCGTCTTCGACCTCGGCGTCATGTTTACCGCCTACGATGTGTCCATGACCTCGGAAGGCGGAACCATGTCGAACAATCCGATCCTGCTGGCCAATCTGGCCAAGGAAGAGGAGAAGGTCCAGAAGGATGCCGACGACTTCAAGTTTTATCCCGTGCTGTCGTTCGGCGTTGCGTATCACTTCTAATCTTAAGAGACCGAAGAAAACATCGAACAATCAACATCGAACTTCGAACGTCCAAGTGCGGAACTAGAAATATCTGCCTTCAGTTCGAAGTTCGTTGTTCAATGTTGGATGTTCAATGTTTTCCGACGCTGCTTCTACCGCCAACTCGGCGCGCATTCGGGACTGACCAGATCCTTCCACGTCTCGCGACGGCGGATCAGCGCGCTCTGTTTGCCTTTGACCAACACCTCCGCGGCGCGGCCGCGGCTGTTGTAGTTGGACGACATCGAGAAGCCGTAGGCCCCCGCGCTGCGAATGACCAGCAAGTCGCCTTCCTGCACTTCGGGAAGCTCCCGGTCGGCCGCCATGAAATCGCCCGATTCGCAGATCGGCCCAACCACATCGCCCAACATGGTTTTCTTGGCGGCCTTCACGGCTTCGATATCGTGATGAGCCTGGTACAGCGGCGGGCGGATGAGGTCGTTCATCCCCACATCGGTCACGACGAATTTCTTGGACGGACCATCCTTCACATACTGTACGCGGGCGACTAGAATACCGGCGTTGCCCACCAGAAAACGGCCCGGCTCCATGACCACCGCCAAGTCCAATTTCTTTAGAAAGGGCGCTACGGTGCTCGTGAATTTCTTGGGATCCATCGGCTTGTGGGCGTCCTGATAGCGAATGCCCAAGCCGCCGCCTATATCGATGAAGCGGAAAGAAGGATACTCCTCCTTCATCCGCAGGCACAACGGCGTCAATCGCTCCAGGGCCTCGGCAAAAGGCTCCGGCGAGAGAATCTGCGAACCGATGTGCATGTGCAGCCCGACGATCTCCACGGCCGGCAGCTTGGACGCGCGTACATAGGCTTTTTCCGCGCGGGCCGGATCGAGGCCGAACTTGTTTTCTTTTTTGCCGGTGCTGATGTACTTGTGCGTCCGGGGATCCACATCCGGATTCACGCGAAATGCCACGCGGGCTTTTTTCTTCAGCCGCTTCGCGCACTCGGCGATGCGCTCCAATTCCGGTTCGGATTCCACCGTGAAAAACAGGATGTCTTCGCGCAGGGCATATTCGATTTCTTCCACCGTCTTGCCCACGCCCGCGAACACCATGCGATCCGCCGTCACGCCGGCGCGGCGCGCGCGGAACAACTCGCCGCCCGAAACCACGTCCACCCCCGCGCCCATTTCCGCAAACGTCCGGATCACCGCCGCGTTGGTATTGGTTTTGACCGAGAAGCAAATCAACGGCTTAAACGCCTTCATGGCGTCGGCCAGCGCTTGATATTGCTCCTGCAAGGAACCCTGGCTGTACACATAGAGCGGCGTCCCATACCGCTCCGCCAACGCCGCCACCGAAACCCCCTCCGCTACCATCTGCCCGCGAACATATTTGAATGCATCCATATTTTTATCTCTAAGCAAAACAAAGCTAACCACGAATAAACACGAATAGACACGAATAAAGATATTTAGTCTCTTCTAATTCGTGTTTATTCGTGTTCATTCGTGGTTAAACTTTTCGTTTCTTTTTATTTCTTCATGACTTGCGCCTGAACTTTAAGCCGCAGCGCGTTGAGCCGGATGAAGCCGGTGGCGTCGCTTTGGTTGTAGGCCTTGGTGGGGTCGGCGTCCATGGTGGCGATGCTCGGGTTGTACAGGCTCACGGGGCTCTTGCGTCCTGCCGTGTAGAGACCGCCCTTGTAGAGCTTCACGCGCACCGTGCCGGCGACGTTCTTCTGGCTCTCTTCCACGAGCGCTTGCAGGGCCAGCCGTTCCGGCGCAAACCAGAATCCGTAGTAGACCAATTCCGCATAGCGGGGAACCAACGAGTCGCGCAGATGCATCACTTCGCGGTCCATGGTCAGCGTTTCGATCTGGCGATGCGCAAAATGCAGAATGGCGCCGCCGGGCGTTTCGTACACGCCGCGGCTCTTCATGCCTACAAACCGGTTCTCCACCAAATCCACCCGGCCCACGCCGTGTTTGCCGCCGAGTTTGTTCAGCGCTTTCATCACGCCCAGCGGATTGAGCTTCTTGCCGTTGACGGCCACGCAATCGCCCTTCACGAAATCCAGGGTGACGTATTCGGGTTTGTCCGGGGCGTCTTCCGGCGCGACGGACAGCGTAAACATATCCTTGTTGGACGGAGAAAAGGCGTCGAACCACGGATCTTCCAGCATGCCGGCCTCGTACGAAATGTGCAGCAGATTCCGGTCCATCGAATAGGGCTTCTTGGCCGTGGCCTGCACCGGGATCTTGTGGTCTTCGCAATATTGGATCATTTCCGCGCGGCCCGGGAATAAATCGCGGTAACGCTCCTGGCGCCAGGGGGCAATGGTCTCCAATTCCGGGGCCAGGGCGGCGGCGGTCAGCTCGAAACGAACTTGATCGTTGCCCTTGCCCGTCGCGCCGTGCGCGATGGCCTGGGCTTTTTCCTTGCGGGCAATCTCCACCATGCGCTTGGCGATCAGCGGCCGCGCAATGGAGGTGCCGAGAAAATACTGGCTCTCATAAATGGCCCCGGCGCGGAACATCGGAAAAATGAAGTCCCGGGCAAATTCTTCCTGGAGATCCTCGATGTAAATTTTGCTCGCGCCGGTACGGAGCGCCTTCTGACGCAAGCCGCTGAGTTCCTCGCCCTGTCCCAAGTCGGCGGCAAAGGCCACGATATCCGCCTGGTAGGTTTCCTTTAACCAACGAAGAATGACCGACGTGTCCAAACCGCCCGAGTAAGCCAATACTATTTTCATCTTATGTACCTTCTTGTTTCATTGTGGGGACGAGTAAGAAGTAATCAGTGATCAGTAATCAGTGATCAGTGATATTTACTGACAACTGATTACTGACCACTAATTACTTCTTGCTGCCCACATCTTACTGACAACTGATTACTGATCACTGCTCACTGATT
Source organism: Lentisphaerae bacterium GWF2_57_35 (assembly GCA_001804865.1). GTDB lineage: Bacteria > Verrucomicrobiota > Kiritimatiellia > CAIQIC01 > GWF2-57-35 > GWF2-57-35. The sequence goes on from MHBK01000020.1 coordinate 100,808, forward strand.
ACTGCTCACTGATCACTGATCACTGATTACTGCTCACTGATCACTTCTTCTGAGAATCCGCCCAGACCGCCATCGATTCGTCCATCAACTGCAAAGCCTTCCGCACCTGGACTTCCTTGACGTTCAAGGGCGGGAGGAACCGCATGACGCTTTCGCCGGTGGCCAGGGCGATCAAGCCCTTCTCCCGCATGATCCGTTCCAAGGGTTTCGTGGGCTTGTTGCAGACCAAGCCGACCATCAGCCCCAGACCCCGCACCTGTTCGATCGCGCCATACTTCGCCGACAGGCTGCTAAGACCGTCCATGAATATTTTGCCCATATGCACGGCATTGTGGAGCATTTCCTCTTCTTCCATCGCCTCGATCGCGGCCAGCGCCGCGGCACAGGCCAGCGGATTGCCGCCAAAGGTGCTCGCATGATTGCCCGGCTTGAAGACCTCGGACAACTTGGGAGCCGCCACGAGCGCGCCGATGGGGAATCCTCCGCCCAGCGCCTTGGCCAGCGAGAAGGCGTCGGGTTGCACGCCATAATGCTGATAGCCGAACCACCGCCCCGTCCGGCCCATGCCGCACTGGACTTCGTCGCACAGCATCAGGATTTTCTTCTCGTCGCACAACGCCCGCAGGCCTGTCATGAATTCCTGGGTCGCCGGAATGATGCCGCCCTCGCCCTGCACGGCCTCCACCAGTACGGCGACGGTCTTGTCGGCGACGACATTCCGCACCGAATTCAGGTCATTAAAATCGGCGTAAACAAATCCCGGCATCAACGGCGCGAAGCCCTTTTGATATTTCGTCTGACCGGTGGCCGTCATGGTGGCGAGCGTCCGCCCATGAAACGAATTCCGCATGGTGACGATCTCGTACTTGCCCTGCTCGCTGCCCCAGAGCCGCGCCAGCTTGAACATCCCTTCGTTGGCCTCGGCGCCGGAATTGCAGAAGAAGCACTTCCCGCCCAGCGACCTATCCGACAGGGCCTTGGCCAGTCGCGGCTGCATCTCGTTGAAGTACAGGTTCGACACATGCATCAGCTTATTGGCCTGCCGCGCGATGGCATGAACCACCTTGGGATGGCCGTGGCCGACGTTCAGCACCGAAATGCCCGAAAGGAAATCGAGATAATCTTTTCCGTCGGCATCCGTTACTTTGGCGTCCCGGCCCCGCACGAGCAACAGCTCGGGGGCGTACGTGGTCATAACATACTTTTTATACAGCTCTAAAACTTCATCCTTGTCCGTCATTGATAATCTCCGTTCCAACACCTTGATCCGTGAATAATTCCAGCAATAGCGAGTGAGGCAGGCAGGCATCGATGATGTGCGTTTTTCTCACGCCCGCCTTCAAGGCCTTGATCGCCCCGCCGATCTTCGGCAGCATCCCGCCGCCGATGATGCCGCGGCGGATCAACTCCTCCACCTCGCTCAGCTTGAGCGTGGAGATGATCGAACTCTTATCCTCCGTATTCCTCAACAGGCCGGGCACGTCGGACAGAAAGACCAACTTCCGCGCCTGCAATTTTTCGGCGATGGCCGCCGCGGCTTCGTCGCCGTTGATGTTGTAGAGTTTTTTGTCGGGACCATAGCCCAACGGCGTGACCAGAGGAATCAAGCGCGACGTGACATACGCCTTGATCGGCTCCACGTCGACGCTCACCACATCGCCCACATAGCCCCAGTCGATGGGCGCACCCGTAGCCGGATCGATTTCCGTGTGCTTGACGACATTCAAAATGTGTTCGCCGTGAATGCCCCGGGCCTTGCAGCCGAAGGTCTCCAGCATTTGAACCAACTCGGGATTGACCTCCCGATTCAAAACCTCTTCAACAATGTCGATCGATTGCGCGTCCGTCACCCGCAGGCCCTTGACGAACGTGGGCCGCAACCCGGCGTCCTTCATCTTCTGGGAAATCGCCTTGCCGCCGCCGTGCACGATGACCGGACAAAGCCCGACGCATTCCATGAAGGCAACGTCTTTCAGGATGTTCTGCACGCATTCCTTGTCTTCCATGGCGCTGCCGCCGAATTTTACCACGACAATGTCGCCCCGGAATTTTTGGATGTAAGGCAAGGCTTCGATCAGGACATCTGCTTTTTCAATGACTGTTTGCATGTTCTTTTCTCCAACTTCAACTCGTCCGCATCCTCCTAATCCTAATCATAATCTTAATCGTAATCTTAATATCCCTCCCCCTGAGAAGGGGAAAGATTACGATTAAGAATTAAGAGGATGAGATATTTCGATCACATATTGATCCGGACGTATTCCTCCGTGCAGTCGCAGGTATATACGACGGTTTCGCCTTTACCGATATGAAGATCGATATCGATCTCGAACTTTTTCTGTTTTTGGATCTTCTTGAGCCGTTCGATCGGCGCCCCGGCTTTTACGCCGTTTTTCACGGCCAACAGGCCGTCATAATGCATTTCCACCTTTTCCTCGACGACCTTTGCCTCGGAATAGCCCAGCGCATCCATGATCCGGCCCCAGTTCGGGTACTCGCCCACCCAGGAAGTTTTCACGAGCAGCGAATTGGCGACGGAGCGCGCCGCGATATCCGCATCCCGCTCGTTCCGGGCGCCCTTGACCCGAATGGTCACAAACTTGGTCACGCCTTCGCCGTCCTCGACCATCTTAATGGCCAGCGACAAGGTCAACGCCCTCACGGCTTCGACAAACCGAGCCCAATCCCGATGCCCCGGCTTGAGGAGCCGATTGCCGGCAACGCCGTTGGCAAAAAACAGCACGGTGTCGTTGGTGCTCATGTCGCCGTCGATGGAAATCCGGTTGAAGCTCAACTCCACGGCCTCCGAAAGGCATTTTTGCAGCGCGACGGCATTCACGGCCGCATCGGTCATGAGGTACGCCAGCATCGTGGCCATGTTCGGCTCGATCATCCCGGCGCCTTTGGCCATCGCGGAAAGCGTCACCTCCTGGCCGTCGATCGTCAGCCGGATGGAGCCGTGCTTGACCTTCGTGTCGGTCGTCATGATCGCATGGGCGGCATCGCTTCCGCCTTTGGTGGAAAGCTTCTGCGACAAATCCCGGATGCCGTTTTCGATGATGTCCATCTTGAGCGGAATGCCGATGCGGCCGGTGGAACTGACATAGACGGTCTCGGAACTGACGCCCAGCAATTCGGCGGTCAATTCGGTCATCCGCCGGGCGTCGCGAAGGCCCTGGGCGCCGTTACAGGCGTTGGCATTGCCGCTGTTCACGACCACCGCGTGCGCGGTTTTCGTTTCCAGCCGTTTCCGGCAAAGCTTCACGCTGGCCGCTTGGACCTGATTGGTCGTGAACGTACCCGCCGCCACCGCCGGCACTTCCGAGAAAATCATCGCCATGTCCGGCTGGCCGTTCTTCTTGAGCCCGGCCACCACGCCGGCCGCCTTGAATCCCCGGGGCAACGCTATCGTATCGCTGATCTTGATTTTATTTGTCTTCATTCCGACCATCCTTTTGAACTAAACCCGCCCCCGCCGAGGCGCGGCAACTACCTAAAACCCCTATGTATATAGGGGAATATAAAAGAAAAAAACCCCGAACGTACGTACATTCGGGGTTTCTTCGATTGAACCAACCAGAAATTTTTATCGCTTGGAGAACTGGAATCGTTTTCTGGCGCCCGGCTGTCCGTATTTCTTACGTTCCTTCATACGCGGATCGCGCGTAAGGAAGCCGCCGGCCTTGAGAGCGGCTCTCAAAGCGGCATCCGCGCTGATCAACGCGCGGGAAATGCCATGTCTCAACGCGCCGGCCTGGCCGTTAATGCCGCCGCCATTAAGAATGGCAATGACATCATATCGCTTGAGGGTGTCTGTTGCCTGGAACGGCTGCTCGATATAGGTCCGAAGCGCCTCGGTCGTGAAGTAATCCTTGAATTCCCGACCGTTCACACTAACTTTGCCCACGCCATGAGCCAACCGGACCCGAGCGGTGGATGTTTTCCGCCGGCCTGTTGCCCGATACTCTGCCACTTTCTGTGCCACGATACTTCCTCCGGTTATAACCTTAGACTGCCACGACCTGCGGTTTCTGGGCCGTATGCGGATGATCTGTGCCTGCATAGACTTTGAGCCGTTCGAATACGATACGACTCATATGGTTCTTAGGCAACATGTCCTTGACGGCATGAGTAATAATGTAAGCGGGGTTCCTGCTGCGCACGGCGCCGGCCTTGACCTTCTTCAAACCGCCGGCAAAGCCGGAATAGGTTTGATAGAGTTTGCCTTCTTCTTTATTGCCCGTCAGCTTGACCTTGGACGCATTGATAACAACGACAAAATCTCCCATGTCGATATGCGGAGCATAGTCGATTTTGCCTTTTCCACGAAGCAGTTCGGCAATCTGAACCGCCAACCGCCCTGCCGGCTTGTCTGTTGCATCGATCAGATGCCAAGCCCGCTTGATTTCCGACTCTACTGGTAACGTTGTCTTCATAAATTTACGCCTTTTCTAATGTCGAGGGGCAGAACATAGCGAAGGCCGCACGGCCTGTCAATCTATACTTACAAGGTTTTTCAACCCCCTCCGGAATCGCATGGATTCCATTCCCTTTACTCCTCCTATTGTCACGCCCCGCAGGTTCTGCTAGTGTGCGGGGCCATGATTAAACGGACGTCTTATACCTTTAAACTGGATGAAACGCAACAAAAGGCGTTGATTAACCTGCTGCGCACCGGCAACTACCGGCCCTTGACGGTCGAACACACGCTGATCGCGGCCGAAGGCCCGGACTGCAATATCTCGCTGTATAAAAGCGGAAAATGCCTGGTGCAAGGCCGCGGCGCGGAGGAATGGATTACGTTTAACTTGGAGCCGCAGGTGCTCGGAGAAGTCCGGCTGGGCTACGAGGACGTGCTGAATCCGGAGGCCAACCAACCGCACATGGGCATCGACGAAAGCGGCAAGGGCGATTTCTTCGGCCCTATGGTGATTGCGGCGGCCTACGTCGACGAAACGCTGGTCCACGCGCTCCGCGAAATGAACGTCCGCGACAGCAAAACGATCACCAGCGACCGCAAGGCGGAGGAGATGGCCCGCGATATTCGCAAATTGCTCGGAGCGAGATTCGCCCTCGTAACCGTCGGCCCGACCGCCTACAACCGCTTATATGCCAAGATGCGCAGCGTGAATACGATCCTCGCCTGGGGTCATGCGCGCGCCATCGAGAATTTATTGGAAAAAGTGCCCGATTGTCCGCGCGCGTTGTCGGATCAGTTCGGCCCGACGCATCAAATCCAGCGGGCGCTGCTGCAAAAGGGCCGCAGCATCAAACTGGAACAGCGGCACAAGGCGGAATCCGACATGGCCGTCGCCGCCGCGTCCGTGCTGGCGCGCGCCGGCTTCCTCGACGCCTTGCGCAAGATGGGCGAAAAATACGGCATGACGATTCCCAAAGGCGCCTCCGTCCAAGTCAAGGCCGCCGCCTGCGAGCTGATCAAGAAGCACGGCCCGCAAGTGTTATTGGAAGCCGCCAAATGCCATTTCAAAACCGCCGACGAAGTGCTGACCCAATGCGGGCACCTGCGGATGGCCCTGGGTCCCGACGGCCAGGCGACGTCAAAGGCGTTTACCAGATAAAGGAGCTTATTCATGAAACTCGTACGCTTCGGACCGGTCGGCAAAGAACAACCCGGCGTCTGGCTCGACAACACGCCCGGCCCCGGCCAAGCCTCCATTCTCGATGTCCGGGCTCTGGCCTTCGATATCGAAGATTACAACGAACCATTTTTTACCCATTGGGGCCTGCAACGGCTCGAACAACTCTTAAAGGAAAAAGGACGCAAACTGATCCCGGCCGACGGAGTTCGTCTCGGTCCGCCGGTCGCGCGGCCTGAAAAAATTGTCTGCCTCGGCAAGAACTACGCCGACCACGCGATGGAATTCGACGCCGAAGTGCCCACCACTCCCATTTACTTTTCCAAAGCGCCCTCGGCCATCATTGGCCCCTTCGATCCGGTACGCCTGCCGCCCGAATCCCAACGCGTCGACGGAGAAGTGGAATTGGCCGTCGTCATCGGCAAAACCGCGAAGAATGTCCCGGTAGCCGACGCCATGAATTATGTCGCGGGCTTCACGATTCTAAACGACATCACCGACCGCGACGCCCAGCGCGACAGCAAGCAATGGTTCCGCGGCAAAGGCGTCGACACCTTCTGCCCGCTCGGCCCCTTTCTGGTCACCCGCGACGAAACCGGAAATCCGGCCCACTGGACGCTCCAATCGAAAATCAACGACGCCGTCCTCCAGCAAAGTTCGACGGATCACATGATCTTCACCATCCCTTACATCGTCAGCCATTTGACCCGGACCATGACGCTCCGCGCCGGCGACCTTATCGCCACCGGCACCCCCGGCGGCATCGGCTCCGCCCGAAAACCGCCCGTTTTGCTCCACCCCAAAGACACGATCGAAGCCGAGATTCAAGGGCTGGGAAAACAAAAAAACCCGGTGGAACGATAGCGCGAAGCAAGAAGCGGGGAAACATCGAACAACCAACATCGAACTTCGAACATCCAATGTGGAATTGAAAAATTCCTTATTCAGTTCGAAGTTCGGTGTTCGATGTTGATTGTTCGATGTTTTCTTACTTTCCAACTTTCTTGCTCTTCACAAACAACAAAAAGGGACGGCCGAAGCCGTCCCTTGTCTTTTTAAGTTTCAATACGCTTGTGGATCAGCCCAGGATCGCATCCTTGGCGACCTTGGCGATACGGAATTTCACGACCTTCTTGGCCGGAATCTGAATTTCCTGGCCCGTGGCCGGATTGCGGCCGGTACGCGCCTTGCGCTCAACCAACACCAGCTTGCCGAGCCCGGGAACGGTAAAACTATTCTTAGCTTCGCCGTAAGCCAACGCGGCCAATTCATCGAAAAACGAACCTACCTGCTTCTTGCTCAATCCCGTCTTATCCGCCAACACCGCCTGAATCTGCGATTTGGTCATAGCCATGGGAGCCTCCTTTGTTAAAGCGTATGTCTCTTGACCAGCCCATTACCGACATTTCGGGAGCATTGTGGTCCTATTTTCTCATATTACAAGCGTTTTTTGTCGTCTAAAAACCTGCCTTACAACACCATCGCCTTGGCCAGGGCGTCCGCCTTCTCCTGTCCGTCTTTCATGGCGACGAGCGTCAACGCGAATTGAAAGGCCGTGCCGGGCCCCTGACTGGTGACCAAATGGCCATCCACCACCACCTTTTCTTCCAGCCGCCGGGTCGCCGTCAATTCGGAGACGACGTTGGGATGGCAGGTCATTTTTCGGTCTTTCAAGATGCCGGCTTCCTGCAAGACCAGCGGCCCCGCGCAGATCGCCGCCACCACCTTGCCCGCCTCGAAGAAGTCGCGCACGGTCTTCAGGACTCGCGGATCGCCGCGCAGATTCCGCGCCCCTTCGTTGCCGCCGGGAATCACGATCATATCGTAGGCCGCCGTATCCAGTGAATTCCAAGCGGCATCCGGAACGATCACGACGCCCCGCGAGGCTTTGATTGGGCGCTCGTCCAGCCCGACGCAGGTCACTTCCCACTGCGCTCGCCGCAATACGTCGATGACGATAACCGCTTCCATCTCTTCGCTTCCGTTCGCAATGGGCACTAAAACTTTGACCATGTCCGCCTCCCTCGTTTTTCCAAGCATTGGAAAAAATTTAGCCCATTTTTCCAATGATTGGAAAAGTTTTAACGGTTTTTTCCAACGATTGGAAAACCCGTCCGGCGCGGCGGCTTGTAACCGGGGCCGATTTTTTGTACTCTGCCGGGCATGCGAACAAAAGATACGTTTGATGTATTTTCCAGCCTATGGGGGGTTATCGCCGATGCAGCCGCTATTTACGGCGGATTTATGCTGGCGGTTTGGGTCCGCTTTTATTCGGGCTGGATCCCGCTGAAGCACGAGACGCTCCCGCCTTATATTCTTTATGTTTACGGCGCCGGCGTCATTACGCTGCTGTTCCTGTTTATCTATCGTTCGCTGGGCTTGTATGTGCGGCCGCAAACGGGCTCGTTTGGCGACAAACTGCCGCGCCTCGTGCGCGCCACCGGCTGGGGCATCCTACTGGCCACGGCCCTGGCCTTCATCATCCGCACCGAGCCGCCCTTTTCCCGTGTAACGGCCGGCATGTCGTTTTTCACGATTGCCATCCTCGTGGTCCTTGAGCGATATATTCTTTTTCGGGCCGAGATTTATCTGGCCCGGCGGCGCACGCTGGTCAACCGGATCGCCATCATCGGCACCGACGAAGTGGCCGCGCATCTGCGCCACGTGATCGAAAAGGAGCCGCGCCTGCGTTCCCGGGTCGTCGCCTTCCTGCGCACGCCGAACACCGGCATCGATCCGGCCATTGCCCAGGATTTGATCCGCGGCAAATCGGACGACCTGGAGGCGCTGATCGAAAACAAGGAAATTGACCAAGTGATCCTGGCCGACACCTCCATCTCGCATTCCCGCATGGTCCAGATCATCCTGTTTTGCGAGCGGGGCCTGATTCCCTTCCTGATGGTGCCCGACTTGTTCGGCGTGCTGACCAGCAAGGTCAGCGTGCGGCACGTCGGCGACGTGCCCCTGCTGGGCGTCAGCAAGTGGCCGATGGATTATTTCTGGAACCGCCTCCTCAAGCGCCTGGAGGACGTGGTGGGTTCTGCGGTCGGCTTGCTTATTTCGGCCCCCATCGTGGCCATCGCGGCCCTCCTGATCAAACGCACGTCGCCCGGTCCGGTTTTTTACCGGCAGGTCCGCTGCGGCGAAGGCGGCCGGGAATTCGTGATCTACAAGCTGCGCACCATGAAGGACGGAGCGGAAGACGACACCGGCCCGCGCTGGGCGGTCGCGGACGATCCCCGCCGAACCGGCGTCGGAGCCTTCCTGCGCCGACACAACCTGGACGAGCTGCCGCAGTTCTGGAACGTCTTTAAAGGCGACATGAGCATGGTCGGCCCCCGTCCCGAACGACCGCATTTTGTCGAGCAGTTCAAGGAAGACGTCGGCCGCTACATGTGGCGGCACGCCTCCAAACCCGGCATAACCGGCTGGGCGCAAATCAACGGCCTCCGCGGCAACACCAGCATCGCCGAACGCATCAAGTACGACTTGTACTACCTGGAAAACTGGTCGTTGTCGCTCGACTTCAAAATCCTGGTCCAGACTTTTTTCAGCCGCGAAAACGCGTATTGATGACCCGGACCACCGGCTTACGCCGGCGGCTCTTTTTTTGGAGCCGGCCTGCCCCCAGGCAGGCGCACGATCTCCTTTTCCGGATCGATCTCAGCCAAGATGCAAGCAAGCATCCCATCCGGGTTGAGATGGCCAATGACCACCCGGTCGCAATGCGCCAACACATATTGATTGCACCAAGCCGCCCGGCGTTCGCTCGGCGCCTCGACGCCGGAATCAAACGGCGAAACCACCAGCAACAACCCTTCCTCAATAGCAACACGGCATGCCGTGTTGCTCTGGACGTCCAAACCCCAAGGCTTCACCCAAACCATGGGCCATTTGTGCCGCAACCCCGCCGCGAACACCGCGCGTTCCATGGGCGATAAAAAACCTGAAACGATCACTTCTCCCGGTTTGACCGGCAACGTGCCATGCAGGTCCGATGACCCGCGCGAGGCCAGAAAACCCAGCTTCGGCCTGTCCAGGAGCGCCCGGTTACCCAGATATTGCGGCTTGCCGCCATTCATCACCGCATCGTAATTTTCCGGGTTATGGCGGATGTAGTTGCGAATGTTGGCGCGCGCCGCATCGTCGCGCGCCCGCACCTCGTAGAACCGTCCCTGCCAGATTTTTTCGCCCAGCGCCTTCGTCACCGCGGCCTTGTACGACCGGACGATCGTCGGCACGGACCCCGCAACCGGCTTCCCAAACGCTTCAAATTCCATAGGACCACGGCATGCCGCGTCCCTATCAAGGAGCCGCAACAACCCATGCACATGGTTCGGCATCACCACGTATTCGTCCACGACCGCACGAGGAAAATGGGCCGGAATTTCGCGCCAACATTGGCCGGCCATCTTTCCCGCCGCGTTCAATGCCATCCGCCCCTTCACGACGGTTCCAAAAGCGGGCTTCATATTTTTCGTGCAAATCGTGATGAAATACCAGCCAGGGCTGGTGAAATTCCATCCCTGCATGCGGAGATTTTTGCGGCGGGGCCTTATGGGAAAAGATGCGCTCATGTTGCCGTCGGATGGTTCGTCCATGCATAGTGAGTATCCCCAGAAGCGCTGACGACGATGAAGATCAGCACGAATGGGACGAGCCAACGATGGAGAAAATCGCTAAATCGAGCCTGGCGATGATCATTCATTCCCTTGTTCACTCTTAACGAATGGATTCAGAAGCCGTCCTTGGGCGAGGGAGTTTATAGAAATTCCGGCGGATTAAGCAAAGCCATAATACAGAGGCACAAAAATGCCGGTCCCGGCGTACGTGCAAATACAAAGGGTACAGGCCAAAAATAGCACCGAAAAACGACCGCAAGGTGCTAAAAACAGTCATATTTACGCGCAAGCTGTTCCCGCAATACGACTTGTCGACGAGAAGCGTCGTTGCTTAACGAGCCGGGGCGTTTATCGCGAGCATGCCCTCATCCATCATCGTCCCTGCCTATGGAACCTGGACGACAACATTCGCGCTGTCCGCATTATTCGTGTACGTCCCCTCGCAGACTCCAAAGTTGTAGTTAACGACTGCTTTCATAGGAAAGGAGCCGGCTTGGGTGAAGTTTACTCCCGGAATCATCAACACGGCCACGGCGCTGCTCCCGCCTTGAAGGGATGTCGTCAAGGTGGTCGTGGCCAGCACGGGCGGTTTTACGGAAGGACACTTAAGCAATTGCGACTCGGAGGTTGCTGGGAAAAAGGTCTTCCAATCATCAAACCAATACAACGAAACTTGCACTTTGTTGGCCGGGACGGGGACGGAGCCAAGATTCAAAATCTTCACTCCGATCACGAGAGGCTGTCCAATTTTAACGTTGTACAAATTTGGGGTGGTCTCAATTTCAAGCTCGGCCACTTGATCGAAAACTTCATAGCCTGCGTGCTTCCCATTATTATGCTCGCTGATCTCGTCCACTTCCTGATCGATATCGGCGAACGCGGAACAATGATAGAAGCCTTTTAATTCGGGTTGATCGAAAGGCAGTTCAAAGATCATCGATTCGCCCGGTTGCAAAGCAGACATGCGCAGAACCGAGCGATTTGCGGCGGGAAGCAGGGGATTAATCGTCCCCTTGCTGCGATTATAGAACGCCAGCAGCCCTTCTCCAGCAACATCGCCCACGTTTTTTACCGTGACCAGCACGCGATAGGAATAATCGTCATACACTGTTTTGTAGGGATATACTGTTTTGTATGGATTGAGATGCGTTGACTTGATCTGGAACACGCCGCCCTCAACAGGCGCGTATACGGCCAGCATATTGATCCACGACATTTCTGGGTAATTTGGGACTCGCGCAATGTTCCCAATTTTTATGTCGGTCACGACAAAATCGGGCTTGGCCCAAACGTTGAGAGCGCATCCGAGCGCGCATGCACCGGCCATCAGACAGCCCTTGCTCCAAATCCTTGATCTTATATTCATTTTTGTGATCTTTCCTTGCATATGGTTGAGGGGACTCCATCCAGCAAAAACAGTTTTGAACCACACGGTTTGTCTATCTTTGCCAATTGACAAACCTAGTCGTGGACACCGACAAGTTCGTGCCTTCTTTCCGAAAAGCATTCTTCGTCGCCGGAGAGAAGCCTGTCGTTTTTACGCAATTTTTTCTTTCGGAAGAAGGTTCCGACAGAGCGGAACCCTCCAAAATCTTAGAGATCGTTGTTTTGAACCTGGCGTTCGACTAAACATAAATCGCCGCAAAGGATTGCGGCTCCTACGGGAAGGCATCTGCAGTGAAACAAAGAAGGAAGAAGCCGAGCCGCCTGTTGTTTCACCAGAATGGTTTCAGCCGAAGGCCTTGCAGAAAAAGGCCGCCTTAAATCTGTGTATAAAAGACAGGCGAGGTCGCCCCTGCTCCATTAAGAAATATCCACTACCGCAATGAAACCCCATGTCCGCCTTCGGCGGCATGGGGGTGCTGTGCTGGGCGCATGGGGTTGGGCCGATTCAGATCGGCCCCGTTTTGCCCCATGCGCCAAGCGGGACTTGCGCTGAAGCTCTATCCTCCCTCGCCTTTCACACCCCGCCCGGCTCCAAAGACTACAGGGGCAAAAGGGGTTCCGGCACACGTGCAGAGCGGTCAAAGATTAATGGTCACGCGCTTCGCTGCGTCTTTGGCCTTTTGAAGAGCCTGTTCGATGGTTTCGCCTCGGGCCAGGGCCACACCCATCCGGCGTTCGCCCTGGACTTCAGGCTTTCCAAAAAGACGGAGCTGCGTATCGGGTTCTTGCAGCGCTTCGTAAAGATTGCCGAACTCCACTTGAGCGGAGTGCCCTTCCACCAAAATGACCGCCGAAGCCGAGGGGCCGTGCTGTTTGATGTTGGGAATGGGCAACCCAAGAATCGCCCGGGTATGGAGCGCGAATTCGGACAGATCCTGCGAAATCATCGTTACCATGCCGGTGTCGTGCGGGCGCGGCGAAAGTTCGCTGAAATAGACGTCGTCGCCTTTAACGAAAAATTCCACGCCGAAGATGCCGCGCCCGCCGAGGGCTCCGGTCACTTGCGCCGCCATTTTTTTAGCGGCATCCAACGCTTGTTGCGGCATGGGCTGGGGCTGCCAGGATTCCCGATAATCGCCCTTTTCCTGACGATGGCCAATGGGCTCGCAAAAAGAGACGCCATCCTTGTGTTTGATCGTGAGCAACGTGATTTCATAATCGAAATCCACAAACCCTTCGACAATCACCCGGTCCGATCCGCCACGCGCTCCGTCCTTGGCATATTTCCATGCTTTTTCAATGTCGGCTTCGGTCTTGATTACACTTTGGCCTTTGCCGGAGGAACTCATGGTCGGTTTTACCACACAGGGCATTCCGATTTCGGCGACAGCCTTTTTGAAGTCTTCCACATTCGCCGCAAAACGATAGGGAGACGTCAAAAGCTTCAGCTCTTCAGCGGCCAGCCGGCGTATGCCTTCGCGATCCATGGTCAGTTTGGTCGCCTTGGCGGAGGGGATGACGGTGTAGCCTTCTTTTTCCAACGCCACCAAGGTATCCGTGGAAATCGCTTCCACTTCCGGCACGATAAAGTGAGGACGTTCTTTTTCAATCACTTCGCGCAAGGCCCTGGGATCGAGCATCGAAATGACATAGCTTCGATGAGCCACCTGCATGGCCGGCGCGTTCGGGTAACGATCGACGGCGATGACCTCGACCCCAAGACGTTGAAATTCTATGACGACTTCTTTTCCCAATTCTCCTGAACCGCACAGAAGCACCTTCACCGCGTTGACAGATAGAGGCGTGCCGATTTTTGTCATGTACTTATAACTCCATATTTTCTGAAGAGTTCTATTTATGACTTTTTATCCCGAAGATACTCAACAATAAAATGACCAGCCCCTCCGGGGGGGGGGGGCATCTTGACTGCCTCCGCGCATAAGAATAAGAATCCACGTCCTTACGGACGCGGCTACGTAGCTGCCGGCGTAAGCCGGTGGTTTCTTTCCAGTGCCAGACGTTGAGGAGGGGCAGTGAAGATGCACCCCTCAGGGAGCGCATCCCGACACGACCGCAGATATGGGAAAACGGAGGCGCTCAGCGGAGTGAGCGCCCTACCCAGGGCAAAGAATGGTAGGGACGGCGCTCCGTCGCCGTCCGCTGTTGCGGCGAGCGAACGTACAGAGTCGGCCTTCTACGGAAATAAACGGCTTAATCGTCCGCCATGCGCCCCACCGTGCGGTAGAACCGCGCGGCATTCGTCATGGCCGAGGTGGGATGGACGACACTGTTCATTGGCGGCGTCGCGGACAGGTTGGTCCACGTCGGAACCGCGCTCCAGGCTCCAGGCTCCACCGCCAGGGTTTGCTGCACGTCATAGACTCGTCCCGTAGCGCTCGGCCAGGAGAGCAACAGGCTCCCTTGTCCGACCCGGGTGTGGAAGAAGGAAGCCGGATTGGTCGGATCCGTTCCGGCGGCGATGTACTCCTCCCAATTGAACTGACCGTCGCTGTCGACCGAGGCGTCTTGTTCGAAGTTGGTCAATCCATGCTTCGCCAGCCACCATATCGGCACGGGCGCCGGCGCGCTGGTGGACATTGTGGCGGCAAAACGAGCCGTCACCCACTTCGGCGCGTCCATCGACAGGTTCAGCGGATTGGCTGACGACTCCACGCTTCCCGTCCAGTTCGTGAAGCGATAGTACGAATCCGCCGTCGCAGCGATCGCAACGACCGCTCCGTTGGAGAACCAACCGGCCTGCAGGCCCCATACGCCGATTCAATGGTCAGGGTGTAGAGCAGAGCCTCATAACTAAAAGCGTCCGCTTCAACCGTCTCGCCGAAACTGGTCGAATATACGCGTACGTCGCCGAGGCCAACGTGACTGACGTCAGCGCCGCCGGCTGCCACCACCACTTGCGTCGCGCTTTGGCTGACGATGCCCGACACATTCGCTCCGCACAGCGTCACGTTGGTAATGTCCGAGCCGTTGCCCAGGTTGATTCCGGTGACGACCACCGGATAGCCGCCCGTCCAGGAGCCGGATGGCGGTTGGACGCCGGAAGCCATTACGTAGGTGTGCACCCATTTGGCCATCCGATTCGCCGATCGGGCTATTTGCCGCGCGCTTACGCCGCCGGCATTGGTAAAAAAGCCTCCTGCATAAAGTTCGCCGTTCGGTCCCCTTGCCAAGGCATGCACGGCGACGGAAAGATTGGTTGGCATCCCAACCCCAAGATTCGTATGGCTCATCATATGCAAATCCGCCGTGCCGTTGTTCAGGATGCTAAACGTGTTGGTAACGGAGACTCCGAGCGCCGAGGGGAAAAATTTTGTGCCCTTGGCCGTCTGGGGCGAATCGCCGCCGGCAATCTCGACGCCGTTGGAGCCCAGCACGACCAAATCCGATACCGGCGGGCCCGGCGGGGAATCGTTGTTGCTCAGATAAATCCCGTTGGTCTGGCCGGCGGCGCCCGGTATTTCAGGCGTTCCCGTGAACCGCACATGGTCGAAAAAGGTGCAATAGATGCTGGCCTCCCTCTCATAGCATACATTGATGTGAAGATAGCGAACGTGCGTCCAATCGATTCCGGACGAGACGAACTGGTTAAGCGTCCCCCCAAAAGTCTGATACGAACCCCCGCCCGAGTACGTGCTCACTATTTGGGCATAGGCGTTGTTTTTGTCCACCACCCGCATTTCGATCCTGGCAGGCAAGGTCCCTCCTCCAAACTCGTCGCGAACGCATAAATCGGCAAGAAACGAAATGTCTGCGCGAACACTGGGATTGGAGTAATCGCGATCGGCTCCCAAATCGAAAACATAGGTATGGACGCGCATTTCCGCATCGTCGTGATTCCTCAAGGCAGGGCTTACAACAGTCCGGCGCGCAACGGGATAACTGGTTTGACATGGAAAACGGTGTTTGGCTTCGTCGACTGCAACGCCTTCGGCCTGGAAACGTCCGACGGCGGCGGGTCAGCGAAAAGAGATTTACCCTCAGTGTGCGCTGGTACGAAAACAACATGCAATGGCCGCGTGTCGAGGAAGGCCAAGAAAGCCGGCCATGAGTTCATCGCCATCGCTCATGCCGGACCGGCTTCAACCGCCCCGCGCGGTCAACCCGTCTTCGAAAAAGCCGGGCCGCCTTCACAGCCGCTTCCGACCGTCTGATTTAGGTCATGAGCGCCGGCGCAGGAGCAGGAGACAACCCAGCATCAGCAGGCCGAAGGTTGCCGGCTCGGGGATAACGGTAATGTTCAGGCCCCACTGATCGAGCTGCGCATTGCCGTTGAGGTTGAGGTCGGCCACAAAGAGCGTCCAGTTGCCGTTGGGGTTGACGCCGGAAAAGGAGTCGAGTCCCGCCGTCCTTGCATCGGTATCGAGCACCGTCGCCGGGTCCACGTTGCGGCCGTCGGCGCCCCAGTTGCCAATCAAGCGCCCATTTCCGTCATAGCTGGGAGAAAAGGTCTGGTAGAGATGCAGATCGCTCGCGGCCAGACTGAAGGTGATGTCGAAACCGTTGTTGTCATAGCCCAAGGATTCGCCCGCCGTCCGTCCGACCCGGTTCAAGAGCACGGAAAAACCGCTGTCATGTTGGAGCGTTATATAAAAATCCCCGTTGTACGCCAAATCGGCCGGCGCCGCCGAAAGCCGCAGGCTGACTTCGATCGTATCGATCGCGTTGAGATAGCCATTCAGCGATTGCGTATTCTGGACGCCCATCTCGTCGTTGTCCGGAATCGCCAGATTAAGATTGGTGAACGCCACCCAGTCCGCCTGAGACACGGAAACCGACAAGAAGATGAAGCACAAGGATCGCAGAAAAATTGTTCTCATAGGATTATCTCATTCTCCTCATTCTGGCCGCGTCGTCCGATAATATCGCGACACGGGCGGATTGGTATCGGTAAAGATCACATAACCCTGCCCGCCGATGGCGCACGTGCCGATGTGGCTCCAGCTCGGCACGACCAAATTCGTTGTCGCCTGCACGTTGTAGTTGCGGCCTGGAATGCCCACAAACCGCACCAGAATATCGGAACCCGACGGCGTCACGCTGACAATATTCTTTGTGGGCTCCTCGCTGGAAGGACTAAATACAAGAACCGACACACGCCCTTCGCCCACTCCTCCATAGACATTGCGTACGCGGAACTGGAAATAGTCGGCAGAGTCATCGCCCGCCGGCGGCGTGTAAGTAATCCAACGCCCATTAAGAATCACCGTCCCTCCATTGGTCGATGAAGGGGAAACCCAAACCACGGACAAGGCGGAGTTTTCCGGATCTACCGAATTGGTTAAGAGCATGAGATCCGTGACTTTCATAATCTGATTGGTGGCTCGTTGCAGGGTAACAGGCCCCACGGCAGGAATAGCATGAACCATGAACGCATTGGTCACATCCGGCGCCGGGTTCCAATTCGCATCGCCTGCCTGCGACGCCACCACGGAGACCGAACCGGTACTTGTAAAAGACAGATTTGTTCCGTCGCTAATTACAGCCGGCCCTGATCCAACCACGAAGGCCACAGTAAACCCACTTGTCGCCGTAGCCGCCAGACCTACCGTATTTGTGGCTAATTGATCGGGAATGGCCGGGAAGCTGATCGTCTGGCTCGCTTGATTGATTGTCAAAACGTCATTTGAATCGCCTTGCCAGCTTGCGTCGTTCACTGTGCCGGTCACGGCGTAGGTTCCCGCGTTGGTCGGAGCCCAGGCGTTGCCGGCGTAAGTGAACTCGACCGTCAGCCCCGCGGGCATGGTCGTTGCCGTGACGCTCTTCGCCGAGCCGTCGTAGACTTGAGAGAGGTTTTGCAGATAGACGCTCGCGGCGCCCTTCGACACGACCAGCGTTCCTGTTT
>MHBK01000021.1 GCA_001804865.1 Lentisphaerae bacterium GWF2_57_35
TTGGCCGTTTCGTCGGAGGACTTCTTGATCTTGTCGATGGCCCCGATCATGCGCGTCATGGCCTCGACGCCGCCGACGGCCAGGGAACTGGCCTCCCTGGCGATGTTGTTGGCCTGCGTGGCGTTGTCGGCGTTCTGCCGGGTCATGGAGGCCATCTCTTCCAGCGAGGCGGAGGTTTCCTCCAGGCTCGAGGCCTGTTCACTGGCGCCTTGTGCGAGCTGCTGGCTGGCGCTGGAGACCTGGCTGGAGGCGGAGGTGACCTGCTCGGAGCCGGCGGACAGCCCGTCGATCACGTGTTGAATGGGCCGGGTGATGGAGCGGGTTAGGCCGATGCCCAACGACAAAGCCAACCCGGCAATAATGAAGCCAACGATCAAATTGATCGTGAAGGTTTGTTTTTGGGTGGCATCATATTCTTCGTCCGCGGACGCGCTTTCTTTTTGGATACTGGTTGCCGTTCGGGTCAGGGCATCCCTTATCGCGGCGACCAATTCATCGATCTTTCCGTCATAGGCTTTGATCTCGGCGGTGAGTTCCGCTGTTTTTTCCAGCGTCGGAAAGAGTTCTTTCTCCACCAACTGAATCAGTTTGTCGTGCGCGAATTTCGATTTAGCCAGCCAATCCTTCTCCTCAGCCGTAACGATCATGCTTTCGACGGCGGCGAGATCCTCTCGCATCTCTTTTTCGATGGCGGCCCATTTCTGCTTTGTGTCTTTCATGTCCCTGTTGATGATGCCATCGGCAACGATCTGATATATTTTAACGGACATGCCCGCCGCTTCTTCGGCTCTAATCGCAGCGGCAGCCCGCTCGGCGCCCTGATTCTGTAGTTTTCCTAACTGCGTCAACTGGTAGCTGGTGAGGCCGATAAGTCCGGCTATGAACAGGACCACCAGCAAAAAGCCCCCAATCAATTTGACGCTTAGCTTTAGATTTTTCAGCATGTTGATCTTTCTTTATTTAGCTTTCGGCAAGGCTCCGAGAGCTTTGTACCTCTATCGGAATGCTTCATATTGCGATTAAGCGAATACATACCCGGAGGCGATGCTGCATGGAAAGAGCCCTCGAAGAAATAGGATCGTTGGGCGATCCCATCGGCATGCGCCCCCAGCCCAAGGAAATCCAAAGATTTTTTTTCCAATCGTTGGAAAAATTTGCGATGATTTTTCCAATCCTTGGAAAAAGAGAGGAAAACTTTTCCAAGGATTGGAAAACGGGAGTTTATGAAAGCACAGGATTTGGTGGATTTGAAGCAAAAGGCTGTCGGCGAGGCGGCGTCGGCGGCGGCGCCGTCGGACCTGGAGGCGGTGCGCATCAAGTATTTGGGCCGCAACGGGCTGTTGCCGGAAATCATGAAGGGGCTGAAGGACGTCGCTCCGGCGGATCGTCCGGAAGTCGGGCGGCTGGCCAACGAACTGAAAAACGAGCTGCAAGCCGCGATCGACAGCCGCCGCGAGGCGTTGGAGACGGCTTCGGGCGCGCAGAAGGCGAAGGCCTTCGATACGACCTTGCCGGGACGTTGGCGCACGCTGGGCTCGCGGCATCCGGTCACGCAGATTATCGAACGGGCCACGTCCATCTTTAGCACGATGGGCTTTACCGTTGCCGATGGACCGGATATCGAGACGGAACATCACAACTTCGACGCCTTGAACACGCCGCAGGAACATCCGTCGCGCGATCCGAAGGATACGTTTTACCTGGCGTCCGGGCTGTTGCTGCGCACGCAGACTTCGCCGGTGCAGATTCGCGTCATGGAAAATCAGAAGCCGCCCGTCCGGATCATAGCTCCCGGGCGGTGCTACCGGCGCGATGCGACCGACGCGACGCACAGCGCAAACTTCCACCAGATTGAAGGTCTCTACATCGACCGCCAGGTGTCCATGGCCGATCTCAAGGGCGACCTGACCTATTTTGCCCGCCAGATGATGGGCGAGAACGTGCAGATTCGTTTTCGTCCGCACTTCTTCCCGTTCACGGAGCCGAGCGTGGAGTACGATTTTTCCTGCCATGTGTGCGGAGGCAAAGGCTGCCGGGTCTGCAAACACAGCGGCTGGATCGAAATTTCCGGCGCGGGCATGGTCAATCCGAAGGTCTTGAGCAACGTCGGCTACAACCCGAACGAAGTCATGGGCTACGCCTTCGGCATGGGCGTCGAACGCATCGCGATGATCCTGTTCGGCATTCCGGACATCCGGCTGCTTTACGAGAACGATGTGCGATTTTTAGGGCAGTATTAACCACAAAGAATAAGACAAAAAAGTGAGCCGCAAAGATCACAGAGAACACATAGAAAAGAGGGAATTCTTTCTTTGTGTTCTCTGTGATCTTTGTGGCTAAAAATCTTTTTCTTAACTCCGTGGTGTTGTGTTTTCATTAATAAAACAGAGAGTGAATTATGCGCTTACCGATCAGTTGGCTGAAGGACTATGTGGAGTTTAACGATACGCCGAAGGGGTTGGCGGATAAGCTGACTTTTTCCGGAACGGAAGTGGAGGCCATTGAAACCATCGGCTCCACCTATGAAGGGGTCGTCGTGGCGGAAGTGTTGAAGGTGGAGCGCCATCCCAATGCCGACAAACTGACGCTTTGCACGGTCAACCCGGGCGCCGGCCAAATGGTCGTCGTGTGCGGCGCGCCCAACGTGAAGGCGGGCGGGAAGTATCCGTTCGCGCAGGTGGGCGTCACCCTGCCCAATGGCTTGAAACTCAAGAAGGCGAAAATTCGCGGCGTGGAATCCGAGGGGATGCTTTGCGCGGAAGACGAACTGGGCCTCTCGACCGACCACGCCGGCTTGTTGGAACTCGAGGCCCAATGGGCGCCGGGAACTCCGCTGTCGGAAGTGCTGGGCCCGCCCGAGACGGTCCTGGATTTGGAGATCACGCCCAACCGCCCGGATTGCCTGAGCATCATCGGCCTGGCGCGCGAGGTGGCGGCGATGTATGGAACGACGCTGAAAATCCCGGCCCTTGCGCTGGCCGAATTCGGCCGCCCGGCCGGCGAACTGACGCGGGTGGAGGTGCAGGATGCCGATGGTTGCCCGAGATATACCGCCCGGATCATGACCGGCGTGAAAATCGGCCCGTCGCCGGACTGGATGAAGCGGCGGCTGGAAGCGGCCGGAATCCGCGCGATCAACAACGTGGTGGATATCACCAATTACGTCATGCTGGAATGCGGACAGCCGCTGCATGCGTTCGACCAGGAATTGCTGGAGGAAGGCCGTATCGTCGTGCGCCGCGTCAGGCCTGGCGAAAAAATGGCTACGCTGGACAACATCGAGCGGCCGATTTCGGAAAGCATGCTGGTCATTGCCGATGCGAAAAAGCCGGTGGCGGTGGCCGGCGTGATGGGTGGAGCGGGCAGCGAAATCCGCGACGTGACCCATACGGTTTTGCTGGAGAGCGCCTGCTTCAAACCGGCGGACATCCGGGCGACGTCCCGCAAGCTGGGGCTGAGCACGGAGTCGTCCTATCGGTTCGAGCGCGGGGTGGACATCGGCGGCGTGGAATGGGCGAGCCGTCGCGCCGCCCAGCTCATGGCCCAACTGGCCGGCGCCACGGCGGCGCCGGGCGTGATCGATGTGTATCCGACGCCGCGCGCGTCGCGCGCGATTCCCTGCCGCTACTCGAAGGTCAACGAAGTGATCGGCCTGCAGGCGGCCGCTGCGGATATGCGCCGGGTGTTCGCGTCGCTGGGGCTGGGCGCGAGCGAAAACGGCGCGGACGCCTGCCTGGTCAGCGTGCCGACCTTCCGCCAGGATCTCGAGCGCGAGATCGATCTGGTCGAGGAATTTGCCCGGATTTACGGCCTGGATAAAATACCGACTCCGTCCCCGCGGGCCGAGTTGGCGCCCGGCGCGAGCGACCGCTCCGTCGAGGCGATCTATTTTTGTCGCAACGCTCTCGTCGGTTTGGGCCTGCGCGAAATCATGAACTACAGTTTCGTGTCCGGCGCCTTGCTGGATCTGTTCGATCCGAACGATGCCGCGCGGCGCGTGGTGCTGCCCAATCCGTACAGCGCGGATCATTCGACGATGCGAAACTCGCTGTTGCCGCAAATGGTGGAGACCTTGGGCCGCAACGCCGCCCGGCAGATTCGAGAGGCGGCCTTCTTCGAAATCGGACGCGTCTTCGAAAAGAAGGAGGACGGAACGTTTCAGGAAGAAACCCGCCTGGCGATCGGCCTGATGGGCGCGGTCGGACGGAGCGGCTTCGACCGGCATCATCCGGTGACGGAAGAAGATGTCTTCCTCTGGACGAAAGGCATTTGGGAGGCCTTGGCGGGGACGCTCAGGCTGTCGAAAGCGGCCCTGGCGGATGAAGCCTTTGCCGGCCTGGAGGCGGGCCGGTCGGTTTCGATCCTCATGGACGGCAAACCGATCGGCCGGTTCGGCTTGGTCAAAGCCGCCCTGCGCAAGGAGTGGCGTTTGTCGGAGCCGGTCGGGGTGTTGGAGGTGCAATTCAACCCGCTGCTCGGCCGGATTTTTGCCTCGCGAAGCTTCTCGCCGGTGGCGACGTTTCCGTCCGTGGGACGCGACATGGCGCTGATCGTGGACACCTCTGTCCGGCACGAAGATATCCTGAAAATTGTCGAAAAAGTTGCTCCAAAAGAGTTGGAACGAGTCGAATTGTTTGATATATTCGCGGGCGAGGGGATAGGCGTTGGCAAGAAGAGCATGGCCTACTCCTTTACGTATCGTTCTTCGGAGCGTACTTTGACGGATGAAGATGCCAACCGGTATCATGAGAACGTGAAGGATGCCGTGAAGAAAAGTCTGGGCGTCGAGATTCGGGAGGGGTGAGGTAAGTCCAAGGGCCAAGGTCTAAAGTCCAAAGTTAAAGGCCCTCAACTCCCGCAGCGTCCGAAACGTAAGAAACTGATTTGAATAAGGTAGAGTTAGAGCCCATGATTACAACATGGTTTGAAAATCTGGTCCTGTTGATATTGAATATGTTTGAATGGCCGGCGGCCTTGAACATTGCCGCCCGTCCGGAAGCCGTCGTGTGGGTGAGGGTGGCGGCAGATCCCGGGCGTCGATATGCAGCATCACGTGGGAGGAAGGGTGTGATGATTCGTTACCAAAGTATTAGGCCTTCGCTCTGCCAACAGGCAGATTCTGTTCTTTTACAATAAGGGTTCTACGTTTTCCCGGGAAATTTAGGTTTCCCGGGTAAGAAAATACCCTGCCTTGTTCGCACTAAGGGCACGACGTCTCTGACCCAACATGTAAATGTTAATGGGAGCTCGACGTTCATACGGGGCCCGCACGTTCTCTTCGGAGAAATCCGGAATCCGTATGACAGAGCACCCACCTCGCAAAACGAGGTACAGAGATTGCGCCCCGACGACTATGGCGGGGTATTTTTTTATCTCTACCCCCGTTAATGGGAATCGCCGCGCAGGGGTGCGGCTCCTACAGATAAGTCTCCTTCTTTGTAGGAACCGCAAATCTTTGCGGCGATCCGTGCGCAGCGCAAACGCGGTGTAACGGCAGTTGTAAGAGAAAAACCGATGGACCTTTTTGAACAGGACAAAGCAGTAAAAGAGGAAGGCCCCCAACCTCTGGCGGCGCGGATGCGGCCGGCGAACCTGGAGGAAGTGGTCGGCCAGGAGCATATCCTGGGCCCGGGCAAGCTCCTGCGCAGAGCCATCGAAGCCGATCGCATGGGCAGCATCATCCTGTACGGCCCTCCCGGCTGCGGAAAAACCTCCCTGGCCGAAGTCATCGCCCGGACCACCCATCGCGAATTTCAGCGCACCAGCGGCGTGCTGGCCAATGTGGCCATGCTGCGCGAGATCCTGGAAGCCGCCCAGTCCCGGAAGAAATACCGGGGCTTGGAAACCATCGTTTTCATCGACGAAATCCATCGCTTCAACAAGGCCCAGCAGGACGTGTTGCTTCCCTATGTCGAGGAGGGCTCCATCACCTTGATCGGGGCGACGACGCACAATCCTTTTTTCTTCATCAACACGCCGCTGACGTCCCGCTCGCAGATCTTTCAGCTCGATCCCTTGAAAGAGGAATCCATCCTGGCCCTCCTGCGACGGGCCTTGGCCCATCCTCGCGGACTGGCCGCGATGAAGATTCAGGCCGACGACGATGCCTTGGAGCATCTGGCGAGGGTGTGCGAAGGAGATGCGCGCCGGGCGCTCAATGCGCTGGAAATCGGCGCGCTCACCACGCCGCCGGACGACAGCGGGGTCATTCATGTTACGCGCTCGGTGACCGAGGAATCCATCCAGAAGAAAGCCGTGGTCTACGATCACGACGAAGATGCCCATTACGACACGATTTCCGCCTTTATCAAGAGCGTCCGCGGTTCGGACGCCAATGCCGCGTTGTACTGGCTGGCCAAGATGCTCTATGCCGGCGAGGACCCCCGCTTCGTGGCGCGCCGGCTTGTGATCCTGGCCTCGGAAGACATCGGCAATGCCGACCCGCGAGGTCTCTCGCTGGCCGTCTCGGCGATGCAGGCCGTGGAATTTGTCGGCATGCCGGAAGCCCGGATCGTCCTGGCGCAAGCCACGACTTACCTGGCCACCGCTCCCAAGAGCAATGCCTCGTACATGGGTTTGGAAATGGCCACCGGCGACATCAAGGACGGCCGTACGCTGCCGGTGCCCCGTGCCTTGCGAAGCACCGGCTCCAAGCGCGCCGCCAAGGAATTCGGCCACACGGGCTACAAGTATGCGCACGATTTCGAGGGGCATTTTGTGGATCAGGAGTATGTGCCGACGTCGAAAATTTATTACGAGCCCACGTCGCAGGGCTATGAGGACACGATCCGGAAACGGATCGAGCATTGGAATTCGCTGAGGAAGAAACAACACGAAAACGCAAAGCAAAAAACGGAAGCAGGCGGTGCGGAGCCGGATGCGGGGCGTGCTGCAAACGGTTGACGCCCGCGAGTTCCGCCAGGCCGGCCGGCGCATGCATAAGCTGTTGATCGGCCTGCCGGAATATGCGTCCGCCCGTCGGATCGGCTGCTATTTGTCGCTGCCCCGCGAGGCGGCTACGAGCCGCTTCATCCAGGCCTGTCGGGCTGACGGCAAGCAGGTGTTCGTTCCGGCGTATCGTGAGAAGACCGATGGGTACCAATGGTCCCGGCTGGAGGAAGACGCCGCGCTGGCTGCCGGCAAATGGGGCATACCGGAGCCGCGGCGTCCGCGGTGGACGGCGGCTCAACTCGATTTGATCGTAGTGCCGGGTCTGGCCTTCGATCGGGCCGGCCGCCGCGTGGGCCGGGGCAAAGGATATTTTGACCGCCTGTTGGCGGCGTGTCGGGGATTCAAAGTGGGCCTCGCGCTGGAGCGGCAGTTGGTGAGAAGCGCTCCGGTGGAAGCCCACGACGTACGGCTCGATGCGGTGGTGACAGAAGCGAAAATTTACCCTTGCCGGGGCACTCCCGGTCCAGGGGCTTTAAAAACAATGAGACGGTCGCGCGGTGTTTCCGGATGCGCGGCCGGCAGGAGGTAAAATGGAAACGTGGTGGTGGCCGACAATGATAGCCTTGCTGTTCCTTGCGCTGGGGTTGTATGCCCATATGATTTTTGCCCGGGCCAAAGCGTCCGCGGCCGAAAAAAATGCGCAGATGATTATGGACGATGCCCGAAAGAATGCCGAAGTCATTCAACGGGAAGCCAAGGTTCAAGCCAAGGATGAAGTAATTCGCGCGCGCGACGCCTTCGAGGCGGAAAACAAATCGCGGCGGCAGGACCTGATGGCCCTTGAAGAACGCATTACGCAGCGGGAGACCAATCTCGACCGCAAGGTCGCGATGCTGGACAAGAAGGAACTGTCGGTGGATCAAAAGCTGGAGGAAGTCGAACACAAGAAGAACTTGTTGAGGCAGAAGGACGATGAGCTGGAGGCCTTGCTGGCGGATGAACGGGCCAAGCTGCAGGTGGTGTCGGGCATGTCCCAGGAGGAAGCCAAGCGGATTTTGATGGTACAACTGGAGATTGAGTTGAAAAACGAGGCCGCCACCATGATCCGGCGCTGCCATGAGGATGCGAAGCACCAGGCGGAAAAGGAGGCCCGGGAAATCATCACGACGGCCATCGAACGTTTTGCCGCGCCCCAGGTCAACGAGATTACGACCAGCACCGTGGCTTTGCCCAACGAAGACATGAAAGGCCGCATCATCGGTCGCGAGGGCCGGAACATCCGGACGCTGGAGGCGGTGACCGGGGTCAACATCCTGATCGACGACACGCCCGAGGTGGTGGTGATTTCCGGTTTCGATCCCATGCGGCGCGAGGTAGCCCGGTTGACGCTGGAACGGTTGATGGCGGATGGGCGCATTCATCCGGCGCGCATCGAAGAGGTGGTGACCAAAGTACAGGAGGACATCGAGGATACGATCCGCAAAGCCGGCGAAGACGCCATTTACGATTTGGGACTTCAAAAAGTGGCGCCGGAACTTGTGCGAACGCTGGGCCGGTTGAAATATCGCCACAGCTTTTCGCAAAACGTGCTTCAGCACTCGGTGGAAATGGCCCATCTGATGGGCTTGATGGCCGCCGAATTGGGCTTGGAGCCCGAGATTGCCAAGCGCGTCGGCTTGTTTCACGACATCGGCAAGGCGCTGGATCATCAGATCGAAGGCGGCCATGCGATCATCGGGGCGGATTTATTGAAGCGCCACAGCGAGATCCCGGTGGTCTACAATGCCGTAGCCGCGCATCATGGTGAAGTGCAGGGGGAAAGCCTCTACGCCATTCTGGCGGTGGCGGCGGATGCCATTACCGCGGCGCGTCCCGGCGCGCGTTCCGAAACCACGGCGATCTATCTCAAGCGCCTGGAAAAACTCGAGGAAATCGCCAACGGTTACCGCGGCGTGTCCAAGAGCTATGCCATGCAGGCCGGACGCGAAATCCGCGTGATCGTGGAGCCTTCGAAAATCGACGACAACGAGGCCATCCAGATGGCCCGCAATATCAGCAAGCAGGTCGAACAGGAACTCGAATATCCGGGACAAATCAAAGTCACCGTGGTGCGGGAAACCCGTTGCGTGGAGTACGCGCGATAGGGAGGGGAAGGGGCGGGGAAGGGAGAGGAAGAAGTGATCAGTGATCAGTAATCAGTGGTCAGTAAGGGAGAGGAAGAGGAAGAAGTGATCAGTGGTCAGTAATCAGTGGTCAGTAAGGGAGAGGAAGAGGAAGAAGTGATCAGTGATCAGTAATCAGTGGTCAGTAAGGGAGAGGAAGAGGAAGAAGTGATCAGTGATCAGTGGTCAGTAAGGGAGAGGAAGAGGAAGAAGTGATCAGTGATCAGTAATCAGTGGTCAGTAAGGGAGAGGAAGAAGTGATCAGTAAATAGTGATTAGAAGCCAGTAGGAAGAAGAATTTTACTGACTACTGATTACTGATCACTGATTACTGATCACTGATGACTGATCACTAGATTTTATAACAACGAACGAGGAGCAACACGGTGCGGATTTTAATGGTGGGCGATATCGTAGGTTCGCCGGGACGGTTGGCTTTTGCGCAGGTCGCCAGCCGGTATAAAGCGGACAAAAAAGTGGATTTCATTGTGGCCAATGCCGAGAATGCGGCTGCCGGCAAAGGGGTGACCCCGAAGCTGGCCGCCGAAATTTTTGCGGCGGGGGCCGATGTATTGACGATGGGCGATCATGTGTGGGATCAGAAGGAATTGCCGCCGCATCTGCCCTCCGAACCACGGATCATTCGTCCGGCCAATTTTGCGCCGGAATGCCCGGGCAAGGGATGGTATACGGCGCAGACGCCGTTCGGTCCGGTGACGGTTCTGCAACTCATTGGGCGAACCTTCATGCCGCCCAACGATTCGCCATTTCATTGCGTGGACGCCTTTCTGAAGCGGCCCGAATTGGGCAAGATCGTCCTGGTCGACATCCATGCCGAGGCTACGTCGGAAAAAGTAGCCATGGGCTGGTATCTGGACGGACGCGTCAGCGCGGTGGTGGGCACTCATACGCATGTGCAGACGGCCGACGAACGCATCCTGCCCAAGGGAACCGGCTACCTGACCGACCTGGGCATGACCGGCCCGTATGACTCGGTCATCGGACGGGACAAAGAGTCCGTCCTGCGAAAATTCGTGACGGGCATGCCGTCCAAATTCGACGTGGCCACGGACGATATTCGATTGAACGGCGTACTGTTGACCGTGGACGAAAAAACGGGCCGAACCACGTCCATCAAGCGCGTCCAGGAAACGATCGGCGGGGGTTGAGCCAGGAGAGCGATCCATGCAATTGTCCTTTGAAGATAGCCCGTCGAAGCAGGACAATCGGCGCATTTATGCCGTGGCGGACATCACGCGGCTGATCAAAACTGCGCTCGAGAACGAATTCGGCCAGGTATGGATCGAAGGGGAAGTTTCCAACCTGCGCAAGCCGTCTTCCGGGCACCTCTATTTCACGCTCAAGGACGAAGCCGCCCAAATCCGGGCGGTCTTTTTCCGCGGCGCCCGTGCGGCCTCTCCGCTCGACCTGCGGGATGGAATGAAGGTCCGGCTCTTCGGGCAGATCACGGTGTACGAGCGCAGCGGCGATTATCAGATCGTTGTCCGCAAAATCGAGGATGCCGGAAAAGGGGCCTTGCAGGCGGCGTTCGAGGCGCTGAAAAAGAAGCTGGCGGCGGAAGGCCTGTTCGAGGCGGCCCGCAAACGGCCCATTCCCTTGCTGCCGCAGCATGTGGGCGTGGTGACGTCGCCTACCGGCGCAGCCATCCGGGACATCCTGAACGTCGTGTCGCGCCGGTTTCCCAATCTCCACATCCTGATCGCGCCGGTCAAAGTCCAGGGCGACGGCGCTGCGGACCAGATTGCCCGCGCCATCGATTATCTTAACGAACGGGGCGGCATCGACGTGATGATTGTGGGCCGGGGCGGCGGCAGCCTGGAGGATTTGTGGAGCTTCAACGAGGAAGTCGTGGCCCGGGCGATCGCCCGCTCCAGGATTCCGGTGATTTCGGCTGTGGGCCACGAAATCGATTTTACGATCAGCGACTTTGTGGCGGACCTGCGCGCGCCAACCCCCTCGGCCGCAGCCGAATTGGTCGTAGGCCAGAAAGAAGCCTTCAAGAATAACCTGAGGGAAACGACTCGCCGGCTGGAACGAGCCCTGAAGGCTTCCCTGCTGGAGTGGAAAAACCGTTTGCTCGCCGCCGCCCGCAGTTATGTGTTCCGCGAGCCGCAGAATCTGGTGCTTCAGTTTGTGCAGCGGATCGAATCTTATCGGATGCGCATGTCGCACGAACTGACCCGGGCGGTGCAGGATAAACAGCAACGGCTCGACGAGTTGCATATGAAAATGGGATACCGGATGGACGGCCGGCGGCAGTCCCTGGCGCAGGATCTGAAAAGGCTGTCGGCGCAACTGACGGCGTTGAGCCCGCTGGCGGTTCTCGATCGGGGCTTCAGCATCACCCGTCGCCAGAACGGGGATCTGGTCCGAGGGATCGAGGGCATTGCGCCCGGCGAAGTTTTGCAGACGCAGGTAGCGGATGGATATATCAAGTCCCGAGTCACGGATCGGGTGGAGGTGAAGGACAATGGCGGAAAAGAAAACGGATGAAGCAATCAGCTTCGAAAAGGCCCTGGCGCGCCTGGAGACGATCGTCGCCGACATGGAGGGCGGCAAGCTGGGTCTTGAAAAAATGATGACGAGCTTTGAAGAAGGAACCAAGCTGGTCCATTATTGCTCGAAGAAGCTCAATGAAGTGGAACGCAAGATCGAAGTGCTGGTGAAAAAAGGCGAGGAGATTCGCTCCGAGCCCTTCGAATTAAAGGAGGAGGGTGGGGAGGAAAAGGGGACAGACCGTATTTCGTAAGAACAAGTGGTTGGACATTGGTTTACTCGTCGAACAAATGCCGGAGTTATAACTTTCATGAGTTCCATGCGGCTCGATCAATTGCTGGTGGCGCGCGGTTTGGTGGAAAGCCGGGAAAAGGCCCAACGCCTGATCCGGGCCGGAAAAGTGAGGGTAGGCGGCCGTCCGGCGGCCAAGCCCGGCCATGAATATCCGGACGATGCGATCCTGGAGGTCGAAGCCCCCGAGCGTTTTGTCAGCCGGGGCGGAGAAAAGCTGGAGGAGGCGTTCCGGCAGTTCCAGCCGGCGGTCGAAGGGCTGGTGTGCCTGGATGTCGGGGCGTCCACGGGGGGCTTTACGGATTGCCTGCTGCAGCATGGGGCGGCGCGTGTTTATGCGGTGGATGTGGGCAAAGGACAGTTGCATTGGAAGATCCGGACCGATCCGCGGGTGGTGGTGTTCGAAGGCGTCAATGCCCGCTTTCTGGAGGCCCGGAGTTTGCCGGAAACACCGGTCTTTGTCGTCATCGACGTTTCGTTCATCTCCTTGACTAAGATCCTGCCCGCTGTTACACAGGTCCTTGCAGCAGGCGGGCATATCGTTTCGTTGATCAAGCCTCAATTTGAGGCCGGCCGCAACCAGGTGGAAAAGGGAGGCGTCGTGCGCGATCCGGCGGTGCACGAGAGAGTGATCGAAACGGTTCGCGCTTTCGGCGTGCAATCGGCCGGATTGGAATTTCTGGGCGTTTGCCGTTCGCCGCTGCTGGGCCCGGCGGGCAACGTGGAGTTCTTAGCGTACTGGAAAAAACCATGAAAACAATCGGCATCGTCGCGAACTGTCGAAAACCGCAGGCCGCCTCCGTCTTGAAACGGCTGGCCGTCAAGGCCTCCGAACTGGGGCTGGAACTCATTGCCTCGGAGGAGACCGCCAGGCTTTTGCCCGGCGTGAAGCGCTTGCCGGAGTCCGCCCTGTCGCGGCGGATCGACGTGCTGCTGGCCTTGGGCGGAGACGGCAGCATGCTGCACGCGGTTCGAACGCTGAAAGGCGCCAATATCCCTGTGCTGGGCGTCAATCTGGGCAGCCTGGGGTTTATGACCAGCGTGACCCAGGAGGACTTGGAGCATGCCCTGGAATCCCTCGCCGCCGGAAAATTTACGACCACCGAGCGCACGGTGGCCGAATGCCGGGTTTTTCGCGGTCGCAAACAAATCGGGCATTACCGGGCCTTGAACGATATTGTGACCGGCTGGGGCACGTCGGCGCGCATCATTTCCCTGGAGCTGTCCATTAACGACGAACATGTGTCCTCCTTCGCGTGCGATGGGATGATCGTTTCCACGCCGACGGGCAGCACGGGGCATTCCCTGTCGGCGGGCGGTCCGATTTTGGCGCCTGGCGCCCCGGCGTTTGTGATCAGCGTCATTTGCCCTCATACGTTGAGCAATCGCCCCCTGGTGGTTTCGAACGACAGCGTGGTGTCCGTCCGCGTGGCGCAAAGCATGAAAAAGTTGCTGCTCTCGATCGACGGCCAGGAGGAATTGTCGTTGCTCAAGGACGACCGTTTGACGATCCGCAAAAGCGACCGGGGGGTATCCTTCATTCACCTGCCGGGCTACAGCTACTTTTCCGTGCTGCGGCAAAAGCTGCATTGGCGCGGCTCCAGCGTTTGATCCATTTCTAATTCTGAACGCCGTTATCGTCCGACCGGCTGGTTATAATTTTCCGGGTTGTCTTCCTGCGGGGCCGCGTCTCTCGATCCGCCGGGTTTAAGTTGAACGGTCAGGATGGCGGCGACTTCTTTACAGGACAAGAAGGCGTTCGTGCGGCACGTCTTGAATCCGGGATAGCTGATCTCGACGTCGTATTCTCCGAAAAAGGCCTGGCCCTCATAACGGCCCACCGGATCGGTCTGGCCTTCCGCCCGGGTCCACCAATCCTTGAAGACGAGTTTTTCATAGGCGTCGGCCAGCTTTGTGTTGGAAAAATCTTCGCGCAGCAGCGCTGCATGAGGGCGCCAATGGCATTTTTCCCAGAAGCCCCACATCAGGATGCCTTTGACGGCGGGATGGGCAAAGGCGGCGCGATAGACCGTTTGCAGGCATTGAATGCGCGTGGCTTCGTTTGTGCTGTCGCAGTCGAATTCCGTGACCTTGATCGGCCGTTCGAAGGCGGCGAGCGCATCCAGCGCCCGTCTGATGCGAAAGGGATCGGCCTCCCCGGAGAAATGTCCTTGAACGCCGATGCCTGTAATGCCGGCGCCGGCCTTGAGCTGTGTCCGGATGAAGTCGGCATAGGCATCCGCTTCGCCTTCGTTCAGGATGTTGTATTCGTTGACATACAGCGTAGACATGGGGTTCGATTCTCGCGTCCATTCGAACATGTTTTTTACGATGCCTTCGCCGAACCGCTTGCTGAAGTAGGGGCAGTGAAGCGGTTCGTTCAGCACATCGAACTCGCCGATGTCGCGGCTGTAGCGAGAAGCCACGGCGACGGCCCTTGTCTCCATGCATTTCTCCACGACGTCGTTGGAGAGGCTCTGAATCCATTCCGGATAGTGGCAGCCCCAAAACAGGCAATGGCCCCGGAGCGGGATGCGATTGGAAGCGCACCAGTCGGTCATCCGGTCCAGAGCTCCTACGTTGAGTTGATTTTGCGCGGGCTCCATGTCGATCCATTTCAAGGCGTTTTCCGTGACGGCATGGTTGAACAGCCGCTTGACTTGCTCCCGGTATAGGAGCGCTTCGGCGGAAGGTTCGGCTTCCTCGAACATGGACGTGCATAAGGCGGTTCCGAACAGGAATTCATGCCGGGTTTGCGTAATTTTCACGACGGCTTGGATCAACGGAGCGTCATTCGTATCGGTGGCCCAGACGACGAGCTTGCCTTTTCGAAGCCGCTCGATTTCCTTCTCGGTCTCCTGAGTCCATTGCTTCAGCTTGATCTCATGCCAGCGCCGATATTCCTTTTCTGTAAGCTGGACGGGAATGCCATCGGCGGAGGGGGCGGTGATGGTCAGATCCGAGATGTGCAGATTTCGATCCTCCGGCGGCTTGTAGTCGTCGTTTACGAAGGCGACGGCCATCTCGTGAAGCCCTGCCGAGACCGTTTCGTTGAAGGTGTATGGAATCCATTGGGGAGAATCGACGCCGGTCTGAAAAAGGGTGCGCCCGTCGAGCGTGACCCGCAGCAGGGGCCATACGCCGCCGACGGGTTCTCCTCGGGCGACAATAATGAAGGTGAAGGCGTTCGAGACGGGAAAATTAATCACGCAATCGATTTGTCCGTTCTGCGAGAGGTTCCAGGCCGATTGTTCCGCCGCGCCGGTCGACTTTGCGTTGAAGTGGGCGGCCGGGATGGTGATGGAAGCCGCCACGGGTTCCTCGGCTCCCGCCGGATGGGTTGCCTTAA
This sequence comes from Lentisphaerae bacterium GWF2_57_35, assembly GCA_001804865.1. GTDB lineage: Bacteria > Verrucomicrobiota > Kiritimatiellia > CAIQIC01 > GWF2-57-35 > GWF2-57-35. The sequence continues at coordinate 15,211 of MHBK01000021.1, forward strand.
ACAAAATGCACAAAAACAGTCCTGTCAGCAGGTGAAATTTCATGATCATCCCCTTTAATATTATGAAGCGTCCGGCTTCCGGCGGGCGGCTTCGCAGGCCGCTTCGTACACCGCGCGGACCGAAACGTTCTTTTCCTTGGCGCGCAAAATACAGTCGTCCATTTCCGGGGCTCGGGTGACGGGTTCCCCTTGCCAGTGGCCGATCTTGACGTGGATCGGGCCGTAGGGCGTGGAGACCTCGGTCATCGTTCGATCCAGGATCGTCCGATGGGCGACATATTCGCGGACTCCGAATGTGGTGCTCTCCCGGAAAATCAGATCCAGCAAGGCGTTCTTTTGATCTGCCGGGCTTAGGACCGTGAGCAGGATGCCGGGTCGCTGCTTTTTCATCTGGATGGCCGTGGTGAAGACATCCAGGGCTCCGGCGGCCATCAGCTGCTGCGTCAGCACCCCAAGCAATTCCGGCGTGGTGTCGTCGATGTTGCATTCGAGCACCAGACAGGTATCGGTTGCGGGGGCGGCGTCCGGCGCGGCAAACAGGGTCGCCCGCAGCAGATTGGGGCGGCCTTGCAGCTCTCTGTGGCCGAACCCGTAACCGGTTCGGACCATCCGGCTGCCCGCCGGCGGCCGTTCGGAGGTTTTCCAGGTTTTGAGCAACGCGGCGCCGGTGGGCGTCACCAATTCGAAAGGTTCATCGACGGATTCGACGACCATGCCGGCCAAAACTTCCAGAGTGGCCGGCGCTGGGGAGGGATAGGCCCCGTGCGCGCACTGGATGATCCCATGTCCGAGCGGCAGCGGGCCGACGGATACGCTGCCCACCTCCAACCGATTCAAGGCCAGGCACGCGCCGACCATGTCCACGATCGAATCGACTGCGCCGACTTCATGGAAATGAACCTCGTCGGCGGCGATGCCGTGAATCCGGCCTTCCGCCTCGGCGAGGCATTGAAAGACGGCCAGCGCCTTTTCCTGAACGGGCAAGGGCAGCGCACTGAGTTGAATCGTTTCGCGGATATCCTTGAAGGTCCGATGGTGATGGTGGTGTTCGCCATGGCCGTGTTCTGGAAGGCGTACAAAAACCCTGGTTCCCCGCAGGTGGCGACTCTCGCAGGCCACGGCTTCGATCTCGAACGAACCGAGATCGAGAGAGACGAGCCCTTGCCGGAGATTGTCCACCGAAAGCCCCAGATCGATCAAAGCCGCCAGAATCATGTCGCCGCTCGCGCCGCCGATGCTGTCGAAATGCAGGTGCTTCACGAGGCTTCTCCCGTCCGGTTGATCATGGCCGCGGCCACGCCGGCGCCGAAGCCGTTGTCGACGTTGACCACGGTAATGCCCGGTACGCAGGAATTCAGCATGGCCAGCAAGGCGGTAATGCCTTGCAGATTCATGCCGTAGCCCACGCTGGTGGGGACGGCGATAATCGGGCGGTCGATCAGGCCTCCGACCACGGACGGCAGGGCGCCTTCCATGCCGGCCGCCACGACGACGGCCCGGGTGGACTTCAAAAGTTCCAAATGCGGCATCAGCCGGTGAATGCCCGCAACTCCGACATCGTAGATGCGTTCTACCCGTGCGCCCATCCGCTCGGCGGTCAACGCCGCTTCTTCCGCGACGGGCAGATCGGCGGTACCGGCGCTGACAACGCCTACCAGCCCTTTGGCCGGCGCGGCGGGGACGACATCGAGCGTGATGGCTCGGGCCAACTCGTGATATTGGGCTCCGGAAAGGGTTTTAACGAGTTCATCGTAGATGCTCCGATTGGCCCGGGTGGCGAATACGTTTTGCCCCGCCTCCTGGAGCGCCGCGGCGATTCGCACGATTTGCTCCGTGGTTTTCCCCGGGCAAAAAATCACTTCGGCCGCGCCGCAACGACGCCGACGGTCCAGGTCGACCCGCGCAAATCCAAGATTGCGTTCGGCCTGTCCGTGCCACTTCAACAAAGCGTCGTCGACGCTTATCTGCCCCTGGGCAACCATTTCGAGAAGCTTCTTTGCATCCATACGGAAAGGATGGAGAGGGCCACTCCGAAAATCAAGGCCGAGTTTTGGTTGGGTGCATCTTGGTCGAGCTTTCTGCTCTTATTCCTAATCATAATCGTAATCTTAATCTCTCATGGTTGTATCGATGAAGAGATTACGATTAAAGTTTTTCTCTGGGATTGTTGACCTAACAGCGTATATCTTGAACCGCCCTCCAGGCCTCTACAGCCGGCAGGAACAACGGGCGGCCAGGGATGATGTGCCGATCGAAAAAGAGGCAGCCCCACGGATGGCAAAGCGGTCCCACGGATCGTCACGTCTGAGCCTTACGGGTCATGCCCCCGATCCGAAGTGAAGCTGAAGGTGGCCCGTCTTCGGCTTTGCAAACTCAAACCAAGAGAGGTGGCAGCGAATAGGATAAGCAACGAATGAAAGACGCGGATGGAGCGGCTCTTTATTCGTTGCCCAATCCGAACCGTTCTCAAAGATTTTGGAGGGTTCCGCTCTGTCGGAACCGGCTTCCTTCGGTCGCGACGGAGCGCGCCCCGCCAAAACACAAGTCTTCTTGTCGTTTCAACTCTTTGCGGCGATCCTTCTTGGCCCCGCTCTACAGGAAGGAGGCTTTTTGCGTATAAGAGACAGGCGCCCTCGCCCCGGCAGCGGGGCCATGTGGCCCCGCCTCCAGCCGTCACTGACCAGTTTGCCAGGTATGTGTTTTCTGCGGCCGTCGAGCTGCACCCTGCTTACCCTGCAAGAGCCGGAGCAAAAAGGCACAAATCCCGCGAATCCGTGGGACCGCTTTGCCATCCGTGGGGCTAAATCTTCCTCCCCGTCTTGTACTTCATCGCCACGCGGCCCATGCGGGGAACGTCCGAAAAGGCGAACCCCATCAAGAAATCCCTGTAGAATAGGTTTTGGGTTGTGGGCGTCAGCCCGCATTAAGATTACGATTATGATTAGGAGGGAGAAGGCGAAACCCGTTTACAGGCCGCTGGCTTTACTCGGCGACGGAAGAGCCGGCAGCGACGGCGCCACCGGATAGAGATCGTTTAGGAACTTCTGGAATTCGGGGCTGTTGCGGATGGAGTTGAAATCGGTATCCGCCAGAAACTTTTGACAAACAACCGGCGTGCAGTGGGTCGAGCCTTTTCGTATCCATTCCATGGCTTCCGGCACTTTGGATTCCATGCCATAGGTGATGGCCATATTGAAATAGGCGGCCGCCATGTCCGGTTGCTGCTCCATCAAGGTCTCGAGTTGCTTTCGGGCTTCGTTGACCCGGCCCAGGCGAATCAGCGCGACGGCCAGATTGTTGCGTGCGCCGGGATGATTGGGCCGTTCGCCCAGCGCCTGCTCCAAATAATCGGCGCACGCGTCATAGCGTCCGGATACGAGGCAAAGCAGGCCCATATTAAAGTAGGCCAGCACGAAGCCGGGCTGAAGTTGCAGCGCGGTTTGCAGCAGTTCCTCGGCCTTGTCGAACATCTTTTTCTGCATGTAGGCGGTGGCCATGTTGTTGAACGTTTCCGCATTGAACGGATCGGTTCTTATGGCTTTTTCCAACATGGCGATGGCTTGATCGAACTGGCCGCGTTGGACATAAACCAGTCCCAACAGCCTTTGTCCGGCATTGATCTCCGGATAAATGCTCAGCGCTTTCAGGGCATGCGCTTCAGCGTTATCCAGGTCGCCGGCGTGGAGATACTGGTTTCCGATCCGGACCTCGCCGATGGCGCGGGCCATGACTGCCGGATCGATTTTTTGCGCAGCGCTGGGGGCATAAGAGGTTTTCTGGACGATCATGGTGGCGGAAGAGCCAAAGGGCGGAACGAGCGTGTTCGTGATGTCTGTTTTCTCGAGAGAAAACGAGGTCAGATAGTCCAGCTCGTTGGTTTGACCGGCGGAGGTGTTGGCCTTGTTTTCCTGCATATACACCAGCCAGGAAGCCCCTCCCAGCACCACCAGGACAATGGCGATGAACCACGCGGCGCTGCGAATGGTCCGCGCCCGGGCTTGAGCCATGGTCAGGTCCACCGTCGGGCGCTGGTCGTTTTTCGGCGAGGAAGAATCGTTTTTATTATTATAGATATTCCGCGTTTCCATGACAGCTCCACGCTACCGCATTGCGTTTTGAAAGTCGATGCCGGATTGACCGCCTACAATTCGAGGAAATTCTTCAGGATCGTCATGCCGTTTTGCGTCAGGATCGATTCGGGATGGAATTGAACGCCGTAGACCGGATGGGTGCGATGCCGAAGGCCCATGATCTCTTTTTCCTGCGTTTCCGCGGTGATTTCCAGCGCTTCCGGAAGACTGTCCCGCTCGACGAGCAGGGAATGATACCGAATGGCCTCGAAGGGGATGGGCATGTTCTTCAGGACCCCCTGGCCGTTGTGGTGGATGGGGGAGGTTTTCCCGTGCATCAGGCGTCCGGCCCGGACAACCCGGCCTCCGTACACATGTCCGATGCATTGGTGCCCAAGGCAAACGCCCAGCAATGGAATGGTCGATCCGAAGCGTTCGATGATGGCGCACGACAGGCCGGCCTCCCCAGGGGAGCAAGGGCCGGGGCTGATGACGAGTTTAGCCGGCTTTAGGGCGGCTATCTCGTCCAGCGTGATGGCGTCGTTGCGGACGACGCGCAACTCCGCGCCCAACTGGCCGAAGTATTGTACGATGTTGTAGGTGAACGAATCGTAGTTGTCGACGATCAGGATCATGAGCGTGCCGCCTCCTGCCGGGACGATGCGTAGTGGCTGGCCATAGCCAGCGCCTTTAGCATGCCCTTGGCCTTGTTCTGCGTCTCTTCATATTCCTTCCCGGGATCGGAATCGGCGACAATCCCGGCGCCGGCCTGAACGTAGGCTTTGCCGTCTTCGATCAAGGCGGTCCGGATGGCGATGCAGGAGTCCAGGTTGCCGGTGAAACTGAAGTAGCCGATGGCCCCCGCGTACGGGCCGCGTTGAGCGGTCTCGAGTTCGGCGATGATTTCCATGGCCCGGATCTTGGGCGCCCCGCTGACCGTGCCGGCCGGGAAGGTGGCCTTGAGCACTTCGTAGGCATCCTGATTTGCCGCCGGCTGCCCGACGACATCCGAGACAATGTGCATGACGTGGCTGTAACGCTCGATTTGCATCAGCTCGGGCGTCTTGACGCTGCCGAATTCGCAGACCCGGCCCAGATCGTTGCGCGCCAAGTCCACGAGCATGATATGTTCCGCTCGTTCCTTGGGGTCGGCCAGCAATTCCTCCGCCAAGCGGGCGTCTTCGGCGGGTTGGGTCGAGCGGGGCCGCGTGCCGGCGATCGGGCGGACTTCCGCCACGCCGTCTTCGCATCGGACATGGATTTCCGGGGACGAGCCCACCACGTGCTGTCCGCCGAAGTTCAGGCAGTACATGTACGGCGACGGATTGACCGAACGCAAGGCTCGGTAGACATCGTGGGGATGGCTCGGACAATCGGCTTCGAAACGCTGGGACAAGACCACTTGGATGATGTCGCCGGCGCGGATGTATTCCTTGGCCTTCTCTACGGATTCCATGAAGGCCGCCCGGCTCATATTGGACTTGAAATCGACGTCGTTCACGGGCGCGCAGGCATCGATCAGCGGATGGGGCATGGGCCGCGACAGCAACGCGCAGAGCACGTCGATCCGCTGAAGGGCGTCGGCATAGGCCGCTTCAGGATCGTCCTCGATGCTGGCGTTGGCGATTACTTTCAAGGTATGGCTGACATGATCGAACACGAGCAGGGTGTCGGTGATCATGAACACCATGTCCGGCCAGCCCAGCCCGTTTTGACGGTTCAAGGGAATTCGCTCGAACTGGGCGACGGCATCATATCCGATATAGCCCACGGCGCCGCCGAAGAAACGGGGTAAAGCAGGATCGGGGACGGCCTTGAAACGAGCCATCAGCGCCTTTAGTTCGGTCAACGGATCGACTTGTTCCTTCACCTGACGGGAGCCGTCCTGCGATTCGATTTCGACGCGGCGTCCCGTCGCGCGAAAAATCGTTCGGGGCTGGCCGCCCAGGAACGAATAGCGAGCTACATGCTCGCCGCCTTCGACGCTTTCGAGCAGGAAACTGCAGGGCGTCTTGCCGTTTGCGGCCAGGCCGTTGCATAATCGTTCGTAGGCGGCCACGGGAGTGTCCTGGTCGGCCACCAGCTCGCGCCACACGGGCACCAGATTTCCTTGGCGGGCTTTTTTCAGAAATGTTTCTTTATCGGGCGTGTACATGTTACGGGTCCAGGTTTTCGAGTTTTCCGGTCGCAGGATTTACGCGGCGGTAATAGCAATTCCGCGGCTCGCCCTTTTGGTTTTTCGTGTGGCAGATGCCCCCGCGGCGAGGACGCACGAGATAGAGCAGCGAATTCTGTTCGCAGTTGACGCGGACATCCGTGATGTCGAAGGTCTCGCCCGAGGTTTTGCCTTTTTCCCAGAGTTCGTTGCGGGACGTGCTCCACAGCACCAGGGAACGGGTCTCGAGCGTTCGCTGAAACGCCAGCTCGTTGGTGTAAGCCACCAGGATGACCTCCAGGGTGTCGGCGTTTTGCACCGCCACCGGAATGATGCCGGGACTTCCCGCCGCCGCCTTGGCCAGCTTGTTGAAATCGAGCGTTAGCTCCAAGCCTTCTTCCAGTTCTTTCATGCGCATCCTTTTTCTGAATCTAACCGCGAATTGACGCGAATTTTCGCTGATTGAAGAGCGTGTTCTTCCTAATTCGCGTCAATTCGCGGTAGTATTTACAGCCTGACCTCCACGCCTCGCTCCCTCAAGTAGGCTTTGACTTGGGGGATGGTAAACTCTGCAAAATGAAAAATGGAAGCCGCCAGCACCGCGTCGGCTTTGCCGTGCACGATCCCGTCGTAGAGATGCTCCAGCGTGCCCACGCCGCCCGAGGCGATGACAGGCACCGAGACGGCCTCCGAGATGGCGCGCGTCAGTTCGAGGTCGTAGCCGGATTTGGTTCCGTCCTTGTCCATGCTGGTCAGCAGGATTTCTCCCGCGCCCCGTTGCGTGCCTTCGAGCGCCCACGCGACGGCATCGCGCTCGGTCGGTTTGCGGCCGCCATGCGTATAAACCGTCCAGCCGGGCCGGTCGGCGTTGCGCCGGGCGTCGATCGCCAGCACGATGCACTGGCTGCCGAATTGCTCCGAGGTCTCGTTGATAATATCGGGATTCAACAAGGCCGCCGTGTTCAGCGAGACCTTGTCGGCCCCCGCGTTGAGCATCTTGCGGATGTCGGCCGCAACCCGGATGCCGCCCCCCACCGTCAGGGGCATGAACACCTGCCGGGCGACGGCCTTGACCACTTCCACGATCGTATCCCGGTCCTCGTGCGAGGCCGTGATGTCCAGGAAGGTCAGCTCGTCCGCTCCCTGCTCCTCATAGGCGCGCGCCACGGCGACCGGATCGCCGGCATCGCGCAGTTGTACAAATTTGACCCCTTTGACCACGCGCCCGTTGGCGATGTCGAGGCAGGGGATGATGCGTTTGGCCGTCATGCGCAGTTATTCCTTAAGGGTTTCCTGCAATTGATAGCTGCTGACCTTCAGCCATTGGACGTCCACATCGATGTTGATCGTGCCGATCACCGTAATCGTCCGCCCGTTCAATTCGGCCAGCGGCAGGTTTTCGGGCGTCAGCATCAAGTGATAATCCGAACCGTCGTTGTCGATCAGCTTCAGACTGGTTAGTTGTCCATGATCGTCGAAGCCCGCGCGGATTTTGCCGGTGACGGTAACGACATCGTCTGCCGGCGCGGGGGCTGTTAGAGCGCCGGCTTCGGGGAGCGGACTCGTCGCCGGATCTTCGGCCCAGGCCGCTGCGCCCAACACCATCGCTATGCCTATTAAAAATGTTCTCATTCTCGTCTCCTCCCAAACAAATACACCGGCGGCTGTCCCGTCGGGAAACAGGAGCAAGGATAACGGGCATGTGTAAAAAAACCATCGAAAAAGCAAAAAGATGGAGAAGACCACCGGCTTACGCCGGCGGCTACGTAGCCGCGTTACGCCCGCCTGCATCGCTACTCCATGTTGCGGGCAGGGAGAACGCGGCCCACCTGCGGCCGAAGCACAAAGAAAAAGGCCCCGGCGTTTGCCGGGGCCTTTTTAGGAACCGATTCGAGCTTACGGCAACTTGACGCCGGTGCGGTAGAACCGCCGATCGACATCGTTGGTTACCGTCAACTGCACGGCGTTGCCGTCAATGTCGCCAACGACGTTGAGTCCATAAGAAGTCCAGGTCTGATCCATCAGATTGGTCTTCCAATAGACTTCGTAGCGGCGGCTGTTGGTGGTCGGCGGGCCGGCCAGCAGATTCACCGTCACGCGCCCGCTCATGGTGGCGACGTGGTTGTCGAAGAACGACTCGTCGTTGATCGGGCTGGTGTCGCTGATGTACTCGTCCCAGTTGTTATGGTTGTCGGAATCCGGGTCGCCGGCGGCAATCCGATCCTCTACCGAAATGCTGTACCGGGTCCACCACGTATCCGGAATGCCGTCGGTCGTCGGCTCCCCTCCGCCGCCGCCGGGGTTTTGATGAATATAGGCATAATCCTTGTCGCCGAACCAATAGGTGAACCATTGGGGCATGAAGTAGTCGTTGGTGTGTTCCGGTGAACCGCGATAGGCCAGAAAACGCCGATCTGTATGTATAATCCCGTAGGTTGAGTCGATGTAGGGCGCATAGAACACATAGATTTGATTGGTGTCGGGCGTGCCGCTCTGGTTCAGCGGTTGCTTCCAATCGCATTTCCACAGGTCCAATTCCTTGCTGCCGCTGACGGGCAGACCATGGAATGGGGCGCTGTCGGAGAGCGTCACGCTTCCAACGCGTGTGCAATTGGAGAAGACTTCCCGGTTTGAAATGGGTGAGTAATAAAAGATTCTTACTCCGACCTGGCCGGTTTCACCTGGGTACGTCGTCAGGTTGGTATTGGCCAGCACGTAGAACGTAGTGGTCGTAGCGGCGTAGTTCACTTGCAGGAACGTCCCAACGCCGGAGCCCGGAACCAGCTCGACCGCCGGATTCGTGTTCATCGACCCAAAATAGGTCCAGCTTTCGTCGATCATGTTGGTCGGATAGGAGGAGGCCCTGACCAGACGAGCGTCGTCCAGTTTGAACGCCTTTTCGGCGGCGTCGGGCGCGGTAACCAGCCATTGCAGCAGCACGCTGACGCGGACTTCGAAGGTGTCCGGATCCGTCATGGCGCCCGTCAGGTCATGGCGTCCCCAACCCGCAGGGATAGGCGTGGTCAATACGCGATTGGTTGTGTCCAACAGGGTGTAGCCCTCGTTATAGCTCTCCATTTTCAGGACCGCGTTTGTCAGGACAAAGTTGGTTTCCTGATTCATCCAGATGGAGAACGTGTAGGTGTCGGCGCCCGGGGTCAGGCACTGGGTCAATGTGGTTTCATAAGCGCCTGGGTTGGCTCCTTCATTGGTGAAGCTCATCGCGCTAAAACCCCAGTCTCCGGATCGATAACCCCAGCCTTTGCGGCAGCCGCCTTTATCGCCGCCCGTTAGTTCCGGGACGCTGGACCATGACGAACCTCTCCATCCTTCGTCATTGCCTTCTTCGAGGCTGCCGTTGGCCAGGATCTCGACGCCTTGATAAGCGCCCGGATAGAACGCTGCATCGTCGAGCATGATGGCCTTGTCGTAGGTGCCGGTGCCGGCGTTGAACTGAGCCAAAAGGGTGGGCTTGACGTATGCCACGTTATTGCTCAAGCAGGTTCCCGTGATATAGGTGGGATGCCAGATGGCATCGCGGGGATAATTGTCCAGCGACTTGACGTCGGACTTCAGCAGTTGATACCCACTGTCGAACCAGTCGAGCCGAATCTCCGCATGGATCGGATCAACGCCTTGTTCCTCTCGCATCCACATGGAGAATGTATAGGTGCCGCCGGTCGAGGCGATGTATTGATAGAGTTCTCCGCTGCCGGACGACCACGCTCGGAAATCTGCGCCCCAACGACCGGAATGCGCTGCCCATTGATCGTGGCCGATGTCTCCTGAGGCGGTCCAACCTGAACCTGCGAAATCGGCATTGGTTGTAGCTTCAAATCCGCCGTTGGTCAGCACCGTGAACAAAACCGGCTTGGAGCTCCAGTAGGAATAATCCCTGTCCGTAAAGGAACTGTCGAATTGCTGCGGATTCGTCAGGTAGTTATTCGTAATGGCGCCGTTCTTCGATGCCAGGAAGCGGGAACCCGATTGCACGATGCCCTGTAGCGAACGGATATAGGGGGAAAAGTAGACCGGGTATCCGTTGGTAAACGGCAAGCCGGTGCTGGCGTCCAGCGGATGATTCCATACGAATTTCCACAGGCTGAGCGTCTGGTTCCCGACGGTCGGCAGGCCGTGGAACGGCTCGCCGGCTGTCAGGGTGACGGGACCCTGATAAATCATGCCGGAATACAGGTCAGGATATTGTGTTTCGTTGGTTGGGTTCCTGTAGGTAACCTTAATGCCGGGTTCGCTGGTTTCCTCTGGATACACGGCGTAATTATTTGTGGCCGTCAGCACGTAGAACGTCGTGGAGGTTGTGGCATAGTTGACTTGCACGAAGGGCCCCACGTTGGTTCCGGGAACGCGTTCTGCCGACGGATTCATCGTCCCGCCGCCGAAATAGTGCCAGTCGGTCGTCACGGTCAGATCCGTGTAGGCGCCCTTGACGAAGCGGATGTCGTCAAGACACATGGCTTTTCTACTTACCGCGCTGGTGTAGTTAAGCGCCCAGTTGTTGGTAATATACAACCGAGCTTCTCTCACAAAGGGGCTGGTCGCCACGGCAGTCAAATAGTACTCGTGCCATTGTTCGTCATTGGGGACGACAAAGTTGGTCACCGTGTCGGCTTGCACTTTGGTCGTGTAGTCGACGCCATACCATTCGATTCTCATTTGCACGTTGGTATGGAGAAAATGCTCTTCACGGTTCATCCAAGCGGTAAACGTATAGGTTCCGGTGCTGCTAACATTAAGATTCTGAGAAATGCTGAAGCCTCGATTAGTCACGCCGGGCTCATCCCACCCATGAAAGGCGATGCCGCGGTTTCCTGAATGATTGGCCCACCAGATTTCATCCCAGGAGGCGTTATCCGCGTAAGCCTGCCACTGGAAGGTATTCCATGAATCGGACCATGTTTCAAAGCTGTTGTTGGCAGGAATCGTCAAAAACGGCCCGGCAGAAAGATCCGCATCGTCGATCATGAAAGATCTGGGATCTGAGAAGGAGAGTCCCCAAGAAGAGGAGATGGTTGCTCGAATACGGGAAAAGCCCGGCGCGGAGCAGGAGCCCGTTACATAAAACTGACGCCACAGATCGTCGCCGGCGGTCGCGGTCATGGTCGTATTGGTGACGGCGGGCGCCACCGCACTTCCGCTTCCATCGAGCCATTCAAGCTTCAAGGCGGCGGTGGTGGTTGGGAAATTGGCCTGACGTCTGACCCAAATGGCAAACGTATAGGTACCGCTGGACGAAACGGAAACCTCTTGCGCAATCGAAGCGGAGCCGCTAAAAGTCCAGCCGTGGAATACCGCGCCCGTTGCTCCCGTGCGTTGCGCCCAGGGCTCCAGTGTTGTATTTCCGGTCAAGGTCCAGTTTGCTGCTCCAGATTCAAAGCCTGGATTGCTTAGTAAATTTGCTCTGGCGAGCTGTGTGGAAACGAACAAAAGTAGAGCGATCCCAATCCAACGTGTACATCTCATCGATTCTCTTCCTCCCATACTTGGCTTAAACCTGACTCGATCTAACGCTCATTTATAACACAATTGAAGCGCTTGAAAAGTATATTTTTGTCAGCATAAAAATATCAAGAGTTTATCGTTTAACTTTGAGAGTGATAACGGTATCTCTCCCAGGCTGAAGCTGCTTATTTGTGTCAACTTATGGCCTTGCTGCTTAAGAGCAGTATTTTTGAATGATTTCCAGGGGGCCAAGAGACTTTTTCCCGTCACAAAATCGTCCGTTGAACAGCCGGACGTTTTTCGCTTTCTCGACATCGTCTGCCGAGTAGTGACGCCGGAGACCTGTTAAGATGGCGGGCACTGCCTGTAGCGACACTCTTCTCCATCATTAGGAGAACGATAGCGATGAACGGATGTCCCTTCTGAAAAACTCTTTTTATACATAAATCTCATGGACCTATCGTTTGCCAAAAAAGATCTCAAAGATTTTGGAGGGTCCCGCTCTGTCGGAACCTTCTTCTTCCGGTCGCGACGAAGCGCGCCCCTCCAAAAAATGCGATCAACATGCCCGTACAAATTTGGATTTTTGAAAAAAGTTAAAACAAGCTCGAAAAAAAAGTCTGTTTTGTATAGGGCGTTTTCATTACGCAATTACCAAAAATCGCGCGTGTAGGTAAAAAACCTACAAAACGCTGCTGCTTAAGCGATAAAGAAAAAAATGTTTGGACAGGTGATTCTTCCTTCCTGTATTTTTGCGCCCTATTCGCATAATACAGGGAGGGTTATATGGTTCGAATTTCTTCGGGGTCGTCACGTCAACTGATTACCGATCACTGGTTACTGATCACTTCTTTACTTCTTCTCTTCTCCCTCAGCGCCTCGGCGCAGCTTGTCCAATCCAACCGATGGATCGAAGGCGTCTCCGACACCCAGGGCGAGGCCGCCTTGCTCGCGACAGGCCAAGTGGAAGTGGTGGAAGCCGCCGTCGAAATCGGCCGAAGCACCCAACTCGAAACGCCCGCCGCAGAAGCCGACGCCTGCCTGCGCCGCATCCAAAAGGTCACGACGGTTTTCCTGAGCGACGGGTCTCGGCGACAGACCGTGTTGTCCCGCTACACCGAACTCGGCGGCGGGCTTCATTACAAAACCGCGTCCGGAAAATGGCAGGCCTCTGTCGTGGAAGCCGAATCGGCGCCCGGGGGCGGTCTCCGATTCGATAAGTTGCCGGTAAAATACGATTTCGCTCCCAGCGCGCATCAGCGCACGGTGCTGACCGAACGGCACGCCGGCGGCACGGTCCGCTCCGCCGTGGCGGGGATGAGCTACTACGATGCAAAGAGCGGACAAAGCGTGGTCTTTGCCTGGGCAAAAAACGCCTCAGCCCAGGCGATTCCCGGCGGCGTGATGTATCCCGATGCTTTCAAAGGCGCTGACGCCGATATAATATATAAGTTGCATTGCTTTGGTAGTGAGCAAGATATATCTATATACGGCGACCTGCCGCGCCCGTCCGATTTGGGCCTCGATAACGACTCCTCCGTGCTCTGCGTGCTGACCGAACTGCTGGACCTTGACGCCTTCAGCGTCGAGCGGCCCGCCTCGGTCCGCGCTTGGGAATCGAGTCCGGAGCCCGTACGGATTTTTCAAGACCGCGGCAGTTGCCTTTACAATCTTCAGCGCTGCTACGCCTATGCGGAAGACGAGCAAAGCCTGACCTTGGGCGGAGCAGGTCGAACCGCCGAACAACTCGTCTCCATGCGGGTCTTTAGCGCCGAAGGACGCACCTTCCTTTCCGAGGAAATCCCGGTCGCCTCGCTCTGGAAGAGCTTTCCATATCTTTTCGTCTCCAAACCGCCATCGAAGCTGCCGACGGCGAATATTCCTCCGCTTCGGCCTGAAATTTTGGCGGGCGCTCCGTCCGATGAGGCGCTCAGCGGAGTGAGCGCCCTACCTACAAGACTCGGACAAAACGGCCCGACCCTGGCCGCCCTTCGCCGCCGCAACGCCGGCTCCCGTTACGTCATCGACTACATCAACTACAGCAGCACCCAGACCAACTCCGTTACCTTCCGCAGCAATATTACTCACTTTGTAAGTGCCCCGATTACCTTCGACGGGAGCAATGCCGTGCTGACGGTTGAACCGGGTTGCTTCGTCAAATTCGCCCCGAGCGCGCAAATCAGCTTCATTAACGGCGCGCGCCTGGTCTCCAAATGCAACGCCATGACGCCGACGGCCCTGTTCACCAGCGTCTACGACACCAACGGGGCCGGGGAGGTTATCGGCGGCTATACGGGAAATCCCAACACCAACCGCTATCCCGCCGCGCTGGTCTTCCAGACCGGCTCGAACAGCGTCGAAGGCATCCACGTCAAGTACGCCCAAAAAGGCATTGTCTTCGCCTCCACCGAAAAAGCCGTCCAAACCATCCGCCACAGCCGATTTTCCAACTGCGACCGGGCCGTGGATACGCAGGATGGGACCAATGGCGTCACGCTGCTAAACTGCCTCATCCGCGACAGCGCCGAAGGCGTCAGCGCCCAGACCAACCGGCTGAGCGTCTACAACACCACCTTCGAAAACATCGGACGATGGGCCATCGGCTCGACCGGAGCAATCCGCTCGGTCTACGCCGCCAACTGCCTCTTTGCCTCGGCGACCAACTTGGTCTTTAGCTCCAACGCCCAATGCTCGGTCGTTTTCACCCATAACGCCTTTTACAACTCGACCACTTCCTTCGTGGGCAGCTCCTCCATCGGCCTCACCGGCCAGCCCTTCCAAGTCGGCGCCCAGGGCTCCAACTATCTCAATCAGGGCATCGGCCTGGTCGATGCCGGCAGCGCCCCGGCCGATGCCTTGAGCCTCTACCACTTCACCACTGCCGTCGGCCAGCACAAGGAAACCAACAGCCAGGTCGATGTTGGGTTCCACTACGCAGCCCCGGGCGATGCCGATAACGACGGCTTAAAGGATTTTATCGAAGACGCCAACGGCAACGGTGTAGCCGATGCCGGAGAATGCAACTGGAGCGGCGACGACGACAGCGACAACGACGGCTTGGGCGACGGAGAGGAAACCTGGCGCTACGGAACCGATCCGCTGCGCGCCGACACCGACGCCGACGGCTCCTCCGACAGCGCCGAAGTCCTCAACGGCTCCAATCCGCGGGATGCCTCCTCCTGTTTGGCCGCAGTCTCCGGAACGATCTTGTACGACGGCTTTCAAGTCGGCCCCATTCGCATCCGGGCCTGTTCGACGCTCGGCGACGAAGACGCCGCCTTGTATCTGCCCTTCGATCCCGGTCGGACCAACATCGCCTACGACTTCGGTCCCTTCGGAAATCATGCGACCGTTGTTGGGGCCACGCAGAGCGTCGGTCGAATCGGACTCGGCTACGGCTTCAACGGAAGCAGCCACTACATGAGCATCCCCCGCAACGACAGCTTCCACCTGAGGGACTTCACCCTTTCGGCCTG
>MHBK01000022.1 GCA_001804865.1 Lentisphaerae bacterium GWF2_57_35
ACCAAGAAGGTTCCCCTTAACACCCAACTGACCAGTCTGATCGTCACCGCCACGCGAAACGGCAGAAGCTACTACGCGGACCCGCCGCCCATCGGGTATGAGATCTTGTCATACCATCGCGAGGAGGTTGTTCACTCTCACTCGTATCCCTGCGGCTCCGAACCCATGAACGAGAACTGGACCGATACATATGAAGTACGAAACTGGGACGCTGTAAGCCTTCGGGACGCCACCGTGAAAACGGGTACTTTAAGCCATATTCTGGTCGGGGGTTCGTTTGAAACCTTCCCCGTTTACCAGCAAAGCTCCCGGGCACAATATTTGCCTGTTTGCGATGTTAGATTGGGTGAACTCACGTCATTTACATTGCATGACGACTTAGAAGGCGGTCTTTTGGCCACCGATGAACATTTAGAATACGGCAGCGCGGTTACATTCACAAAACACGCGGCTAAGGAGGAAACGCAATTGGTCGTATTCCAGTTTCAGGATCTTTCGTGCAACTTGGACACGCCTTCCGATCCTAGCCAAATCACCTTCAGACAAGCTCGCGGCTTTTGGTACAATGACAACGTCTCTTTTGTTGTTCCCATGCGCACCAAGATCGCGCAAACCATCACCGAGCGCGATTTCACATGGCCGGCTCACCACAGGACCTTCTGCAACACAGGCTTTAATCACGAATACTGTGCAATTTTTGAGCACGATGACCATTATTTGACATTTGAAGGGTTCCACAACGAGCAGCTCTCTGTAGACTTCGTTGAACTGTGGGAAACGTCCAATCGGGTGAACCAAGTCTTCAACCCGACCCTGAAAGACGACCCGCCACCGACCGCGTGTAACAAGATTTATGTCGTCGAGTCTCCGGACAGTCTCTATCACGTCACGCTCGACGTGAACGACCAACCGTCCTCCATGCGGTCCAAACTCATGTATGCTGTCTTCATGGACGGGGCGAAACTCTCCGGTAGCGATGGGTTCTTCCCGGCCATTGGACCAGCCGACATCACCTTCGATCATCCCTCATTGTCGGCTATGGTCGAGAAGGATTTTGAACTCAGGGTCGGCTATGACATGAACGGCGACAGTACGCTGGACTCGGCGGAGGTAATTCCGATCTCCGTTACCAATGCCGCCGGGACCGTCATTGGCCCGCCGATCGCACGAGGGACGTCGTCGCCGCGCTATCCTGTCGCCATGACAGTAGTCGACGCGGCCGTCTTGGACACATTGACCCTCCCGCATGCCAGCTGGCTTCTGCGGATATTCAGAGACGCAACCACGACCGGACTTCCGACGGACAAAGCGCCCACCGCCTCAAGCACGATCAGCTTTAACTGCTACAGCGATTCGTGGGCCGTCTGGTTGACGCACAACGCAGGTGTGCCATTCAACGCATCCGGCACGGCTACTATTCAGCAATACGTTTGGGGTACGAATACCTCACTGGCCGACCTGGTTGCTAAATCGCATCAGATGAAAGCTGCCGCAGAATCTGTCTACAATTCGACTGTCTTGACGGCAGCTAACGCATTCTTTGCTACAAATCCGGTCGGCACTATCGCCACGTTCCCTCTCGACGGTACGAGCTACAACGTCCCGCATATTGACGAAAGTCCAACTTGGGTTAGCAGCTATCTTTCCGGTGTGACGGTCGTGTTCGACGAACCCACGCAAATCAACGGATTCAACGACGATATCAATGGAACGATCGGACGTGGACGAGTACTGTCGCACACTGCGACGTATACAATCGAGAAGGTGGACGGGTTGTTTGGCCCGAAACTTATTCTGAATAGCGTTCATTACACCGGCGCAGTAGAAGACCTTTACGACTTCAATCGAGATGGCGGTGGTGCAGGTGAGGAAGCCGCGATTATCCAGCTTGGTTATGGGAACGGCGGTTACGGAAGTGGCAGATACTTGGGGATTATTTTCAAAGATAGGATCGAAATTGACCAATCGGTGCCTGACCCTTTTTGACGAAAGTTGTGCAGATTGAAGATGACAAAAAAAGTACATTTATTTCTGACGTTTCTGGCGCTGTCGATTGCTTGTCCAATTCCACCGTTCAAGGGTGGTATCCCATTGATAATGTGGGTGGTGTCCACGGTGCATTGGATTGTGCACACGCATTCCTTGAGTTCGAAACTAATTATGGTGGTTATAACGGTTCTCCTCGTGGCTGCTGTGATGCTCTGTAGCAGAGTTGTCACATGGTTGTCATGGAAAGCGAACAACAGAGTAGTTTGCTATGTAACGCTAATCGGTGTCTATGGGGCAATGATCTGTCTCGCGATGTTACCAATATACGATGGAGGAGGATGGCTTGATCCAGTTCCATCAAAGACACTCTTGCAGATGATAAAAACAGGGATATGAAGGCAGAAATCCCGTTTGTATTTTGTCCGTCATAGGTAAAAGGGAAATGAAAGAGAAGGATTATTATGAACATGAACAGATGGTTTCTTATTGGTATTCCGCTCCTGCTTTCATGCACACTTGGTTCGGCAAAGGAAATCAGACTCGGTGTTCTTAAGACGTTGACCCCAGACATACCGAAAGCGAGTATCGGGCAGCTCTTGGACTACTTTGCATCCAATAAATACGACATGGCGCCTATCTATTCCCCTTGGCACGCGACGAACATCACTACGCGGTCTTATGATCAGACTCCTATCCTTGCCGCGCGTGACTTTGGCGGCGCGCTATTCCTTCGTATAGAGGACTGGGCGGCGGAAATGAAAGCGAGAGAGCCCGCAACGGAACCCATTCAGCAGTTCATGGACTTGGCCGATTTGTTGATGAAGTCTCCGGGCTACGGCAACTTCTTCATGGCGAAACGCTGCCACGAGATCGCGACCTATGGAATCGCTCGCGCGCTCGCAGACACGAACTGCCCTCTTTACGGCGTTACGAATCAGTTCGCCCGTTTCGATGCCGCTTGGAAGACGCCCGCCGGTCGCGCGCAAATGCTGAACGACGACGTTGGCGCACGGCTTTTCGATATCCCACCGAACGACGAAAAAGCACAACAACAGTATCTTGAACGCTTGTGGCGAATCGGGCAGTTGATGGTCATGAAGTACAGCACTCCAGAAATGCAAGCGTGCTTCGAGGGTCATCCGCCCGCTGGTATGGAGAATGTGTCCGAGACGGTCCGACGCTGGTACTTAGGCGCATACGAAACGCCGTTCATGCGGGAACATGTGTTGTTCTTCAAGGACGACGGCAAGGTGTCGGCGAGGAATTGGAACGCGAACGATCACGAAACTTTGATCGTACCCTATGCGGAACCGCAGTTGTCGCGCCTCAAGTGCCTGGCGGAGTTCCGGGCGGCCATCGGCTACTTCCCCGGCGAGTTCGTGCCGAACGAAGACTCGGCCACGTCGCAACAGAAAGCCGC
This sequence comes from Lentisphaerae bacterium GWF2_57_35, assembly GCA_001804865.1. Classification (GTDB taxonomy): domain Bacteria; phylum Verrucomicrobiota; class Kiritimatiellia; order CAIQIC01; family GWF2-57-35; genus GWF2-57-35. The sequence continues at coordinate 3,410 of MHBK01000022.1, forward strand.
ATTCATTCAGGTGTGGTCGGACTACCGCAAGCAGAAGGGACTTCCCGACGATACCGGCGTTGCGGTAACGGCATGGGAAGTCTACCGCGATATTATGTCCTGTGCTTTTCCAGAATGACAACCCCCTCCGGCACTACGCCAAAGAATTAGGCGTCTCATGGGGCGGGTTGATGTGTGGGTGTTGTGTCTCTTGTTGTTGGAGACATTAGGGATAAGCAAAGACTTCTAAGTTTTTCCTGAGAACTCTTCATTCCATGTATGGGGCCGCCCAGGGTTTGTCTTGGCGCGGTTGGGGGACCTTTATGACTCAAGACAACGACCCTTTGGAAAAGTTGCATCGTCTGATCCTGCGCAACCTGCTGTTTTTGTGGTTCAGCGAGGGGCGGTTGGTCCCGACGGAGTTTTTGAAGGATATGACCCCGACGGCGAAAACGAAACTTCTCGAATGCGCCCGGGCGATGGCCGAGGAATTCCGGTACGAGCCGGAGAAGCGGGCGTTTCTATTGAGCCTGGGGAAAGACTGAGCCCCCCTCGCGCGCTTGCGCGCGCTCGGTACGCCGCCTGCGGCGGCTCCAGCCTCCGCGCGGGGACGCGCTCCGGCCTTCCGTCCTGCAAGCCGCCTGGCCCACGTGGCGAAGCCGCACGTGGTCATGCGGCTTGCTGACCGCCCGGCTCACCGCCCCCTCCGCACATCGCCACAAAGTTGCGGGGCAACTTTGAGGCCATGCGCGTCTTCTTCCCGCTGCGGACTCGCTACCGCTCGGAAGCGCGCGCCTCGCACAAGGCGCGCCAGTCTGCATCCCGATCAAAGCATCGGGAAGCAGCCTGTCACGCCTTCTGCGCCCACGCCGCTTTCGCGGCTTCCCGCGCAGGAAACAAAACAAGATTTTATGCGTGCGTTCGTCGAGGACTCCTCACACACAACAGGCAACCACCGCTTCGCGGAGCCTGTGGTGTCGCATAAAATCGTGTTTTGTTCCCTGCGCCGCCCCCGGCGCGCGCAACTCCGGCGCTACGCTTAAATCAGCACCCCCCAACCCCCCGCAATCTTGCGGGGGGCAGGGTCGGGCGCCTCAGCGGCTCGCGCGCTCCCCACATCGCCGCCCTCCGTGGACGCCGCTTTTCAGCGGCGGCCATTTCACCGCCCGAAGAGTTGCGCGGCGGCTTTTTTGCTGTCGCAAAAACCCGCAAGAGCCGCCGCGCTTTAGCTGACCGCCTTCAAACAGATCAATCCGGCCAAAAACCGCATGATCCAGTCGCTCAAGGCCTTTAAAAAGGCCTGTATTGCTTGTACGTCATCACCGTCTATCTTCAGTTTTATCTTCATCTTGGTCTTTCTCCTTTTTCGTCTGTTCTTTTCAAATTTCGAATTCCATCTCTCCCTTTCGTTTTTAAGTACTTATTCTGGGCTGATTTTTTTCAAGTCCCCCTCTGTTGTGCAAATTGTGATACCTCTTCGATGTCTCTCTTTCGGATTGTTTTTGCTTATTTTTCGATCCTACCGAAGCTCCACTCGAAACTTTCCAAATTTTTGAATATTTTTTTGCCCTGTTGTTTCGTGTCTCGTTCTCCTCTTCACTAGTAATTACGTTTCCCTCTCTTTTGTGTCAGGAATATCGCAATCTTTGTTTCAGAAATCGCTGTTCAACCTTTGCCAAGCCTCTCCATGCCATTAGACCCGGCAGGCCCCGCGCCGGCGGAGCCGTCACGGGTCCTGCTTTCCGCCCGAAGAGAATGCGGACACTTTTAGTTTTTGCCGCCGGTGGAAAGTGGGGCGGCAAAAACAAAAAGTGGTAGGGTTGCGGGGAGCTAAAAAGTCGTTTATTTCCGTTTATTAAACGGGAGAGGGGGTAGGGGGTGAGGGCTTTTCCAATGTCTGGAAAAACAGGCTAAAAATCTTCCAATCATTGGAAAAATCGGTTCGAAAAGTTCCAATCATTGGAAAATTGGCACGGAATTTTTCCAATGGCTGGAAAACTTTAGATTATCGACGCTTCTCGTCGACAATTCATTAATAACAAGGTTCTTATCAAAATTATAAGGGCTATTTATAGGCTAAGCCGCTCATTTTGGGGGCTTAAAACCCGCCGTAAGTCGCGCTTGATTCCTTGATCGCCCATGTTCCTGAAGCCATTAGGGGCAAACCTAGAAACTGGCACTTCAGAACATTTTCTGCGCTTTTTCGCGTGTTTAGCGGGCTTTTTCTCTTCGTATGTGCCGGAAAACGCCATTTTTAGCTTTTTTTGCGTCTCTTGCGCCTTTTCGCGGCCATTTCGTAGTCTTCTAGATTCTCGCGCAGCCCCTCCAAGAGCAAAGATGCGGCTGGCTGAGATTTGACCGGCCGGCCCTTTTTTGCGGCAGTGATAAGCTGCATGTCAGCGCCGGTGAAAAATGCGTCAAAAATCACCGGTTTAAAAACCGCCAGCGCAGCGAAGCCGGGGCACTCGGTCGTGGAGACCTCAGCCTGGTGGAGGAGCCGGTTGAGCACGGCGGAGGCCAGGGGGCTGTCGTTGTTGAAAAGGACGGGCCGCGGCTGGAAAACTTGGTTGGTAGTCAGCACGGTGGAGCCGCCTTCGTAGCGCGCGGGTTTTGATATGAATTCACCGGCCTGGGGGCAGGCCGGCTCCAAAAGAGTTCCTGGGCTTTGGAAAAGGGAGGCGAATTTTTCCAAGGGTTGGAAGATTTTTGGCGGGATTTTCCCGCGTGCGGCCGCTTTGCCGCGGCCTACGCGGCTCACGCGGCAAGGATTGGAAAACTTTTGGGATGGTCTTGACGCATCGCCGAACGGGGGTTCGGCTCCTACAGAAGAGGAAAAGTATCGCGAACCGCAGCCCTCTCGTCGCGTCCGACCTGGGAGCTGTGCCGTTCGAAGAGGAGATAAAAGAGAGTTTCCAACGAATAGGAAGCGCAACGAATGGGAGATGAAAAAATCATGCTCTTTTCCCTAATCGGCGCTCTGAGAACCGCACGAACAAAATTCTTCTTCATTCGTTGGAACCCCTCTTCTCTGTTTAGCTGTGTAGAATTCGGGTCGGACCACGGCAACTTGTGGCTGGCCGCCTTGCTTGCTTTCCGGCAAGACGGAGAAGAACCATGCCGCCAGCTATGACCTCGCCCGCGGATCGGGATGATCCAATGAACTGCAACTCGCGCACTTGAATGCGTGGCTCTTGACGTGTTTAGTACTACTATAGTACTATATAGCCATGCCGAAAAAGATACAAGAGTTGATTCGTGACTTGAAGAAGTGCGGATTTGTAGACCGTGGAGGCAAAGGCAGCCACCGGAACTTTGCACATTCCAAGGGATCGAAGATAACGCTCAGCGGCAGCCTTTCGCACGATGCGAAACGGTATCAGGAACGCGATGTTGAGAAAGCGATTCGCGAGGTGACAGAATGAAGAAGAGTGATCACTACCTCAAGATTGTCGAGTGGTCGGAAGAAGACCGGTGCTATGTCGGTACATGTCCCGGCCTTATGCTCGGTGGTATCCACGGTGATGTGGAGACCGAAGTATACAAAGAGCTTTGTCAAGCGGTCGAAGAATGGATCGACATTTACGAACAGGACGGAACTCCGCTTCCCGAGCCAACGGCTGGAAAGGAATACTCAGGTAAGTTCGTTGTCCGTGTAGGTCAAGACCTGCACAAAGCCCTTGCCATTGGCGCCATTCGCCATGGCGAAAGTCTCAATGAGCATTGTGTCCACCTGTTGAGGGAAGAGAGAGCGCCCTATGGAGAGGACAAGCGGGTGCAACGTGTTTCCGGAAGGGTGCGCCCTTTCGAAAAACGCTGATCCGCGTCGTTCACCATGGATACGATGAATACAGAGCTGTCAATCAGAAGCGCAACGGCGAGTGATGCGAGCAAGATCAAGAAGCTGCTGAAGAGCACGTCTGGCGTCTGGCAAGCATGGTGGCGAGAGACGGCGGTGGACAAAGCTCTGCAATCTGCCGGCAGATATGCTTTAGTCGCATTACGTGAAGACAAGATTGTTGGCTTCGCCTGTTTTCATGATGTCGGGTTCAGATCATATCTGAGTGAGATGGTGGTGGAAGAATCAGAACAAGGATGTGGCATTGGATCAGAACTGCTCAAGAGGGGGCAAACGATGCTTGCAGCCGACGATTGTCCATTGATTATTGCAGACGTTTATCCTCCGGCAGAAGGATTCTATTCAAAGCATGGGTGGGGAAAGCCACACGCCATCCTGATGTCTAAGGAACTGATTGATCGGCACTCTAATTCAGAGCGATAGGCTACTTTAACAAACTTCCCACGAGTCAAAGCCTGAGTCGGTTGGGCGCATCCTGACACGGCCGCAGATTCATTCTGTTCAATATGGATCGGGCTTGCGAAATGGAGCCGAGGCGATCTTGGCCTTCCAAGAGCAGGTTCGCGGACCGGCGCCCAAGAACGAACTGGTGGCCATTGACGGGAAGGCTGCCAAACGCAGCGGGGGAGAGCTGCTGTATTGTTATCGACGCTTCTCGTCGACAATTCATTAATAACAAGGTGCTTATCAGAATTATAAGGGCTATTTACAGGCTTAGCCGCTCTTTTTAGGGGCTTAAAACCCGCCGTAGGTCGCGCTTGATTCCTTGATCGCCCATGTTCCTGAAGCCATTCGGGTCAAATCTCGAAACTGGCACTTCAGAACATTTTCCGCGCTTTTTCGCGTGTTTAGCGGGCTTTTTTCTTTTCGTATGTGCCGAAAAACGTCATTTTTTAACCTTTTTGCGTCTCTTGCGCCTTTTCGCGGCCATTTTGTAGTCTTCTACATTCTCGCGCAGCCCCAACAAGAGCAAAGAATTTGATTGGCTGGCCCATTTTTGCGGTAGTGATGGGCTTGTCAGCGCGGGTGTATCTTGACACGGCCGCAGGTCGTATGGGGAAAAGAAGGCGTTCAGCGGAGTGAGCGCCCTACCCACGGCAAAGAAAGGCCGGAACGGCGCTCCGTCGCCGTCTGCTGTTGCGGCAGTATCCGTATGCACCCCGCACGCGCTCCCAATCAGAAGAAACCTTGACATGTCCATATGTTGTGGGCTAGTTTTTTATCTGTACAACAAACTGTAGGGTAAGCTTCCGGAGGCAATATGCGCTGTCCAAAGTGCGGTAACGTCGACGATAAGGTAATCGACAGCCGTTCGGTTCGAAATGGCGATGTCATCCGTCGCCGCCGCATATGCACGCAATGCAGTTACCGGTTTACGACGTACGAAGAAGTGGTGAAGGCCACCTTGCGGGTCATCAAACGCGATGGCCGGCATGAAGAGTTCGACCGCAAGAAGATCTTGGGCGGCATCGAGCGGGCCTGCGAGAAGCGTTCCATCAGCTCCCAGCAAATCGAAACCATCGTGGACAGCATTATCAGCGAGTTGGAGAGCGAATACGAGCGCGAGGTTCCGAGCACGATCATTGGCAAGAAAGTCATGGATCGTCTCGAAAAGATCGATGAAGTGGCGTTTGTCCGGTTCGCGTCGGTGTATCGGCGATTCCGCGATGTGAATCAATTCCTGAGCGAAGTTGAAGGTTTAATCGGAAGACAATGATTTGGTTTTCCAAAGAAGACCGGCAGGCGACTCAGGAGACCATGCGGCAGCATGTTGTGTCCGAGATTCTGTCCGCTTGCCCAGGGCTTGAACTTTCCCCCGACAACTTGTCGGAATTGGCGATGGCCGTGACGACTTACTGCGCCGAGCAAGGCTGCGACAGCGAGGCGCCCTCCGATTTTCTTTCCTTATTGCTTTGCCGGGCTCTGCGCGGGATCGGCGAAGAGGAGGCGGCCCGGCAAGTCGAGAAAACCTGTCTTGTGGATGGGGGCGGCGCCGAAGCTTTTGACCAAGCCTGGCCCGGCGCTCTGTCCGCCGATACGTGGAGTTTGTTTGCCTCGCGCTTGATGCGTCCTTCGCGGTGGTTTTCCGGCGACGGCAAGGTGATGTGGGTGCTCGATTTTTCGAAGCTGGCGCAAAACGAGGATGCCTTGACGGAGCTGGCCATGCTGCCGGCTCTGCGCGTTCTGCTGGAAAGGATGTCCCAAGTGTGGGACGCGTCCGGCGGCAAGGGGACGCTCGGATTGCGCGGTCTTCCTTCGCGTTTTTCCCCGCGCCTGCGATCCTCGTCCAGGAGTAGTCTAACCTCTCTGCCTTTGTATTGCGAAGCCGTCTTGAGTCGCATTCGCGAGCACCGGGGTTGGAGCAGTGCGCCCCGTATTATCAAACTCGATCTGCCGGTTTCCAAACGATAACGGAATATTGAAAGGTTTGGTTAGCCTGGGGCGCCCCTTTCGTATCCACGCCGGTTCGCTGAACCGGCCTACATCTTTTTGGCGGGTCGCGCTCCGTCGCGACCGGAAGAAGAAGGTTCCGGCAGAGCGGAACCCTCAAGAAATCATGTACTTGGATTGCTCGAAGGCGTGCCGAACCCGTTTTGCTATCCCACAAGTTGCAGTGCACATAAAAAGGCCATGGCAGGCCAAAAGTGTTGTATCTTTTGACGCGGAAAAACGGCGCTGCAGGAGGTTCTCAAGTGACGGCAACTCTGATCATCAGTTCGACGATTGCGATTGTGGTGTCATTTCTGTGTTCGCTGGCGGAAGCCTTGTTGCTGGGCTTGAATCCCCTGACCATCAGCCGGCTTCAGGCGCAACGACCGCGGGCGGCTGAGTCTTGGAAGCGCTTGAAGCGAAATATTTCGTATCCGATCACGGCGATCCTCGTTCTCAACACGGTCGCCCATACGGGCGGCGCCACGGTGGCCGGAGGCGCGTTTGCGGAAATTTTTGGAGAGCGTAATATTTGGATCTTCTCCGTGTTGTTCACGATCGTCGTTCTCTTCGGCACGGAGATCCTGCCCAAGGTCATCGGGATTACTTTTCGCGACCAATTGGCTCCGCATGCGGGGCCGATTCTGGAGTTTATTACCAAGGCGCTGCGCCCGTTCATCTTGTTGAGCGAATTTCTGTTCAGCCGACTTTCGTCGAAGCGCGAGTCGGAGCAGATCACCACCGCCGACCTGATCACCCTTGCGGCGCTGGCAAGATCCGGCAAGGCTATCGGGCTGGAGCAGGAGAATATCATCGTCAATGCCATCCGCTTGAGCCACACGCAGGTTACGCGCGCGATGATACCGCCCGCCCAGGTGCAATTCATCCGTCCGGGCGACACGGCGGCATCCATCCTGGCTCTTGCCCGCGCGGCAGGTCATTCCCGTTATCCGGTGAGCCGCAGCCGCGAGGTAAAGGATATTCACGCCTATGTTCATTTCCGAAGGGCCATCCCGGTTTCGGAAGCGGAGACGGCCAAGTTGATTGCCGACGCCAAGCCGATTCGTACGGTTCTTGAACGGGACACCCTCATGACCGCTCTTCGAGTCATACTGAAGAACAAGGAGCATCTGCTGGCGGTCGTAAACGATCAGCGCCACTGCGTTGGAATCATCACATTAGAAGATGTCGCCGGGGAATTGTTAGGGACGGATATCGAGGAGTTTAAGTAAGAACCTATTTTGCGATGTTACTGCTTGATTCTTCCTTCCCACAAATCGAAGGCGGCGATGGCGTCTTGGGCTCTTTTGGAAAAGGCCGGGGTGGACCAGCGGACTGCGCGAAGGCTTTTTGCCGGCAGGCTGACGAGTTGTCGCAGGGTGGTTTCCATTTGTTGGCGGCTGATTCTTGCGGCGTGGCTTTGTTCGCTGAAGCCCGCATCTTTGCTTTTCAGATAATCGGCGAAAGCGGCGGCGAACGCGCCGAGCAGGCGGGGATATTCCTGGTTTCGATAGCGCTTGGAGAATTGTTCGTTGCGGGTGTCGGCGGCAAACATCTTCAATTTGGCGGTCAGGTCCTCCTGGGATTCGTCTACGACGGTATCGAGCGCGAGGAGATCCTTGGACAAGGTCTGGATGTCGCCGAGTACGGACGATTGGTCATAAAGAACGGACGGCGAGAGGGGCAGCCACTGGACGGACGGGGTCAGCCGAAGGCCATACCGGCGCGGTTGCGCGAAGCGGGTTCCCTTGACGGTGGTTTCCTCCGGGTCTTCTTTTGTCATGAACGTCGCTACGCCGATCACGCGGCCGTCTTCCGTCAGGATTGGACTGCCGCTATTGCCGGGCACGAAGCCGGCGTCGACTTCGACGAGTTCGGGCCCGACGGCCAGGATGGCGCCGGACAATTCCGTGGCCGCATTCATGCCGAGGCTGTTGCCGTAAACTCGAATGGCGTCGCCGAGATGAAAGTCGTTTCCAGCCAAAGTCAGCGCCGTCAGGTTGGTTTCGGCGATCAAGACCCGGGCCAGATCCTGATGGCCGGCCAATTCCAGGCGCAGAGGCTTGAGCGCTTGTCCTTGCAGGGTTTTGAAGCTGAAGGTACGCGAATTTTCCAGGACATGCGTATTCGTGACGATGTAGTTTGTTCCGTTGAGTTCGCAAATGAAGCCGGTCCCCTGGCCGGCATCGGTTTGGATCATGACCAGGGCCTGTTCGGTCGGATGGCTTCCGCTGGTCATGGCCGGCCCAGCGGCGGCGGTCCCCGCCAAAAAGGCGAGCGTCACGAGCATCGGCAGGTTGCTAAAGGATCGGAGCCTCACGTTTTCCCCTGAAAGGTCTGCCGTGGTTTACGGCAAGATCACTCGAATGCGGTATACACGATTTGTGGCGGCTTGAACATCGTTCATTTGGATTTCTCCGCCGGTGCCCGCAATGCCGGTTTGCCAGTTGCTCCAGACGACTTCGGGCAGGAGGGAGGGGGTGACGTCGACGGCGTAGTTCCGGCCGGTGATGGTCATGAAATGGACGGCTCGCGATGTGGGCGAGTACGTCATGCCGGCGTGGAAGAACGAATTGGTTCCTTCGTCGCCGACGGGGATGGTGCCGGCGATGTATTCGTGAAGGTTGTCGAATCCGTCGCCGTCAGAGTCGGCGGTCGGGCTGGCATCCAGGGCGTGGAGGAAATAGAGCAGCTCCCAGGCGTCGGGCAGACCGTCGTTGTCGTTGTCCGGATCGCAGGCGTCGCCGATGTCGTCGACGTCCATGTCGCCCTGGTCGTTGGGAAGGTCCGGACAATTGTCGCAGGCGTCGCCATAAGCGTCGCCATCGCGGTTGCTTTGATCGACGTTGGCGTCATCCCGGCAATTGTCGCAGGCGTCTCCGAGGCCATCGCTGTCCAAGTCGGAATTGGAGGAGTCGTGTACGCTGGGGCAGGTGTCGCAAGTATTGCCGACGCCATCTAAATCGGAATCGGCTTGGGTTGGATTGGAATTGGAGGGGCAGTTGTCGCAGAGGTTGCCCCAACCGTCATGATCCCCGTCCGCTTGATCGGGATTGTAAACCAAAATGCAATTGTCGATGGTGTCCGCCAAGCCGTCGCCGTCGTGGTCGATGAAGGTGACGACCGCGGCCGTGTTGTTTGCCAAATTGGTGTCTGCAATTTCGCTGTAGGCCGACGCGACGTTCGTGATGGAATGAACCGCTGTAAGAGGAACGATTCCTTGGATGACGATGGTGGCGGCGGTACGGGCGTTCATCAGGGGAATCGAACAGGAAACGATCGATCCGAGCGTCGTGCAATTGCCCATCGTACTGGTTGCTGAACCGACGGTCATGCCGCCGGGTAGATAGTCAGCGATCTCGACAAATTCGGCAAAATCGGGGCCCCGGTTGGTGACCACCACGGTGTAGGTCAGGTTGCTGCCGGCAACGATCAGATTGGTCGAGGCGGTTTTTTGTACGGCCAGATCGGCGGTCATCATTCGGTAGAGCCGGACGTTGCCCGCCGAGTCGCCGGTGACGATATAGCTTCCGTTGCGAGACCAGCGGACAGCATTGATGGTGTTGGGATCCTCGAAGGAGGTTATTTCGGTTAATTGCGTGTGCGACGAGTCGTAGCGGTACAATCGGAATTCGGTCCCATCGCCTGACTTTAATCCCGCCGCCAGCATCCCGCCGGAGGGGTCCCAATCCAGGCTGGTGACGTTTTTGACTTCCACCGTGCTGAAGTGGGCCGCGAACGATGTTCCATTGTAACTGTAGATGCGGAGCTTGTTGGATTCCAACCCCGTGCTCGATAGCCCGATCGCCAGGCGGTTGCCGGAGGGATTCCAATCCAGGGCCGTCGAATCGGCCGGCAGCGACAGGCTCGTTAATTCGGCTATGCTGGTGGTGAGCCGGTAAAGAGCCAGTTCCTCCGGAGTCGAGGCGGGGTAATCCGAGCCGATGGCGAAATCCGTTGTGCCAGGCCGGAAATCGACGGTGTTGGGTTTGACGGTCCTTCGGATGCCGACCCCATCGATATCTTGCGTGGTCAGGGGCATTAATTTGCCCAGCGTGGCGCCGTTAAACCCGACCAACTCGCCGCTGGACCGATTCACGGTGGCGGCCAAACGTTGGCCGTTGGCAGACCACGCCAAAGCATGAATGGCTCCTCCGTAAGAATAATTCGTCGAAAAAATGAGCGTGCTTGAGTTCGTGAAGCTGTAAAGACTCAGCATCCCGGAGGTGATGGAATCGATGCTGCCGGCCCCTACGGCCAAATATGGAGAAGAGGGATGCCAGCGCACGCAGATGGCGTCGTCCACACCGCCCAGACTGAGCGAATGCCGGGTATTCAGCGTGATGTTGGTCAAGACAAACACTTCCGATCCGCTGTTGCAGTCGCGGCCTACGGCGATGAAACGGTTGTCGGACGACCAGTCCAGGGAATAAATCGGATAAATGCCCAGATTGACGGTGGCCATGTTGGTCAACGTCGAAGCGGAGGCTGTCATTGAGCAGAGCCATGCGGCCCAAATAAATCGTATGGCGCAAGCAGCCAGCTTTTGCGGGTTTTGAAAACAGACCAACACAAGAAACCTCCTACGGTGTTATAAGACCTTGTTGAACGCCCTAACGTTCAATTTCCCAGGAAAAATCGTGCCTCCCTGACAGGTACAAGGCATTGTACGGACTGGGCTTAAAAAATCCAGACGAATCTGGGCGTTGACTTTCGGGAGAAATCTGTTAAGAATCTCGGCCTCTTTTAAGAATAAGGGTCAGTGAGTATACAGGAGTAGGTATCATGTCCATGCATCCGAGTCTGAAGTCGGCCAGCAAGATCGCTGCTCGCCGCAATGTTTTGAAGCGATATGAGCGAATCGACATTCTGCGCGCCAAGGGCAAGTGGAAAGAAGGCGATCGCGCGTATGGCATTCCTAAGACCAAGCCGCCCGCGTAAGTGCGTCTGGACTTTGTGAACAAAAGCCGGGGACAGGGGAACCTGTCCGCGGCTTTTTTGTTTTCAAGCGGACCGTGAGGCCGCGGCCCCTCCCGTAACAAGCCGGATTTCGACGGGAGGGGCGGCGGCCTCGCCGTCCAGGATCGATGCAGATTATGTTTGTGCGCGCCGGGATCTATCATTAGGATTCAGCGCGTTTTTATGGCGAAAAACGGATGTAGGTAATTTACCTACATTATAAGCTGTATCTTTCCAATACATCGTGAGATAACAATAGTCTGAATTTGAAGAAAGGCAGGAAGCCGAAGTGCGCTGGACAAAACAATTGATTCCAACTTTAAGGGAAGTGCCGCAGGAAGCGGAGATCCCGAGCCATCAGTTGATGCTGAGGGCCGGGCTGATTCGCAAGCTGGGCGGGGGCTTGTATACGTTTCTGCCGCTGGCTTTCCGGGCTTTAAAAAAGGTCGAGAAGATTGTGCGCGAGGAAATGGAGCGGGCGGGGGCTCTTGAAATACTGATGCCGGCGTTGCATCCGCGCGAGATATGGGAACGCTCGGGCCGCTACGAAGTGCTGCGCGACGTGATGTTCAACATCAAGGACCGCCAGGATCGCCCGATGGTCCTGGGGCCGACGCACGAGGAAATCGTGACGGATCTGGTTTCCCGCGAGATAAAATCCTACCGCCAGCTTCCGGTTAATTTGTATCAGATTCAAACCAAGTTCCGGGATGAGATTCGTCCGCGCTTCGGGCTGATGCGCGCGAAGGAGTTCATCATGAAGGACGCCTACAGCTTCGATGTCGGCTGGGACGAGGCCGATGCCAGCTACAAGGCCATGTACGAAGCCTACGAGCGCATTTTCAAGCGTTGCGGGCTGCGGACGAAAGTGGTGGAGGCCGATACCGGCGCAATGGGCGGCAACTGGTCGCACGAATTCATGGTGCTGGCCGACGCGGGCGAGGACGGCATTGTCGAGTGCGACCAGTGCTCCTACGCCGCAAACCTTGAGCGCGCCGAGAGCCGTCCGGGCGGAGCGTCGGACTTCGACGAGGCCGCCCTGCCGTGCGAAACGGTTCCGACTCCGGGCCGGCGAACGGTCCAGGAAGTGGCCGCTTTCTTCCAGTCGCCGCCGGCGCGGCTGATCAAGACCCTGATTTATATGGCCGATAAAAAGCCGGTGGCTGTGTTGGTTCCCGGCGACCGGGACGTGAACGAAATCAAGCTTAAGCGCGCCTTGAAAGCCAGGGAACTGGCGCTGGCGACCGATGAGGCAATCGAGCAGGCGACAGGCGCTCCCGTGGGCTTCGCCGGGCCGGTGGGCTTGCAGATTCCGATGATTGCCGATCTTCGTTTGAAGGGCTGCAAAGGCGCCATCGCCGGCGCCAACCAGAACGACGCGCACCGGATTCATGTCGATCTGGAGCGCGACGCGAAGGTGGAGGACTACGCCGACCTGATTCTCTCGAGGGAAGGGGATGGCTGCCCTCGGTGCGACGGCTCGTTGCACGAAAAGCGCGGCATCGAAGTGGGGCACGTCTTCAAGCTGGGCACCAAATACAGCGAGTTGCTTGGCGCCAATTACCTGGATGTCGACGGCAAACAGAAGCCCGCCGTTATGGGTTGCTATGGAATCGGCGTCACGCGCACCCTGCAGTCGACCATCGAGCAAAGCCACGACGATAACGGTATCGTCTGGCCGATTTCCGTTGCTCCTTATCAAGTCGAAATTCTGGTGTTGAACATGCAACACGAGGAAAGCGTGCGGATTGCCGAACAGTTAATCAAGGATTTGGAAGCCCGGGGCGTGGATGTGCTGCTCGACGATCGCGACGAGCGGCCCGGCGTCAAATTCAAGGATGCCGATCTGCTGGGGCTGCCCGTTCGCGTTAACATTGGAGAACGCGGGCTGGCCAAAGGAGTTATCGAAATAAAAGTTCGTAAATCGCCGGACTTGCAGACGGCCCCGATAGCCGAAGCGTCAAAGGCCGTTTTGGGTTGCGTGGACGAGCTTTGGAAGGATGTTGCCATCTCATAAAATCCGGTTGATTTTTGTGGGAAATGCAGTAACGGTTCTATTGAATGAACATTTTCATACAGACTGGGTTATAAATTTTTTTTAAAAATTCGTTAAGGATTTCCCCTTGACCAATTAAAAATGTGGTATAATATCTTCATGTTAAGTACTTTGAGATCAATACAGGCACAAAAGGAGTTGTTATGACAAAGAGAGATCTGGTAGTTCGCATTTCTGAAGAAACTAATCTGATTCAACAGGATGTGTATTCTGTGATTCAGAAAACGCTTGATTATATCGTTGAGAGTTTGAACAAAGGCGAGACCGTCGAGTTCCGAAACTTCGGCGTATTTGAAGTGCGTCAGCGCAAGCAGCGCATTGGCCGAAATCCGAACAAGCCGGAACAGGTTGTGACCATTCCTTCGCGGAAAGTGGTCAAGTTCAAACCCGGCAAAATCATGAAGAAGCTCATCACCGGGGACTAATCCCGAGGAGCTTGGACATAAACGATGTCTTCCGGCAATCTTCAGCCCATTCAGGGCATGTCCGATCTTTCTGCCCCAGAGATCCGTCTTTGGCAGGAGATCGAAGGCAAAGCCCGACGGATTCTTTCGCTGTACGGCTATGAAGAAATCCGAACTCCCGTCTTGGAATACACGTCCGTGTTTACCCGTTCCATCGGGGATGCGACGGATATTGTCCAGAAGGAGATGTATACGTTTGAAGATCGGGGGGGGCGCCAGATTTCTTTGCGCCCCGAAGGGACTGCCAGCGTTATGCGTTATGCCGCCGGGCTCGGCCCGGAAGCCGAGGGGCTGAGGCTTTATTATATCGGCCCCATGTTCCGATGCGAGCGACCCCAGGCGGGGCGCAAGCGGCAGTTTCACCAGTTGGGCTCCGAGATGATCGGTCAGGCCAGCCCGGCCGCCGATGTGGAAACCCTCGCCCTCCAGATGCACTTGCTCTCCTCGTGGGGGCTTGAGGGATGCAGCGTGGAAATCAATACCCGCGGGCTCCCCGAAGACCGTCAGGCGGTTGCCGAGGGGCTGGCGGCGGCTTTACAGCCTCATCGCGAGGCGCTTTGCGAGGATTGTCGGCGTCGATTCGACGCCAATATCCTGCGCATTCTGGACTGCAAAAAGGACGCCTGTAAAAAAATAGCCGACGGGCTTCCGCCGGTCACCGATTTCATGTCCGAAGCGTCGAGACAATATCTCGACGAAGTGAAGCGACTGTTGGATTTGCTGAATATTCCGGTCCGCCTTAATCCGAGGTTGGTGCGGGGTTTGGATTATTATGTGCATACCGTTTGGGAGATCACGCACGGAGCGCTAGGCGCCCAGAACGCGATTGCCGGCGGTGGGCGATACCGCATGGAAATGGATGGCCGGACGATCGACGGCGTAGGTTTTGCCATGGGGCTCGAACGTGTGGTGTCCGCCCTCCAGGCGGCGCTTCAGGGCCAGGCGCCCGTCGCGGGGGAACGTCCGGTGTGGCTGGTTTCCATGGGGCAAAAGGCCTTTGAAGAAAATATGGTTCTGGCTCAGACCCTGCGGCTGCGGGGCCTTTCCTGCGGCTTCAATCTCACGCCCGGCAGCATGAAGTCCCAGATGCGCGCCGCCAATCGGGCTCAGGCTGCCCAGGCGATCATCCGCGGCGACCGCGAAATCGAAAGCGGCGCCTTTCTTCTGAAAAACATGGCCGATGGCGTCCAGCAAGAATTGGATATGCCGGCTTTGCTTAACACCTTGCTGGATTCCCGAATCGATCCGGCCCATACGCCGGCTAAAGCCGAGACGACCAACCCGGCCGGCTCTCCGTAACGCGGCTTCAGGATCCGAAGAGCCCGTCTTCGCCCGCCTGCGCATCGCTACGCGAAGCGTTGCGGGCAGGGAGAAGCCGGGCCACCTGTTGTTTCGCCAGAATGGTTTCCATCGCGGAAAAGTCGCGACCCAAGAAAGCGACAACAAAAACGACAAAGAGTTTTAACGCAAAGATCGCAAAGCCAAGCCGCGCAAAGACCGCAAAGAAGTCCTGCTGTTTGTCGCAAGGGGGGGGGGCGACTCCTACAGAAAGCGCAAAGACTTTAAAAGAAACTCCATCTCTTCCTCTCCTTTGCGACCTCTGCGCGGCTTGGCTTTGCGGCCTTTGTGTTGAAATTCTTCGTTGTGTTCTTCGGTTGCGGTTTAGTTGTGCCGTGCTCAATTGCTTGCGCTCTGTTTTCGGTTGTTGCGCCGGACGGTCGGACCCAGTACAATCCCGCCTGTTTTATGCCGTTTTCCAACGATTGGAAAACTCGGCTGAAATTTTTCCAACGATTGGAAAATCCCCCGTCCAAGGCGGGTTGAGCTTTGTGGAGAAATAGAATCATGATGCGTACACATACATGCGGCGAGTTGCGGAAGAGTGCGGTGGGGACCCGGGTTTGCCTGTGCGGCTGGGCGGACACCGTCCGGGATCACGGCGGGCTGATTTTCATCGACCTGCGGGATCGCTACGGGCTGACGCAGGTTATCTTCGATCCCGCCGATTCCCGCGAGGCCTGGGATGTCGCGCAATCCACGCGCGGCGAGTATGTGATTCGCATTGAAGGCGTGGTCGAGGCCCGGCCGGACAACATGGTCAACACCAAGCTGCCGACCGGTGAAATCGAAGTCCGCTCGAGCGTCATCGAGGTGCTCAACAAGAGCAAGACGCCGCCGTTCCCGCTGGACGACGAACAGGCGGCGAAGGTGTCGGAAGATTTGCGCCTGACCTATCGTTACATGGATTTGCGCCGTCAGCGCATGCTGGGGAACCTCGTGTTGCGCCACAAGCTGCTCCAGGCCGCGCGCAATTACCTGGACGCCCTGCATTTTACCGAGGTGGAAACGCCGATTTTGACCAAGAGCACGCCGGAAGGCGCACGCGATTATCTGGTGCCCAGCCGCGTGATGCCGGGCACGTTTTACGCCCTGCCGCAGGCGCCGCAGCAATACAAGCAGTTGCTCATGGTGTCGGGGCTCGACCGTTATTTCCAAGTCGCCCGCTGTTTCCGCGACGAGGACTTGCGCGCCGACCGCCAGCCGGAATTCACGCAGATCGATCTTGAAATGTCCTTCATCACGCCCGAGGACATTTATGGCGTGATCGACGGCTTGCTGGCCGCGATGATGAAAACCGCCGGGCTCGGCGAACTTGCTTTGCCGATTCCCCGCATGACCTACGCCGATGCGATGAGCCGGTTCGGCAGCGACAAGCCGGATCTGCGGTTCGGCATGGAGCTGACCGATCTTTCGGAGCTTTTCAAGGGCACGCAGTTCAAAGTGTTCGGCGGCGTGCTCGAAAAGGGCGGCGTCGTGAAGGCGATCAACGCCAAAGGCCTGGCCGCCGTGCCGCCGCGGGCGATCGACGACTGGACGGCGATGGTAAAGGAAGCCGGCCTTGGAGGCCTGGCGTACATCCGCGTCCAGGACGACGGCGCCTGGAAATCGCCGATCGTGAAATTCTTTTCCGACGCCGAAAAAGCCGGCCTGCAGGAAAAGCTGCAAATTCAAAACGGCGATTTGATTCTCTTTGCCGCCGACAAGCCGGCGGTGGTTCATGTGGCGCTCGGCCGCCTGCGCCTGCTCTCGGGTGCGATGGCCGGGGCGATTCCCCAGAACAAGTTCGCGTTCACGTGGGTCACCGATTTCCCGCTCTTCGAGAAGAACGACGAAGGCCAGCTTCAATCGATGCACCATCCGTTCACCGCGCCGCGTCCGCAGGATTTGCCATTGCTCGAAACCGAGCCGCTGAAGGTTTGCGCCCAGGCCTACGACATTGTGCTTAACGGCGTCGAGCTGGGCGGCGGCAGCATTCGGATTCACGATCCGGACACCCAGGCGAGCTTGTTCAAGGTGCTGGGTTTCCCTCCCAATGAAATCGAAGAACGCTTTGGGCACCTGATCCGGGCCTTCTCGTTCGGCGCGCCGCCGCACGGCGGGCTGGCCATTGGCGCCGACCGTCTGGTCATGCTGCTGGCCGGCTGCGAATCCATTCGCGACGTCATTGCGTTTCCCAAGACGCAAAAAGCGATGGATATGCTGATGAACGCGCCGGCGAAAGTCGACGCCCGTCAGTTGCGCGACATTCATATCCAGTCGGTTGTGGCCGAGCCGGAAGGCGAGAAGAAGTAGCCCCGGCCGTAAGACGCCGCTCGTGCCGGCAACCTGGCTGGCACGAGCCGGTCGATTCTTCATTCGTACCCACTTATCCTCCTTCGTCGCGCTCCTGATTTGCCCTGGAACAGGGCAGGGGGTGTGGCCCGCTTTATGCTTTCATTGATTCCAAAGGCCGTTTTTGTCGAACCTAGTCGAAGAAAACGTCAGCCGCTCGCGAAAAAAAGATGTAAGAAGATACGGTCGTTGGAATGTTTTTGTTTGCCTAAACTGGGAATATTGCCTACTCAATCAGAGGCGATTTTAGAGAAGGCCACGACAGAAAAATCGATATGCCACACGTAAAGTTACAATCGGTCAGGAATGTAATTTCCCGCACTATGCGCGGCGCCCTGCAGGAACTCACGTTTACTGTGCGGGTTAAAAACCTCGCTTACGATAAACACGTGGAGGTCCGTTGGTGGGGCGAAGACGGCCAGTTGCGCATTCAACCGGCGGCGTATCAGTATCGTACGAATGGTCATTGCGAAATCTGGCAGGCCTATATAGCTATCCCGTTGAGCCATCATTCGTCCATTCCCGGCAATATTCAGTTCGCCGTGCGGTATGAATGTAATGGCGTGGAATACTGGGACAGCAATGGGGGGATGAATTACCAATCGGATGCCGATTCGGGCGTGATCGTTTACGAGAATCAAGCTTTGCTTAATTTCGACTACACCCCCGTTCTTCATGATGGAGAAGTTTCCCATTCTGTCGATGTGGCTGTAAATCGGGCGATCTGGCCCGGTCGGGTGGCCATTCATTGGACCGCGGACCGTTGGCGCACGAAGCATATCGCGCCTTGTTTTTATCGGCACAACCACTGGGATTTGGTCAAAGGCAGCAGCGCCCGCAATCCCAATCGCTACGGCTGGGGCATTTGGGCGGGCCGTATTCCGGTGCAGGACTCCTACCGAGTGGAATACGTTATCGAGTGCGATGCCGAAGGCCGGATCTACTGGGACAATAACGAGGGCAAAAATTATTTTGTCCGCCGCCGCACCACCCTGCGCATGTTGACGCTGAATCTGCACTGCTATCAGGAAGAGAACCAGGATTACAAATTTTCGCAGATCGCGCGGTCCATTCAGGATTTAAACATCGACGTGGTCTGCCTGCAGGAAGTGGGCGAAAACTGGAACAACGGCGCCGGCGATTGGGCGTCCAACGCCGCCCGCATTATCAACGAAAAATTGCCCTCTCCGTATTTCCTGCACACGGATTGGTCGCATATGGGCTTCGATCGGTTTCGCGAAGGGGTCGCGATCCTGAGCCGATATCCTTTTACGTCGACCGATGCGGGTTACGTGTCCAACAGCCAGGATGTGTACAGCATTAATTCCCGCAAGGTGGTCATGGCTCAAGTGAGTGTTCCCTGTTTCGGATTGGTCAATGTTTTCAGTTCCCATTTAAGCTGGCCCAGCGGCGGATTTTATGAGCAGTTCGATCGCTTGCGTCAATGGGCAAACATTCGCCATACCGACCAGGTTACGGCCACCTTGCTGGGCGGGGATTTTAACATCAAAGCCGGGTCGGAAGCCTACCGGCACATCGTCAATACGCGTGAGTTTGAAGATCAATTCCTGAGGGGCACTTCGATCCAAACCTTTAACAAGGTTTTCCGGCAGGAATCGTCGAATAGTCAGGAGCATTTGGGGCCGGACGGACGGATTGATTTCATCTTTCTTAAGAGCGGATGTCCGCTGTATGTTGTTGATGCTAAAGAGCTTTACACTGACAAATCCTATGGTCGGGTGTCCGATCATACGGGCTACTATATTGAATTTGAGCTGGTATAGAGGATAGTATTCTGCGCATGGGTGCGTGGAAAGGATCGTTAGGCATGTTTTTCCCAGAGAATTTAGCAACCCCCACGGAATTATTTATGGGGCCGTTGTTTTTGCGAAGGAACGAATTTAAGGATGTCTTCTTTATTCGTTGGGGACGGATTTGCTTTGATGTGGCTTGGGGAGTCAGCCTCAACATCAAGGTCATCGTCAAGGTCTTTCATGAAGACGGCTCGTGCGAGCAATACATGGCGCATACGGAACCCTATGACGTCAAATGGAACAGTCATAAGCGGGTAACCCGGGATATCTTCATTCACCCCAATCCCGCGCGGCAGGGCAAGATCACCTGCGTAAAATTCTCCTATATCCTGCATCATCAGTTTCGCTCTATTCCCTCGAAGTACGAATACGTTTTCATGGAAGGCGCCGATTTCGCCAATGAAAACGAAATCTGCCGGCGCTTCAGCGACCGGGGCGCAACGCCCAACCATTATCAAACGATCGAAATGGATGCCGGGTTGCTGCAACGCGATGTCGATTGGATTGGCGCTCATCCCGAATCGCTGAATCTGATTCCTAAGTTCACGAAAGGGCAGCCCTGGCATCCCTTTCATCCCAAGCGCTACATTCATGACTGCATCGACAAGGTCATCCGGAGGCGCTATGAAAACGCCTGCGGACCTCACAGCATCAAAGTGTGCGTGGATTGTATCGACGACACGGATTTCATCAACCACCTCATTCACGCTCATAAATGCGGCGTCGCAGTTCAATGCATCGTCGATTGGCGGAAAATGACGCTGACCAACAGCGATAATTATCTGCGCCTCAAACGATCCGGCATCGAATTGCTCGGCGAAATTTGCACGACCAACGACCCTCTGGCGGAAGTGTCCGCGGACATGCACAACAAGTTCGTCATTTTTGGCGACGAGGATTGTCTTATCGGCTCGTTCAACATTTCCTTCGACCGCTGGGGCAGCAACTGGGAATCCGGCATCACTTTTCAATCCAAAGGCGTCTGCCGTCTGCTCGACAATATCTTCCAGGCGCTTCGCGGAGGCGTGATTCAGCGCTACGGCATCGATCCCTATAGCCACTTCAACCTTCTGTATACTTTTGGACGCACCGCCCTGTTGAACGGCAAATACTACCGTCCGCATCACGCGGTTCTCGCGGAAATAAACCGCGCGAAACACTCGATCAACCTTTGCCTGTTTCTCGTTGGGAATCTTCAGGGCGAGCATGGCGACCGGGTGACGGAAGCCCTGATTGGCGCCCAGAACCGGGGGGTGCGCGTGCGTACCATCTTCAACGGGCATCTGGCCTGGGAAGGCGATCCAACCCGGGAACGGACGATGAAAGAAGAGCTCAGTCGGAACCTGACGCCCGCCATGCAGCGCTTAAAGGACGCCAATATCCCCATGGCGCTGGTCTATGGACAGCATGACCGCATCATCCCGTATTCGCCGCTTCATTCCAAGCAATGCGTCATCGACGAACGAATCGTGATGGACGGCAGTTTTAACTGGTACAACACCTCGGTGCTGTCCCACGACCTGATGGTCACGGTCAATAACGCGGAAGTGGCCCGTCACTACCTGATCGAAGCCCAGCAAATCCTCGACACCTTCCGCGTCTTTTGGATATCCGGCCCCCAAAGCAACGGTTGGCAGTCGTCCTGACGCCTCGCCTCGGATAGGGGAGAAACCGCAAAGCTTTTCAACGCAAAGGCCGCAAAGGGAATCGGGATTCTGGCCTGTGCGGCGGGTGTATTGAGCTTCCCCATTAGTGGGACTCCTTCTACCCCGAGAAGAATTACCCCACGGATGGCAAAGCGGTCCCGCGGATCGTCGAGTCCTGAAGGTGGCCCGGCTTCTCCCTGCCCGCAACGCTTCGCGTAGCGATGCGCAGGCGGGCGAAGACGGGCTCTTCGTCTTTTTATAGGAGATCGATAACGATGAAAGAATGACTCTTCTGAATACTCTTTTATCCGTGGGACCGCTTTGCCATCCGTGGGGCCACTCTTCCAGGGTTATAAGAAGCCCCACGGATTGGGAATTTTGAGTTCTGGCAGAATTTGTGTATAAAAGACAGGGCGTAAGCCGGTGGATTCTTTCCAGTGCCAGACGTTGAGGAAGGACCGTGTCAAGAGGCGCCCCGCGGGCGCCGCATCCGTTCTTCCTCCTTGCCTCAAGTCCAACAGCCCGGTATAAATTCCATCAATTAAGCTATTTCTGACGCGTTAGGGAACGAGCATCCAACAATCGGCTTCACTTGTACGCGAGGCTTGTAGCGGTCCTCGTGTTGGTGCGTCGTGACGTGAAAAAGGAGAAATCATGGGATCGTGGTACTATCATGAATCGGGACAGCAAAAAAGGCCGATTGCCGAGGCTGAGTTAATGAAACTGTTTGAGTCGGGCGCTCTGTCGGCAAGCACTTTGGTCTGGACGGAGCCCATGAAGGAATGGCAGGAGGCCCGCACGATGGAAGGCTTCTTTCCCCCTTCATTTACTGCTCCTCCGTTGAGCCATACGGTTGCTCCGCCGCTAAGCCAGACGTTTGTTCCTTCCGGGCCGCAAGCCAGGCCTTGGATACGGTACTGGGCCAGAACCATCGATATTTATTGGCTTTGTATTGGTTATTGCCTTTGGACAAATGGTATAGCATCGAGGAGAAACTGCTCTGTCTCTTTTTCGGATGGTGGGGTTTTCCGTGGGGCTTGATCATGACGCCGATTCAATTAGGCCGAAATGTTTTCGGTCTTTTCACAAGCCCGGATCCGACCCGTCCATCTGCGGCGTTAACGTCGATCGTCAGGGCGAACCTGGCGGCGGCGTATGTTGCAGAGCATCAGGCCCGGAAACAGACCTCCGAACAATAAGGCCGGTCATTTTTTCATGCCCAGACTTAAAAGGACCACCGGGCGAAGAATGCTCCACCATCCGGCAATGGGTTTCATTTTGGTGTAGCCAAGTTCTTTGGGGGGATAAATCTTGGTGACGGGGACTTCGGCAAATCGGTAGCCAAGCCGGATGGTTTTGAAAAGAATGTAAGGCTCGAGTTCGTACGCATTCAGCCATTTTTGATGCAGCTTGATTCGGGCGTCGTTGAAAAGAGACACCCGCATGGCTCGGAATCCATTGGTGCTGTCCGTGATTTTGACGCCTGTGGCCCGCGTCATCAGCCAGGGATGAATTCGGGTGGCCACGCGCCGGTAAAAGGGCATCCCGGACGTTTTCCCTCCCTCCAGATAACGGGAGCCTTGAACCACGTCGGCCTTTTCTTCTTCGATCGGGCGCAGTAACAGGGGGATTTCTGCCGGGCGATCTTTATCGTTGCCGGCCAGAATCACGAGGACATCAAAGCCATTGTCGCGGGCATAAGAAATCGCGGTTCGGATGGCCGCCCCGACTCCCATTCGTTGCGGATGTTGGATCACGGTTACGCCGCGCTTCAAGGCTTCGTTCCGGCTCTCGTCCGTGGAGGCATCATCCACCACGATCACGTCATCTACGATGCCTGGGTTAAATCGGTCTAAAACGCGGCCTATTTTTTTCCCTTCGTTATAACAAACGGGTACGGCGAGTGTTTTCAGTTTGCTCATCCCTTGGCGCCCCCCTTTATGGCTTGTTCTTGATCGGACCCTATATCGCTTGAGGACGGCGGGGCCGCCGTCCCTCCCGAATCGCCCTGTTTTGCTGCGTTGTCGGGAGGGGCCGCGGCCCCGCGGACCTTTTCGCTCCCGCCTTCGTCCCAGCAGGAAGTCTTATTCGATTAACAAGTTGGCCTTTGCGCCGTCAAAATACATCAAGGAGCGCCGGCTATCCAGTCGGGGGCAGGATATTTTTTTGTCGGATCAGGCGGGGACCCCTCTGCGGCGGGTTGGGAATTTCCGGATGGCCAAAACGACGACGCCGACGGCCAGGAGCATGAGGAGGATGTCGGTGGCCATGAGCGGGTAGTTGTGGGTCGGGATGTATTTCTTGAAGAGCAACTGCCAGAGGGAGACCAGGGTGGTGGCCATCATGAAAATGGCCGGTAGGATCGCAAACCACGTAGGGCGAGAACGGATGGCCAGCCAGACGGCGACGACGAGCATGGTGAGGGCGGCCATCAATTGGTTCGCGCTGCCGAAGATGGGCCAGATGAATTTGAAGGTGTTGGTATAGCACAGCGCGAGCATCAGCACGGCCACGGCGACGGCATTGAACAAATGACTGCGCAGCCAGGCCGGCGGATGCCGGAACAAGGCGCCCCAAAGCTCTTCGAGCAAATACCGGTTCAGGCGCGCGGCGGTGTCCAGAGTGGTAACGATAAATCCTTCCACCATCAGCATGCCGAAAACCGTGCCGTATTCCATGTGGATGCCCAGGGCGCGATGCATGAGGCCGCCCATGCCCATGGCAAACGCCAGCACCGGATTGCTCCCCGCGCCTTTCACGGTTGGAAAAACGATGTCCTTGAATTGGTCGAGCGTAAGCCCGGCGCCGACCGCGACGACCACCAGCAGCGCCAGAATGGATTCCATCAGCATGCCGCCATAGCCGACTCCGCGGGCATGGCGTTCGCTGTTCAGTTGCTTGGCCGTGGTGCCGCCGGTGACCATGGCATGAAAACCCGAGATCGCGCCGCAGGCCACGGTGATAAATAGAAACGGCCAGACCATGCCCAGGGCTGCATCGCCGCCGGCCAGATTGAACGCCGGCATGAGCAATTTTTCGCCGCGGAAGCCGCCGGCCAGCGTGCCAATAGCCAGCAGGACCATTCCGGCATACAGCAGGAAGGAGTTGATGAAATCGCGCGGTTGAAGAAGCGCCCAAACCGGCAAACCCGAGGCTAGGATCACATACACGGTCAAAATCAGCATCCAGGTTATGGGTGGCAGCGTCAGGGGGTGGAGCAGCCCGATCAGAATGGAGATTGCGCAGATGGCCAGGGCCAGCGGGGTTATAGTCCATAGGCGCAGATTGCGTTTGAACACCAGCCAGCCCAGCAACGGCGCGCACAGGGTGATAATGATCAGCGACATGGAGGCGACGCCTCCGATCTTGGCCTTCGAAATTCCGTCTGCGCCCACCACGACATGAAGGAAGCCGTGTCCCTCCTGGAGCTGCATTTGCCGCAGCGGCACGAGCGAAGTCAACGCGGTAGCCGACAAACCGAGAAATGCGGACGTGAGCAGCAGCAGCATGATGATGGAAAAAGCGATGACGATGAAGAAGCCGGGCCGCCCCAGCGTGCGATGGGCCACCTGGGACATGGATTGTCCACGCTCGCGCATGCTGACAAACAGACTGGAGAAGTCCTGTACCGCGCCGATGAACACGGCGCCCAACACGATCCAGAGCCATACGGGTGCGTAGCCGTAAATCAGGGCCACCGTCGGCCCCACAATGGGTCCGGCGCCGGCGATGGAGGCAAAGTGATGACTGAATACGACAGGCGTTTTGCTAGGGACATAATCGATGTCGTCCCGCAAGGCAATGGAGGGCGGAATTTCATCGCTCGCCCCCCTTAGAATTCGCTGAAGATGCCTTGCATATATCCAATAACCCCAGACAAAAACAGGAAGTGCGACAAGGATCAGCCAGAGAATATTCATGCCGTTTATAATACTCACCCCCCTCGGAACTCGGCAAAAGCATTTTTTTATGAATTTTTTCTGCGGAAATTGGTCTTAACTGGAAGCCGGAAAAAGTGTTACTTTAATCAGTCTAAGATTTTAAATCCGTTTCTCGCAGATTTCCAAGGAGGTCGGTGTGGATCAAAATGTTGCGGTTGTTGGCCGTATTTCTTTTTCTCGCTTTCACGCAGCCCCATTTACATTAAGACGTCCGTCGAACCGATTTGTTGTCCTGTTGGTCTGCTTCGCGTGGTTTTTGATGGCCGCAGGCCTGTCCTGGGCCGGTACGATATTTGACAATGTTACGGCGGGCTGGGTCAGCGATGTTTCGTTGCCGTCGGGGCGTTACGGGATGGGCTATGCGATGCATAGCAACAATCTGTATCTGGTTGCCGGCGACGGCCCGAACGGACCGAGCAATTCCGTCTTTCGTTATGATGGGGGAACTAGTTGGGTTACCTGCGCGAATCTGCCCGTGAGCGATCGCAGAAATCCAGCCGTGTTCTCGTTGGGCGGCAAGCTGTACTGCGCCGCCGGCGAATCCAACGGCTGGGCCCAGAGCACCGCGCATCGATTCGACGGCGCATCCTGGACCGCCGTGAGCAGTCTGCCGTCCCCGCGCCGCGATTTTGGTTATGCCGTTCTCGGAAACTACGCCTACATCATGGGGGGCATGGACGGCAGCGCCAATCACATGAACACCGTCTATCGTTTCGATGGAACAAGCTGGACCGTCGGGACGGCGCTTCCCCTCGCGCGGAACACCTTTATTGCGGCCACGATCGGCGGCATGCTGTACGTGATGGGCGGGACGTTGGACGCCGGCGTGCAGACCACGAGCATTCTGAAGTTCGATGGAACCACGTGGACCGCGGCGGGCAATATGCCCCGCTGGCAGTACACGCCGGCGGTATGCGTGGAGAGCAACAAGACGATTGTGCTGATCGGCGGACGGGACACGTCGTACAACGCGATCACGAACATCATCGCGTTCGACGGTACGAATTGGACGGAGCGGAGAGGGCTGTCGAGCGCCATCGAGCGTGGTCATGCCGCGGGCATCCTGAGCAACACGCTTTACGTGGCGGGCGGCAGAGAGTTCTTCGCTCCCTCCGCCAGCACTCGTTACTATCGCCAAGGCTCCACCGGTCTCACGCCGACATCCGGCGACCAGGCCGGCGGGTTCACGGTGACGATTATGGGCGCAGGCTTGGGCAACGGCTCGGATATCACCAACGTCACGCTGTGCGGCGTACCGGCTTCCTCGGTCGATTCGCAGAGCGCAACGCAGGTCGTGATCACCGCGAGTGCAGCTTCAGGTCCAACCAGCGGCGCCGTGCGGGTGTTTTCCACCAGCCAGGGCGAAACGGTGAAATCGAATGTCTTTACCTACACCTACAACGGCCCGATTTTTGCCGTCTACACCGACTCGACCAATTGGACCTACTACATTGCGAGCGGCGCGGCCCCGACTTCCACCTATAAGACGCATTTCGGCGCGGTTCAGATGGGGCGGACCTACACCAACGAATTGGTTGCAGCCGAGGATTCGGGATCTTTTCCGATCAGCATCAGTACCGCTGAAGTGGTCGGCGCCGGCGCCGCGGCGTTCTCGATCGGCGATATGCCGCTCGGACTTGATTCCTACGGCTACAGCAACTTCCTGGTTCGTTTCACGCCGCCTTCCATGGGGACCTACACGGCTTCCGTGCTCATCGTCAGCGACGGCCAGCCGAACCCGTTCGTTCTGAACCTGGCGGGGATCGCCACGGGGGCCGTGCCGGGATTGGCCGTTCTGGGCACGAACGGCGCCTCCATCGCCAGCGGCGAGGCGGCCGACCTGGCGAAAGGGAATGCCTTTGGACACTCCGTCGTCGGATCGCCGCTCGTTCGCACCTTTAGCCTGACGAACAATGGATCGTCCATTCTAAGCGTCAGTGGTTGGACCACCAATGGAATTTGCAATTTGCGATTTGCGGTTTCCGATTTGCCGGCGAGTTTGGGTGTGGGCGAAATGGCCAGCTTCACCGTGACTTACTCGCCGACGGAACCCGGCAGTTGCACGGCGCAACTGGACATCGAGAACGATTCGCCGACGCCGACCTACACGCTGAATCTGTCCGGTTCCGCGTATCAGCTTTCCACCAACGTCGGGCCTTATGCCGGCGGGAACATGATCACGATTACCAACGGCCACTTCGGCGCGATCACGAACATCCTCGTAGGACCGGCCTTCCTGCCGGTTCAGCCCTCCGCCTCCGGCGCCAACTGGTTCACGATCGCGCTGCCCGCCGCGGTCGGCGCGGGTGCGGTGGATATCGTCGTCCAGACCTCGGATAACGGCGACACGACGCTGGCGAGCGCCTACACCTACCATGCGCAGGGCGTGATCGGCGGGGGTGGAGGAGGCTCGGCGCTGCCGGCGCTGATCACGATGACGAACACCTGGCTGAACGGGACCAACGGGTTCATCATGACGGGGGCCACGGCCTCTGAGAACAGCGGCCGGTGTGCGAGTTCGGCCGGGGATGTGAATGGCGATGGGTTCGCGGACTTGCTGGTTGGCGCTCCTGACGCCGATCCGGAGGGGAGAAGCGGCGCCGGCGTGACGTACTTGTTGTATGGCCGGAGTAATGGATTTCCATCGCTGATCACGCTGACCAATACGTGGCTGGACGGGACTAATGGCGTCATTCTGGCGGGCGCCAGGGCGTCAGATTTCAGCGGTTTCGCCGTGAGTTCGGCCGGGGATGTGAACGGCGATGGGTTCTCGGATGTGCTGATTGGCGCGAAAGGCGCCGATCCGGCGGGGCGCAGCGGGGCCGGCGAGACGTACCTGGTGTATGGCCGGAGCCATGGGCTTCCAGCGTTCATCACCCTGACCAACACCTGGCTGGACGGAACCAACGGAATTATCCTGGTGGGGGCGGCGGCGTCTGATAACAGCGGGACGGTGGTGAGTTCGGCCGGGGATGTGAACGGCGATGGCTTGGCGGATATACTGATCGGCGCGAATAATGCCGATCCGGAGGGCCGCAACGCAGCCGGCGCGACATACCTGGTGTATGGCCGCAGCAATGGATTTCCGGCCTTGATCACCCTGACCAATACGTGGCTGGACGGAACCAATGGCGCCATTCTGGCGGGTGCGGTGGCGTCTGATAACAGCGGGGTGGCGGTGAGTTCGGCCGGGGATGTGAACGGCGATGAATTGGCGGACTTTTTGATTGGCGCGACGGCGGCCGATCCGAGTGGCCGCAGCGCAGCCGGCGAGACCTACCTGGTGTATGGCCGGAGCAACGGATTTCCGGCGCTGATCACGCTGACCAATTCCTGGCTGGACGGGACCAACGGCGTCATTCTGGCGGGCGCGGTGGCATCAGATGCCAACGGGACGTCCGTAAGTTCGGCGGGGGATGTAAATGGCGACGGGTTTGCGGATGTGCTGATAAGTGCGACAGGGGCCGATCCAGAGGGGCGTAGCACGGCTGGCGAGACGTACTTGGTGTATGGCCGGAATCATGGCCTGCCGGCGCTGATCACGCTGACCAATACGTGGCTGGACGGGATCAACGGCGTCATTCTGGCGGGCGCGGTGGCGGGTGATTCCAGCGGGAAATCGGTGAGTTCGGCCGGGGATCTGAATGGCGATGGGTTGGCGGATGTGCTGATCGGCGCGACAGGCGCCGATCCGGAGGGGCGCAGTGGCGCGGGCGAAGCCTATCTGGTTTATGGCCGCGAAAGCGGTCTTCCGGCATTCATCACCTTGACCAACTCATGGCTGGACGGAACTAACGGGATCGTAATGGCCGGCGCCAAGGCGAGTGATTACTGCGGCAAGGTGGTGAGTTCGGCCGGGGATGTGAATGGCGATGGCGCCGTTGACTTCCTCGTTAGCGCGGAAGGGGCCGATCCGGGGGGGATCAACGCGGCCGGCGAAACGTATCTGATCTATGGGACGGCCTCCGAGCCAAGGCCGGGGGTCGTTCCCTCCAGCGGCTCGACGACCGGCGGCTACCCGGTGACGATCGTCGGCACGAACCTGTGCGACGGATCCGATGTGACCCTTGTAACGTTGTGCGGCGTGACGGCGACGGTGGTCGGCGTCAGCGGTTCAACGCAAATTGTGGCGACCGCGGGTCAAGCGGCTGCGGTCGGCGCCGGCGATGTCCGTGTGTACTCGACGAGTTTCGGCGAGACGGTGAAGAGCAATGCGTTCACGTATCTGATGCCGCAGTTCCAACTGATCGGGACCAATGGCGCCGTTATCGTCAACCATAACGCGGCTTCCGCCGCGGATGGCACGGACTTTGGGGCGTCGATCGTGGGGCAAGGTTCATTGACCAACACCTTCACCCTGACCAACAGCGGCAACACCGCTTTGCTCATCGCCGGGGTCAGCACCAGCGGCGCGGGCTCGGCGTCCTTCACGGTCCTTGATGTCCCTGCCGTTCTTTCTTCCTCCGAAGCCGCCTCCTTCCGCATTGTTTTCACGCCGCAAGGCGGTCCGCAAAACGCGGCCATCGCCTTCATGCACAACGGTACGAACACCCCCTTCACGCTGAACGTGGCCGGCTACGGCTCCGGCGGCGGCATCCGGCTCTCGACGAACCTCTTGACGTTCACGGCGACGTATGCGGGTTCCAATCCGACGACGCAGACCGTGATCCTGGACAACGTGGGCCTGAGCGGCTTTACCTACACGAATGCCATCGCCTACGGCTCCGGCGCGAGCGGGTGGTTCGCAAGCTTGCCGTCCGCCGGCGCGGTGGCGCTGGGCGGCGCGCGGACCTTGACCAACACGGCCAACATCGCCGGGCTCAATGCCGGGACTTACACGGCCACCAACCGCGTGACCGCGCCGGATGCAACGAATAGTCCGCAGGCCTATGTGGTTCAGTTGACCGTCGCTCAGGCGGATCAGACGATCTCGTTCCCAGCCATCAGCAACAAGGTTGCTGCCGATCACTTCGTTCTTGATGCTTCTGCCGACAGCGGCTTGCCCGTGAGTTTCGCAGTAGCCGGCGGTCCCGCTTCCATTTCGACCACGACGAACGGTTCCGAGCTGTCCTTCTCAGGCGCGGGCCTTGTAGCGATCGTGGCTTCGCAGTCGGGCAACGGCAACTGGAACCCGGCGCCCAGCGTGACCAACACCTTCACCGTGACCAAGGCCATGGCTTCAGTGACCCTCGCCAATCTGACGCAGATCTACAACGGTACGCCCCGCGTCGTATCCGTCCTTACCGTCCCTTCCGACCTTTCGGTCTTTTTGACCTACAATGGCAGCACGAACGCGCCCATTAACAGCGGCAGCTACAGCGTGACGGGAACCGTCATCGAAGCGATGTATCAAGGCTCAGAGTTCGGGACGTTGGTGGTGAGCAAGGTCGGTCAATCGATCAACTTTCCGGCTATAGTCGATCAGTTCTGGACCAATCGCCTGGATCTTTCCGCGACAGCTTCCTCGGGGTTGCCGGTGAGCTTTGGCGTGGTCAGCGGCCCGGCCACTCTTACGGGGAGCACGAATTTGAGCTTCACGGGCTATGGCGCGGTTACGATCCTGGCGTCTCAAGGCGGAAATATCAACTGGCATGCGGCGACGGCGACCAACCTATTCCAAGTGTTGGGGCCTGGAATGGCCCTCTTAGGTACAAACGGCATGGCGATTGCCAACGGCGAAGCGGCGTCCTCCGCAAAAGGCTCTGATTTTGGCGGACTCATCGTCGGTCATGCTCAGACTAATTTCTTCAGCATAACGAATAATGGCACGGCGATCCTTCATATCAGCGGGGTAACGACGAGCGGCCCGGGCGCCGCATCTTTCCGGCTGGCCAATATTCCCTCCACCGTCAGCGTTGGAACGGCCGTTACGTTTGGCGTAGTGTTTACACCGCAGAGCGGCTCCAGTCTGGCGGCGGCGCTGAACTTTGCCAACGATGGCTTGATGACGCCCTATGTTTTAAATGTGGGCGGCCTAGGCCTGGGCGGCGGCATTCGGTTGTCAA
Organism: Lentisphaerae bacterium GWF2_57_35; assembly: GCA_001804865.1. Lineage (GTDB taxonomy): Bacteria > Verrucomicrobiota > Kiritimatiellia > CAIQIC01 > GWF2-57-35 > GWF2-57-35. Next base: position 34,232 of record MHBK01000022.1, read on the forward strand.
CGAACTGGCTGAGCTATGCCGCCACGTATCAAGGCTCCAGCCCAACGCCTCAATTCGTCCTGATGGACAATGTGGGCGTTAGTTCCTTTACGTATACGAATACGATCGCCTATGGCGTCGGCGCAAGCAACTGGATGACGTCGTTGCCGAACGCCGGCACGGTGGCTCAAGGCGAAGCGGTTCTGTTGACCAACAGGGTGAACATCGGTGGGCTTAATGCCGGCCTGTACGATGCGACCAATTGGGTTGCCGCGCCGGACGCGACGAACAGTCCGCAGGCCTGCACGATTCGACTGACCGTCGACAAGGCCAATCAGACGATCGTTTTCCCCGCCATCAGCAACCAAGTCGCCACCGATCAGTTCCTGTTGGATGCTTTTTCGGGAAGCGGCTTGCCCGTCAGCTTTGCCGTCGCCGGCGGCCCCGCTTCCATTGCGGGAACGACCAACGGGTATGAGCTGTCTTTCTCCGGCGCGGGCGTGGTAGCCATTGCGGCCTCGCAATCGGGCAACAGCAACTGGAACCCGGCGGTCAGCGTAACGAACACCTTCACCGTCGCCAAGGCCACGGCTTCGGTCACGCTCACCAATCTAGCCCAGACGTACAACGGCACGCCCCGCGTCGTATCCGTCCTCACCGTCCCTGCCGGCCTTTCGGTCCTTTTGACCTACAATGGCAGCACGAACGCGCCCATTAACAGCGGCAACTACAGCGTGACGGGAACCGTTATCGAGACGATGTATCAGGGTTCGCAAGTTGGAACATTGGTCGTCAGCAAGGCCAGCCAAGCCTCGCTAATTTTCAACCCGGCCAGTCCGCAGGCCTATCAGACCACCAACGCCCTCAGCGCGGCCGGCGGGTCGGGCACGGGGATCGTGAGTTTTGCCGTTCTGTCCGGACCCGGTTTCTTGGTCAATGGTACAAACCTGACGATGACCAGCGGCATCGGCGCCGTGCGGGTTTGTGCCGCCAAAGCCGCGGACGCCTTATATAATGCGGTGAGCGTGACGGGATCCGTGACGGCCGTCAAAGCGGGTCAGACGGTAGGCTTCCCCGTCATTCCCGCTCAGGTCGCGACCAATGTGCTGGATCTGAGCGCAACGGCTTCGTCCGGGTTGCCGATCACGTTCAGCATCCTTTCAGGGCCCGCCGTGTTTATGAATACGAACATGACGCGCATAGCCTTTACCGATGCCGGGGTCGTGGTCTTGAGAGCTGGACAAGGCGGCGACGCCAATTGGAATGCGGCCGCCGCTACAAATACCTTCAGCGTAACCAAAGCTATTGCGATGGTTGTGTTGACCAACCTTAACCAGGTATACGACGGCACGGCAAAGCAGGTCGTTGTTTCGACGATGCCGACGGGTCTGACGGTGGGCGTGTCTTATCCCTCCGCGGGGACCGGCTTGCCGGTTAATGCGGGCAGTTATCCCGTGCAGGCCGACGTGCTTGAGGATTTGTACCAAGGCAGTGCGACGGGGATTTTGACCATCGCCCAAGCTGGCCAGACGATCGCGTTCGATCCGATCGGAAATCAAGCCATCACCAACCGCCTGGGCTTGCAGGCGACGGCGTCGTCAGGATTGTCCGTCAGCTTCAGCGTCGGGAGCGGCCCGGCCGTGCTGGCAAACGGAACCAACCTGAGCTTTACGGCGACGGGCGCCGTCAGCCTCGTCGCTTCGCAAGCCGGCAACGCCAATTGGAATGCAGCGTCCAACGTTACGCGGACATTCAACGTGTCCCCGCTAAAGGCGATCGTCTCGAATCCGTTCCACACCAACGTGCAGGCGACCGTGGCGGACATGGGCGCGACGCTGGAGAACGTTCATGGAGCGAACGTGACGGAACGGGGAATTGTTTGGAGCACGACGCAGGGCTTCGATCCGGCGATGGCGAGCAAGTCCGCCCAGACCGGCAGCTTTGGGGTGGGCGTTTGGACTCAGCAGATTGTTGAGCTAACCTCCGGCTTGACCAACTTCTACCGAGCCTACGCCGTCAACGCCGCGGGCGCCAGCTACACGGTTGAAGCCTGGGTGCTGATGAAGCCCGAGGCGCCGGTGGCCGAAGCGGCGACGGGCATTCAGCCCGACAGCTTCCAGGCGCATTGGCAGGCGGCCCAAGGCGCCACGAATTACCTGCTCGACGTCTCCGAGGACGACGAGTTCGGCAGCTTTGTCGCGGGCTACGACAACCGTGGGTTGGGCGCTGTGCAGTTGCATACGGTGACGGGGCTGACGGCGGGCCTGCTATATCACTACCGCCTCCGGGCGGAAAACGCGACGGGCGCGAGTACGAACTCCTCCGTTATCTGTGTCCTGACCTCGCCGCGCCTGACGATCCTGACCTGGCCGCGCGACGCGGGCCAGACGATCCCGGCGCAGGGTTCCTACGTGGTCGAGTTCGGCACGCCGACGCAGGTAGTGACTTGGGCGAACACGGGTTATCAGTTTGCTTACTGGGAAGGCGCGGGCGGCATTCTGGTGGACGATTGCTACGCCCGGACTACGACGGCGACCGTGCTGATGAACTCGGTGCTGACAGCCTACTATCAGCAGCAAGCCGGGTTGGTGGATTGGACCTACACCGGATGGACCTTCGACCCCATTCACGTCACTCAGGTGGGCACGGCGCAGGTATGCAACAACTCCACCAACGGCACGCGGCTGATGGGTCCGTTCTGGTATTGTGTGCAAAGCAATGCCAATCATCGCTTGCGCTATCCCACGGGGACCGATGCGATCAGCGGCTGGCCCTACCTGGACGTGACCGCTCAGATTGAAGCGGGCGCCGGCGACGGCGTTCTCGATCCGGGCGAATGCGTGACGGTGACTAACATCATCTTCTACGCGAGATATTTCAAGCCCCCTTCGAATATTGTCTGGCAGTTGCGCGCCGTGGAACTTCCGCCGGCGGATAAGGCGGACACCGACAACGACGTGATGCCGGATGAATGGGAAGAGGCCTACACAGGCGTGCTCGATCCGCTTAATCCGATGGACGGCGTGGAAGATGCGGACCGCGACGGTATGTTAAACGAAGCGGAATGGGTCAGCGGCACCGATCCAACGGATGCACATTCCATCTTTGCGGTGGAAACGCTGGGCCGACCCGATGGAACCGCGAACCTGCTGGTTTGGTCGAGCGCCACGGGTCGCGTCTACCGCTTGTTTGGAGCTACGAACGTTCTGGCGGACTACATCCTGATTCGAGACGGCATTCAAGCGACCCCCCCTGTGAATGTGATCACGGATGAGGTGTTCGGAGTGGACGTCCAAGGCTATTATCGCATTGATGTGCAGAACCGGTAAAAGGAGCAACGAATGAAAGTCTTCAATCTCTTCGGTCTGATACTGACGGGTTCGCTGGTCCTAAACGCCCAGGCCGGCGGTTGGCAGTGGAGTATCGAACCGCGCTACCGTGTGGGCATGAGTATGGAGCTGTCGGGCGCGGGCTATGCCAACGATTCGTCGTCGGCCGCCTTGCTGCCCGGGCGCAACTACCGCTCGGGCCTGAGCTGGCATGATGCGCCACGGCCGGATTCCGGCGTCGTCCGACCGCCTGCCGACGACATAACCCAGTTTGCCGATCGGACGTTCGACGATGGATATGTCCGGATTTGCCCGGACACCAATGAAGAGTTCCCCTATACGTGGTATTGGGGATGGGAGGATGCCGGGCAGTACGATGGCGATGCCCAGCAACTGACCTTCACACGCAACAGTTCGACCTCCTCTCAAGGGTCTTATGCCGACGTGGCCGAGGGCCGGGAAGTGCGTTCTCGCACCGACGTGCTGTTTGACGAACCGCTTTCGGAGACGGAACATTTTTCGGCGCTAGGTGCGGAGTTGGCCGCACGGTATGCGATCTATGAAAAGGGTAGCGCCCGCCTCGATCTGGCCTTGGGGCTGGCGGGGTGGTGGGGGCAGAAGGTTCATTTCGACGACTCGACCTTTGCCGCACATGTCCGGGAGGATCATTACGATGTGCACGCCATGCGAGTGTTTGAGTATGACTACTCGGGCTCGTACTCTGAAACCTACGTGTATGACGATCCCTTCGGTGTAGTGCCTGTCACCACGCCGCCATACAGTGGCTCATATGAAGACCCCGGCCCGATCATTAACGAACTGCCGACCTCCCGCGATGTGACGCAGACGGGTCTCACCGAGCGCAACGAGGAGACGGGATATGTCAGTATCCGCGAATATGTCGGCGGACGGAGTTGGGACGTGGCCAACGCCGTGCAGGTGAAGGCCGACGTCAACAATGCGGCCTTGCGGGTCGGCCTGGCCGGCGCCTACCTGGTGAAGAAAAACTTGCAGCTCTTTGTGCAGCCGCAACTCTCGTTCAATTATGTGCAGGCCTCCCTGGACCGCGTTGAACGGCTGACGGCCACTTCGGACGATGGATCGGCGACCACCCTGGCCGAATGGCGGGACAGCACGGACGAGGAGAAATGGGTTGTAGGCCTCGGCGTTCTCGGCGGAGTGAACATCCCCTTAACCTCGCGCTGGTTCGTGGAAGGTTCGGCCGGCTACGAATGGATGACGGAAAAGCCCTCCTTCGACGTGGGCCCCAGCACGGTCGAAATGGACTTGAGCGCCTTCGAGTTTCAGGCCGGCGTGGGCATGTCGCTTTAGGCCGTTTCGAAGCTTCCAAAAACAATGAAAACGGAGGATTGAATTTCATGCACCCGATCGCAACCGCATCCGCTCCCAAGGCCATCGGGCCTTATTCTCAGGCCATACTTCAAAACGGAATGCTTTTCGTTTCGGGACAACTGGGGCTGAATCCAGCTACCGGAGAATTGGCCCCAACCTTTGAAGCGCAGACGGAACAAGTCTTTGCCAATCTCGAAGCTATTTTAAAGCAGGCCGGGATGGGATTTCAAAACGTGGTGAAAGTGTCTGTTTTCTTGCAAGACTTGTCGCAGTTCGCGTCCATGAACGCCATTTATGCCCGCTTCTTCAAAGAGCCCTATCCGGCCCGCGAAGCCGTTCAGGTCGCACGCTTGCCGAAAGACGGATTGATCGAGATCTCGCTCGTCGCCGTCAACCTGTAGCCGCCGCCGTAAGGCGGTGGTTGAGGTCACGACCCCAGCAACGTGTTGACGATCTGATTGACCAACTTGCCGTCGGCGCGGCCTTTGACGTGCGGCATGAGCGCTTGCATCACTTTGCCCATGTCCTTCTTGCCGGCGGCGCCGGTTTCCGCGATGCATTTCCGGACCAACTCTTCGATGCCGGCTTGATCGAGTTGTTGCGGCTGGTACTTCGTGAAAACGGCGATTTCATTCTCTTCTTTTTGCGCCAGGTCCTCGCGTCCGCCCTGTCGGAATTGTTCGACGGATTCCCGTCGTTGCTTGATGGCCTTGGCCACAACGGCGGCTACATCGGCGTCGGTGGGCTCGCGGCCTGCATTGATGGTGGCGTCCTTGATCTGGGCCAGCAGGGTGCGCAATGCCGTCAGTTTGTCCATTTCCTTCGCCTTCATGGCGATTTTGATGTCTTCCTGCAAATTCGTAAACGCGGGTGAACTCATGATGCCTCCTTAAAAAGTTGTTTGTAAACTACGGCAAGAAAACAAGATTGGCAAGGGAAGAGGCATCTGAAATCTGAAATTCGAGATTCCTTATACCGCCGAGTCGGGGAGTCCAACCTCGATGGAGGCGCCGCGGCCGTGAAGGGCGGCGGCGTCTTGGACGACGGCCGGGGCTTGCGACGAATTGACGAGCGCTACCTGGCCCTTGATGGCAACATCCTTTCCAAAACGGATGTCGCCCTTAATGGAGAGCGATTCGCATTTTAGCAGGGAGGGCGCGCCCTGGGGAAATCGTTCCAGCAACTTGTCCAGCGATCGGTAATGGAGGGGATCGAGGCTGACGAGCGGCGGAACGTTATGTCGCTCGGGGTGCAGAACCATGTGCGATTCCGGCGTGAGCCGGTAGGCATCCGACCAGAGCGTCAGCAAATCGTTGGTGGTTTTGACCGGCGCAAAACGGCTGCGCGGGACCCGGATGGCGCCGGCGTCGGGGAATAGCGAGATAGCCGAGCCCATGGCGGTTTCCAGTTGATGGACGCTGGGGGAGCTGGGATCGCGCGGGTCCACGGTCTTGCGGTTGATAATGAGGGAGAGATCTAAAATATTTCCGCATTCCGCCAGCTTATCGCGCAGTGCGCGCAGGTTCAGCCAAAGATTGTTGGTGTTAAAATAACGATACTTGGCAATATCTTGAAAGGCTTCCATTTCCTGTTCGGGACATTGGGCTGATTCCCGCAGCAGCAAGTGGCCCTGATGATGGACGGCCAAATGTCCGCCTTTTTTATCGGCTTCGGTTCGATCCGTAACTTCCATCATGAAAGGCATCCGATGGGCGGCGAAAAAGCCGAGCAGGTCCAGGTCCAGCGTGGCTCCGAGATTGTCGGCATTGGAGACGAAGGCATATTCGAAACCCTGGGCCAGCAGTTGGTCGAGCAGATGGCTGGTGACCAGGGCCGTATAAATGTCGCCGTGGCCGGGCGGGCACCATTCCTGAGTCGGATCCGCGGACCAAGTCGCCGGCTCCAGGGTCTCCCGCAGGAGTTTGGGTACGCGGTTTTGCATGAAAAAAAGCGGAATGCCGCGTTGTCCGGCGACCAGCGAGGCGTGATGATCTAAAGCCTCCAGTGTGTCGTTATGCGTGCTGAAGCTATTCATCAGCAATAAGGGCAGAGAAGTGCCGGTTTGCTCCCGCAGATGCTTGACCTGACCGACAATGATGTCCAAAAAGGTGCGGCCGTTTTTGACGGGGATCAGGGACTTGGCCTTGTTGAGGCCCATCGAGGTGCCCAGGCCTCCGTTAAGTTTGATCATCACGGCATGCTTGAGCGCTTGGCGTCCGGCGTCTCGAAAGGGTTCAGCTGCTTGCGCATCAGGAATTTGGGCTGGCGGAGCGATCGTGCTCTCGCTAATCAACCCATTGTCGCCCATTACGAGCTTTTCGACATGACGTAAAAAAGTATCGATGACCAATTGCGACGCTCCGTCCCCGCGCAGGCGTTCGGCAACGATCCGATTCAGTTTTACGATGTCCATCTGTGCTTGCATAACCTGCTCAGGGTATTATGGGCGCTGCCGCGGGGCAAGTTCCCAATTCGATTGCCTCTATTTGAGGCTTCGCGTCACTGCTAATGACTTTATGCGAACTGATCGGAAATGCAAATGAGAGAGCCCGTCTTCGTCCGCCTGCGCATCGCTACGCGAAGCGTTGCGGGCAGGGAGAAGCCAGGCCACCTTCAGGGCGATGACGAAAAAAGAGAACCCGGGCGATGCGGGGAGGCCTCGCCCGGGTTGTAAGTTATCAGACTAGAATTTCAATCGTCTGATTCTGGCCGTTTTGTTCGTACGCGGCCGTGACGATTTTATCTTTGCGGTCGAAGGCGATGGGGCTTTCATCCACTTTAATGAAACGAATCGGCTTGTCGCTCTTCAGTTCGATGCGGCCGGCCATGCCTTTGAGCCCTCGTAAAACCAACCGGATGCCGTTGGTATCGGCCATTTTCTCCATGAGTTCTCCCAAGGCATAAACCAAGGTGACGCCCTTGCTCAGGGAGGCTTGGATGGGCAGCATCAGGCCGTTCTGTGAAGGCAGCTCGATGGAGCCCAACTCGATCGGAGCTCCGCCGCGCGGATTTTTTACGCGCAGGTTGCCGGTCATGGGCATGCGGTGGAAATTGCCGACAAAGAGCACGCCTTCGCCGTCCGCAAAGCGGGCTTCGACGCTGAGCGCGTCGTTGTCGACGACGGCATTGCGTTCCAGATCGTCGAACTTCATCATGGCGCTCCACAGGTCGGGATGCTCTTCGATGGAGTAGTTGACGTAGAACCCGAAGAAGCGGACCGAGCCCTTGCCGACTTTCTTTTCGATGCCGATGACGTTGCCGTCTACGTCGCGGGCAATCGCCTTGGCGCCGCGATCGGATACGATCAGAGGCAGGCTAGGGCTGGGAATGTCCTTGAGTTCGCCCATATAGATGCGGTTGGACTTGCCCTGGCCGAGGGTTTTGATGCCGAGTTCCTTCTCCAGGATGCGGCAGGGAGCGAAATTCAAATCGTAGGACGGGATCATGGGGAAGAGGATCAGCTCTCCGCCGCCGCGCACGAAATCTGCGAGACGCTGTTGGGTTTGGGCATCCATCATTTCGTTGGACAGCACAACGAGCCGTTGGTAGGCCTTCAGCTCGCCCAGCGTACGGGTGGTGAGATCGGCCAAGTCGTAGGGAATGCTCTTCTTCATCAGGATGCGCAGGACGCCGTCGAAGTAAGCGCGGTCGCGGAAGGCTACGGGGTCGAGGCTCAGCCCGAGCTTGGCCGGGTTGAGCTTGGTGCCCTTGCCGAGGATCGGAACGAGGAATTCGGTCTCGTACAGATACGGATAAAAGCCGACGCCCAGGCTGGCGGGGCGCTCGGCATTGACGATCAAGTCGCCGTTCTGCTGCAGCCACCGGCCGAGCGTCTGGATCATCGGATAAGACGGCTGCCGTTCCGCTTTGTAATCTACCGCATTGTACCAGTAGAACATCGGGCCGTCGGTGCCGCGGCCCTTGGGATTACGGCCTTGGGAGAACATGTAAAAGTTCATCCCAGTCAGGCCGTGGATGATGCAATGGCGATAGAACAGCCCTAATTCGTCGGGGTAGGGTTGTACGCCGTGTTCGCGGCTGCCGCACTGCAATTCGGCCGAGTACAGAGGACCCTTGCGCCCCTGCAATTCGCGGGCGACTTGGTTGGCGATGAAGCCGTCGTGCAGGTTGTTCGGCGAGACGATCTCGGGAATGTGGTCGAGCCCGAAGAGTACATCCGGCTGGATCCTCGCCGTTTCGCGGTGGAAGGTGCCGTTGAGCGCAAATTCGTGTGCGCGGCCGTAGACCCAGCCGCCGATGTTGGTAAACAGCGGTACTTGCACGCCCGCTTCGCGCAGCGCGTCGACAATGAATTTCACATAGCCCGCGTAAAGCTGGCGGTGAAAATCGTGCCAGAGTCGATACTGAACAAACTGACGGCGCGTCTCGCAGTTTTCATGGGGCGGCGCGACGTCCGAGTAATCCTTGAGTTCGCGGTCGAGCAATTGGGCCAAGTCCGCGAGGTTGGGGTATTGGCTGCGCAGATAATCCTGCCAGGCCTGGATGTTGGACGTCGAATGATCGCCTTGGGCGCCGAGCCACTGGAAGATGCCGATTTCGTTGCACACTTGCATCATGATCACCGAGCCTTGGGGCTGAGCTTGGTTCGGCACGACGGCCCGTCCGGAAAAATACTTCAACCATCGCGAGGCGCGGTCTCGAAAAATCGGATTGGCAATAGCCACAAACGCCGTGCCCCAGGGCTGTCCTAGTTCGTTTCGCGCCAGCGTCTCCGGATAATTTTGCGTCAGCCAAAGAGGAATGCCCTGATCGGTCGTCTCCGCCATCACATAAGGGCCTGGCTTCACGGTGACATACAAGTTGTATTTGCGCGCCAATTCAATGAATCCAAGGATGTCGCGCTCCGGATGCGTACGGCCAGTGACGTCGTACGTGCCTTCTTCAAACTCGTGCCACGACCAGGGCACATAAGTGGAGACGGCGTTGCAACCGGCATCGACCAAGGCTTGAAGGTGCTTCTCCCAGTAGCGTCGCGGAATGCGAAAATAGTGTACTTCGCCCGAATATAAAAAAGTGTCTTTGCCGTTCAGTCGAAGAGCGTGAGTCGAAACCTTCGATGTTACCGGTTGCGATAAACGTTTGCTCATAGTGCAGTCCTTTGTATACTATCCTTTGCGGGTTAGATCTTGATTACTAAAAGCGATTCATTGATTGACATGAAACGAGAAGTTCTCACAAGATGTGAGCGGTTGCAATACAAAAGTAACTAAAAATGAGGTAGGCGCGTTATGGCGGTAACACTGGAAGATGTCGGACGTCAATGTGGCGTTTCTCGAAGTACGGTCTCTCGAGTTATTAACGACAGTCCTTTGGTTAATCAACGAACCAAGGATATGGTCTTAAAAGTCATCAAGGAAATGCGCTATTCGCCGAATTTCATTGCACGGTCCCTGACCAAGAATCGCACGGAGACGCTGGCCGTGACCTTGCCGGATATCGTCGGCGGCGTATTCCCTGAAATCATTGCCGGCATGGACGAAGTGGCCAGTCGGCATGGATATCATGTGCTCGTGGTCTTTCTTGGCGGTGCGCGGCCGCATTCGGCGACGGTGGAAAAATTGATTCGCAATCGTCGTGTGGATGCCGTGGTTACCGTGGCCTCGACGTTGAGCGATCAGCAGGTGGTGGCCCTTTCGGAATGGAACATGCCCATGGTTTGCGTGGCGCAAAAATCGCCGCTGGCGATTATTCCTTCGGTCTTGTTCGACAATATGGGCGGCGCCATCAGCGCCACGTCGCATTTGATTGCGCAAGGCCGCCGGCATTTGATCCATCTACGCGGCGCGCAAGGCAATTACGATGCCGACGAACGCTGCCGTGGGTTTCGCGTGGCTCTGGAGCAGGCGGGCCTGCCGGTCGATGCCTCGCGCGAATTTGCCGGCGAATTCAGCCGGGATGGCGGCGCCCGCGCCGTAAGTCGCGCGCTGGAACAGGGCATTGAGTTTGACGGCCTCTTTGCGGCCAATGACGAAATGGCCATCGGCGCGATGGAAGCTTTGATTCGTCATGGCAAATCGGTTCCGCAAGATGTGGCCGTGGTGGGATTCGACGATGTCGATCTGGCCCATTTCATCGGCCTGAGCACCGTCAAGGTGCCGCATCGCGAATTGGGCCGTGCCGCCACGCGGTTTGCGTTGGATTTGATTGAAGGAAAAACCGTTTCAGAAAGCGAAGTGCTGTCGACGGAATTTATCCAGCGCGCCAGCTCGACGCCAGGCCGGCAATTGAATCTTCTGCAGTCTTGAAAGCGCATTCGTTTTCTGGAGACGGGGCCGTCTGGCCTGTCATTTATACACAAATTTTCTTCATGTAGAGCTGGGCCAAAAAAGATCGCCGTTGCAAGATGGTTTGTATTTTGGAGGGTCGCGCTCCGTCGCGACCGGTAGAAGAAGGTTTCGACAGAGCGGAACCCTCCAATCAAAGGGTTGCGGCTCCTTCCGACGCTCCATAGTGGACCTGAAGGTGGCCCGGCTTCTCCCTGCCCGCAACGCTTCGCGTAGCGACGCGCAGGCGGGCGAAGACGGGCTCTTCGTCTTTTTATAGAAGATCGATAACGATGAAAGAATGACTCTTCTGAATACTCTTTTATCCGTGGGACCGCTTTGCCATCCGTGGGGCCAATCTTCCAGGGGTAGACGGCGCCCCACGGCAAGGGGTTCTGATTCCTGGCAGAATTTGTGTATAAAAGACAGGTCACCTGGCCCCGTTCTTTTCTTCCATGAGCTTGCACAACTGTTTCATGGCGGTCCAGTAGGACTCTCCGGCCATCCAATACACATCGTCGTGGCCGGCTTGGACCCAAAGGCAGCGCTTGGGCTCGGGCGCTTGATCGTAGAGCTTCTGGCCGTGCCAGAAGGGGATGATTTGATCCTGCATGCCGTGAATGACGAGAATAGGGCAATGGACCTGTTTGATTCTCGCGAGGTTGTTGAACTTGTCGAAGGGGGACAGGGGAATATGCGTCTTTACCCGGAAGGCCGAGACGAATCCGCTTTCGACGATCAACCCTCCGATGTTGTGCTTTCGTGCGATGTCCACGGCCAGCGCTGCGCCCAGAGAGCGGCCATGCGAGATGATCCGATCCGGCGAGATGCCGGCCTGATTCGCCAGGTAAGCATAGGCGGCCTCCGCATCCTGATAGGCATGCTTCTCTGACGGCGTTCCCTCGCTGGCGCCATAGCCCCGGTAATCGTACGCCATCACGGAATATCCTTGCTCATAAAGGGCCATCAAGAACGGGCGGACGGCGCCGAGATCTTCGGCATTCCCGTGGTGATAAAGCACCGTGTAGGGCGTGCTCGGATTGACGAGAAACAGCGCAGAAATATGCCCGCCATCCTCGGTCGGAAGCTTCAAGACTTGCGGAACGTCTATGTAGGTGGAGGGCGGCGGCTGGAAGATGAGTCGGTCGGAAAAGAAAAAGGCATACACCAGTATGCAGGCGTAAATTTCGACGCCCGACCGGAGCAGCCTCATAAAACTGAATTCGCCAATCAACCAATGGGAGAGGGTTTTTCGATTCACAAGGAAATGAATCGGTTATTCGGCTTATCCGGTCAAGCTCGGAGATTCGCCGGTGTCACACTCTTCAAAGTGTGATGCCCGGCTTTATCGCCCGACGCAGCGATTCGACCGCCGCGTCCTGCTGTTGGGCGGTCCACATGCGTCGGTAGGCGCCGTTCTTTTGCAGCAGTTCGTCATGGCGGCCCGACTCGCGGACGGTTCCATCCTGGAGGTAGAAAATGCGATCGGCATTTTCCATGCCGATCAGGCGATGAGTGATCACGATGAGCGTGCGAGCCGGCGGTTGTGTCCATAAGCGCTGGAAAAGCAGTCGCTCGGTATCCGGATCGAGATCGGCGGAGGGTTCGTCGAGGATGAGGATGGGACTTTTGCGCAACAACCCACGAGCCAGGGCCAAGCGCCGCCGCTCGCCGCCGCTAAGCTGAAGCCCTTGTTCGCCGATGTGGGTTTGCCGTTGGTGGGGCAACCGCCGGATCAGGTCGTCGAGCATCGCAAATCGAATGCAATCCTCCAATTCGTTGTCCGAGGCGGCCGGGTTGCCCCTGCGCAGATTGTCCTCGATGGTCCCATTGAACAAATGCGGATGCTGGGGCAGGTAGGATATCCAATCCGTCAGCTCGGAGGGACGAAAGGCTTCCAGCGATTGGCCGCCCATCTGAATTTCGCCATGCTGCGCAATGTACCAGCGCAATAAGAGGTGAGCCATCGTGCTTTTCCCTGCGCCGCTAGGGCCTACCAAGGCGACGCGGGCGCCGTCGGGAATGCTCAAGTTCAAGTCTTTCAGAATCGGAAGAGACTCGTAACGGAAGAAAACATTTTGAAATTGAATATCGAATCGTTCGAGAGCCGGAGCCGGCTGCGTGGAAGGTTGCACGACGGGCGGGGCATCGATCAATTCCAGCAGCCGTTGGCCGGCCGTGGCCGTTTGCGCATGCTGCTGGAAAGCGGCGGGAAGCGGAGCGACGGCTTCAAAGGCGGCCATGACGCCCAGGGTCAGCACCGATAACCAAATTCCGTTGAGTCCTTCCCGGGCAACAGAAGGAACGACGGCGAGCAGCACGCCCAGGACGGTCAGGTTCATGATCAACCCCAGCAACGATTCATGCAGCCCGTTCAGGAGCGTCAGGCGTCGTTGCAGCGAGAGGGCTTCGTCGTTCAGGCCGAGAATGTTTTCCGTATGGGCGGCGACGCGGTTGAAGGCGGTCAGTTCCGCCAGGCCTTGGATGCCGTCGAGGAGACGAGTTTGCAGTTCGGATTGAGAGCTCGCCAGCCGCTCTCCGGTTTTGCGGGCGAGATGCTGGGTCCATAGCGGCACGCCCAAGCCGGCCGCGGCCAGGCCCATGACCAGGATCGCGGCAGCGGTAAGATCGATGGCGCCGAATATGGACCACAGGGCCGCCGTCACGATAAGCGCTACGATGGGCGGCCCGATCATGCGCACATACAAGTGTTCGAGCTGCTCCACGTCGGTAACGGCGCGTGCCAGCAGGTCGCCGCTATGGTACGCGCCCAACCGTCCGGGTGCGAGCGGCTCGATCGCGCGATAAAACCAAGTCCGGAATCCAGCCAGCAGCCGGAACGTGACCTCGTGGGAGACGCACCGCTCCAGATACCGGAAGATGCCTCGAGCGAGTCCAAAAAACCGGACGCCGACCACGGCGACTTGCAGATCGGCAATGGACGGCTGCAAGGCGGCTCGTGCAATGAGGTAAGCGGCGGTCATTAACAACCCCACGCCGCTTCCAATGGTGAAGAAACTAAGCAGCGCCGCCAGGGTCATCCATTTCCAATAGGGGCGGGCTTCTTTGACGAGTCGGAACAGGACCGGTTTCATGCGCTCGCTCCTTTCGTCAAGCGGGCGAACCAGCCGTTCTGGGCCTTCAGGGCGCCGGCATAACCGTCTTCAAGGAGTTGTCCATCCGACAGAACCAGCACATGCATGTCGTCGCGAATCGTCGAGAGCCGGTGCGTGATCAGGAGCGTCGTGCGATCTTTCGTCAATCGCTGGATAGCCTGATAAATGGAGTCTTCCTGTTCGGGCGCCAACTGGGAAGTCGGTTCGTCCAGGATCAGGAAAGGCGCATTTTTCAGGAAGGCGCGGGCGATGGCCAGCCGTTGGATTTCGCCGCCGCTGAGGCGGCCTCCGCGCTCGCCGATCGGAGTGTCGTAGCCTTGGGGCCACTGGGCAATCGTATCGTGGAGGCCTGCCGCCTGCGCGGCGACCGTCAAATCCTCAAGGGTTGCCTCCGGTTTGGCCAGGCGAAGATTCTCGGCCAATGTGGCGTGAAACAGAAACGGACGTTGCGGAACCCAGGCGATTCGATCGCGCCAGGCGGAGGGATCGATGGCGGCCAAGGGCATGCCATCGATTAAGATCGATCCGGCTTGTGGAGCCATAAAACCCAACAGAAGCTGGACGATCGTGCTTTTCCCCGCGCCGCTGGGACCAATCAAGACGGTGGTTTCTCCCGGCCGCAGGGTGAAGGACACCCCTTGCAGCGTAGGCCGGGTTCCGTCCTGATAAGCGTGGGCGATCTCGTGAAATGAAATGGAAAAGGGCGCCGGCGGAGGCTGTTCCGGTTTGGACGGCAAGGTCATGGCCGGTTGCGTCTCGAGCAGCCCGAACAGCCGTCCGGCCGCCGTCGCGCCGCTGAGCCCGGCGTGATAGCGCGCGCCCAACTGGCGCAGGGGCAGATAGAAGTCAGGCGCGAGGATCAGCACGAAGAGCGCCGATTGAAAAGGAATAGAGCCGTGGAGGAGCCGGACGCCCAGGGAGACGGCGATCAGAGCCGTACTCAGGGTGGCCAATAACTCCAAGACGAGAGCGGACAGAAAGGCGATTCGTAAAACGCTCATGGTCGTGTGCCGGAAGGCTGTCGTGACTTGTTCGATGGTGACGGCTTCGGCTTGGCTGCGTCCCAGCAGCTTGATGGTCGTCAGTCCTTGCAAGACATCCAGAAAATGAGCGCTCAGCCGCGACAGCGTCTGCCACTGTCGGCGCGCGCGGGCATCGGCGGACGCTCCGATCAGGATCATGAAAAACGGAATGAGCGGCGCGGTGACCAGCAAAATAGCGCCGGAAATCCAGTCGAGGGGAAGGACAATAAACAAGAGGGAAAGAGGGATGCCAATGGCTCGGAAAAATTGGGGTAGATATTCGCCGAGCCAGGCGTCGAGCGAGTTGATGCCGCCGAAAAGCGTATGGACCAGTTCGCCGCTGCGTTCGTTGGGCAGGCCGGCCGGACCCAGCCGGGCGATGTGCGCCAGCAGCCGCTCTCGGAGCGTCCGTTTGATGTGGAACGACAGGCGGGCGCCTTCTTCCTGGGCCAGCCAGCCAGCGGTTGCTCGTAGAAAGGCCAGTAGCGTATAAGCTGCCAGCCACATGCTCAGCGCAGGAAGAGCGGCGCGTTCAAGAAATGCCATCGCAATGGCGCGGCTCAGGCACCAGGCTTGCGCCACGGCCAGCCACGCCGCAAGAATTCCGAACCCCACCGCTCCGGCCAGCGCCGGACGATGACTTCTCACCAGCGCGAGCAGTCGTCGATCCAAATTCATCAGTAGGCGACCGGCTCTCCTTCAATGCGCTTGCGGAAGACCCAATAAGTCCAGCCTTCATACAATAGAATCACGGGAAGAAAGAGGGCTGAAATAATCGTCATGATGCGAAGCGTATACGGGGAGGATGCGGCATTATAGACGGTCAAATTCCATGCGCTGTCGAGGCTGGAAATCAGTACGCGCGGATACAGCGTCATGAAGAGCCCGCTCGTCACGCCCGCGATGGCGGCGAAAGTTAGCGCAAAAGCCCAGCCGAAGCGGCCTTTCCAAGCCAGAATGACAGCCCCCAGCGCCAGCGCCCCTGCACCGGCTGCGACGTAGCCGGAAAGCCCGCCTTGTTTGAACAGGTCCGTTTCAAAGCCCGCATAGGCGACAAAGGCGGCCAGCAGTACGAGCGCCGGAATTCCCGTGCGGACCGCAATCCGCTCCGCTTGCTGCTTTACGCTGCCGAGGGTGCGCAACGAAATGAACAGCGCGCCGTGCAGGGCAAAGAGCAGGACGAAAGCCAGGCCGCCGACCAGCGAAAAAGGATTAAGCAGGTTCCAGAACCCTCCGACATAAGTCATCTCGGCATCGATTGGCAGGCCGCGGACCATATTGCTCAAGGCCACGCCCCACAGCAATGCCGGGACCAGGCTGCCGACAAAGAACAAGCTCTGCCACCAGGCCTGCCATCGGCGCCCTTCATGCTTGTTGCGAAATTCGATGGCCACGCCCCGCAGAATCAAGGCCATGAGCAGCAGCACGAGTGGAATGAACAAGCCGCTGAACAGCGTGGCGTACCAATGAGGAAACGCCGCAAACATGGAAGCGCCGGCCGTGATCAGCCAGACCTCGTTGCCGTCCCAGAACGGCTCGATGGTCTTGATCCCGGTTTCGCGCGCCCGGGCATCCTTGCCCAGAAACGGCATTACGATGCCCACGCCGAAATCAAATCCTTCCAGAACGAAGAACCCGACAAACAGCCCTGAAATGAGTATGAACCAAATGGTATTCAAATCCATTGCCGCCTCCATTTTCTTGTAAATTCTATTCCTTGGCCGAGCCCGCGACCGCAAATTTGCGCAGCAAATAAAAATCCACGGCCATCAGCACTCCATAAAGCAACGTAAATGCAATCAAGGAAAACAGGGCTTCCCCCGAGCTCACGGCTTTGGAGGCTGCCTCGGATGTTTTCATCAGACCGTAGACAATCCAGGGCTGACGGCCCATCTCGGTGAGGAGCCAGCCGGTGCTGTTGGCCAGGTAGGGCAGGGCGATGCACGGGATCAGAAGGGTCAGGAACCAGCGCTCCAACGGAATCGATTTCTTGAACGTGTAATAGGCGGCCAGCATCGCCAGCAGCAGCATCGCCATACCCGCTCCGACCATAAGCCGGAAGGACCAGAAACAAATATGAACAGGCGGCACATAATCGCCGGGGCCATGTTCCTTTTCGAATTCGGCTTGCAGCTCGTGGATGCCTTTCACTTCGCCGGAGGGACGGTTGTAGGCCAGCAAGCTAAGCATGTAGGGAATCTGGATCGAAAACGTATTCCGGCCTTCCTTCTCGTCGATCAGGCTGAATAACGACAACGCGGCCGGATCTTCGGAGGTCCATTGGGCTTCGGCCGCGGCCATCTTCATCGGCTGATGCCGGACCATGTATTGGCCCTGGGGATGACCGATGCCGATCGTCAAAACGATTCCTACCACGGCGTAGAGGGCGGCGAGCCTGAACGATTTTTGCCAGAATCCAACGTCCGGGTTGTTTCGGAGCCGATGATAAGCGCTGATGCCCAACACAAAGAAGGCCGCCGTGACCATGGCCGCAAAAACGACGTGCAGGATCTGAAGCCCGGCATGAGGATTGAAAACAATCTCCGAAAAGCTCGTCATTTCGAGGCGATTGTTCCGGGCGATATATCCGACGGGCTCGTGCATGAAGGAATTGGCAATCAAGATCCACACGGCGGAAAGAATGGACCCCAGCGCCACAAGCCAGATGCAGGCGGCGTGCACTCGCGGCGAGAGTTTGTCCCATCCGAAAATCCAGGCGCCTAAGAAGACGGATTCCAGGAAGAAGGCCGCCAAGGTTTCGATGGCCAGCGGCGCGCCGAAGATGTCGCCGACATAGCGCGAGTATTCGGACCAATTCAGCCCGAATTGAAATTCCTGGACCAATCCGGTTACGACGCCCATGACGAAATTGATCAGGAACAGCTTGCCCCAGAATTTGGTCATGCGCTTGTACGTGTCGTCGCCGGTCAGGAGGTAACGGGTTTCCATAATGGCCAAGAGAATTCCCAGCCCAATGGTCAAAGGCGCAAAGAAAAAGTGATATACCGTCGTAATGCCAAATTGCCAACGCGAAAAAATCATTGCATTCATAGTCCTCCTCGAGCCCTTATGCGAAGCGTAGGTTGAGCTTCTGCTTCAATCTACGAACGATATGTAGTGTATCCTACCGGCATAGAGAATCAAAAAATTTATCGAAAAGCTTGTGTCAGAGAGCCGGGCGGCCGCGCTCAAAGCGCTTGTTCGATCCATCGGCAAACGGCCCGGGCGGCTGCTTTTTCACAGCCGTGAAAACCGTGGTCGGCCCCTTTTATTTCCAGGGCTGCAAATAGACGGGAGCGGGTTTTTGCACGGAGCCGGTCGAGCATCTGGGGAACCGGGAGGACCGCAAACTCTTCCTGAGCGCCAAAAACAGCCAGCACGGGGCAACGGAGCCGACGAAAATGACTCAGGTCGCCTTCATAATCGAATATCCGGGCTTCCAGTTGCTTCGGATCGGCTACGCTGAGGAAACGCCGGGCGGAGAAAGGTTCGTACAGGCCGGAAATCAACTCGTGTCCGCGGTTTTGAGCCACCAGGCGCTTGGCTTGCCGCACGCGTTGATTGAAAGCCCGGCCCAAGTCCCGGCGGCAGAGGGCGTGATCGTCGGCCGGCGCCAGGAGGACCAAGGCCTCAACCTCTTTCCGTCGGCGGACGGCCTGATAATAGGCGATCTTCTGGCATCCGGTGCTGTGGCCGATCAGGACAAACCGGCGATAGCCCTGGGCCCGCCCGAATTGAAGCGCGGCATCGATGTCTTCCAGGGCATCGACAAAGCGTTCGTCCACTGTTCCTTTTTCCGCGCCCCGGTTGTTGAACAAAAGAATGTCGAAGCCGGCCTTTGGCGCCTGGATCATGAATTCTTTTTTCAGCGAGGAGCGGTAGAAATTGCTGCCCATGCCGTGGACGAAAACAATTAAACGACGATTTCTGGGCTGGCCGTATCGCCAGAATCCATCAAGAACGCAAGCGCTCCTTCGCAAAGAAAGGGCAATCAATTCTCCTGGAATGCGACGAATGGGACTTGTCATAGTTTTTTATCCACGCTGGTGACGATCCGCCTTTGCCATGAGACGTCTTGAAGAAAGAATACGGTTTGAACCTATTCTGGAACAAGAGGTTTCTTTACGAGTCGTTCAAACTGCCGCATAATGACGCGAGTATGAAATCGGATCAACGCAAGAAGTTTATTGCCATCGCCAGTAGACGCGCAAAGCCCGGTTCGGGAAGCGGTCCTCTTGTCTTGAGAGAACGTACGGAGACTTACGGAATTCCGGACCTGCGTTTCCTCGTTGGCCGCGTCAAGTTTGTTGTGGTAGGCGGGGTCGCCACGCGTCTGTATATGCCGGAGCGTATGACCTTGGACACGGATATTCTGGTGTTGCCCGACGATTTGGCTCGGACGGAGGCGGCGCTGAAGAGGGTCCCCTGCAAAAAACTGGGGCCGCTTGCCATTGGAGGCAGCACCTGGCGTATGCCTGGCAATCGATTTCTAGACGTGGTGGCCCTGGATGAAGTCTGGACGGAAGACGCCATTCAAAACTCGGTTCAAGGGAAGGATGGGCTCCCCTATATCGCGCTCCCATATCTGGTTCTCATGAAGCTGACTGCGGGTAGAGTCCAGGATATGGCGGATATCAGCCGGATGCTTGGCTCGGCTGACGATAATACCGTCAAAATAACCCGTCGGCTCGTCAGCCGATACCGATCAACCGACGTCGAAGACCTGGATAGCCTGGTTCAGTTGGGTAAACTGGAATACAAGGATTCGCAAAAAAGCCGCTGATGGACGCCGGTGGCGGATCTTATTTCTTCCAAAAATGGGGGAGCAGGATGACCAGGGCCGTGTACAGCTCGAGACGACCCAGCAACATGCAGAGCGTTAGTACGATCAAGCCCGCGTCGGGAATCTGCGAATAATTCAGCATCGGGCCTACGCTCGCCAGGCCGGGGCCGATGTTCCCCAGCGTGGCCGCCACGGAGGTGAAGGCGGAGATCAGGTCGGGCATAAACAAACACATCAAGGCGGACGCCGCCACAAACGTCAGCAGATAAATCACGAAGAATCCGGCGATGCCTGAAACGATGCCCGCTTCGACCGGTTTTTTGCCGACCTTGACCTGCACGATCGCTTGGGGTTGCAGGAACAAACGAATTTCCCGCAGAGCGATCTTCAGCAGAATATGAATTCGAATGATCTTCAGGCCGCCAGATGTCGAGCCGGCGCAGCCGCCGACGAACATCAGGACGATCAACACCAACTTGGAGAAAGCGGGCCAAAGATCGAAATCCGCCGTGGCAAATCCGGTCGTGGTCATGACGGAGGTGCCCGTGAAAAAGGCCGCGCGGATGGCCGAGGGCAGGGTGGGCGCCGTATGATGCCAGAGGTTCAGCGTCATGACCGTGCAGGCCAGCGCCCAGATAATGAGATAAACCAGGAACTCGGAATCTTTCCAAAACGCCTGAAGATTGCCGCGCAGGGCGCGATAGTGCAGCGAAAAATTGATTCCCGCCAGGAACATGAAAACGGTGACGACGACTTCGATATACACGCTGTTGTAAAAGCCCAGGCTGGCGTCCCGGGTGGAAAAGCCCCCGGTGGCCACAGTGGCGAACGAATGACAAACGGCATCGAACCCACTCATGCCGCCGATTTTCAACAAGACGATTTCCACCAGGCAAAGCGCCACATAAATGCCCCAAAGCAGCTTGGCGGTGTTGGCAATGCGGGGCGTCAGCCGGTCCTTGGAGGGACCCGGCATTTCGGCCCGGAAAATCTGCATGCCGCCGACGCCCAGAAACGGCAGGATGGCGACGCACAGCACCAGTACGCCCATGCCGCCGAAGAAGTGCGTCAAGGCCCTCCAGAGCAGGAGCCCTTTGGGCGCCTGATCGAGTCCCCACATGACCGAAGCGCCGGTGGTGGTAAACCCGGACATGGTTTCGAAAACTGCCCCAATGGGATTGGGGATGATTCCCGACCAGACAAAAGGCGCCGCACCGAACAGGGCGGCGAACAGCCAGCCAAACGTCACGATGCCAAATCCATCGCGCCGGGAAAGATCGATGGGGCTTTTGGTGCGGGTGGCGACGGACAGAATCAACGCAATCGTCAACGTCAGAATGCCCGGTATCGCAAGCCCATATTGCGCGGACGCCGGGTCATGATAATACATGGAGATGCCCCAGCAGGAGGCCATCCCCAAGCCGAGAACCATCAGCAGATATGATATTAAATAGAAAACAGCCCGTAGGTTCAACAGACAGCCTCTCCCTTAAAATCGATGCAATGCCGCGATTCTGAACAAAAACAGGAGTTGAGAGCAACCTTATTTCTCGATCGCCGTTTTCCGGGGGTGCCGACAGGTTTCGCTGTTGACAGATGGTGCTGGGTGGTTTCGAATCCTCCAGGTGATACGCGTTTAAGAGGGCGTAGATTGTCTTTCGTTCAAAATGGCAGATAGTATAGTTGCCCAATAAGCAGGGCTCGTTATTGTGCAACCCCTTGGGAGAGGGGTGGGGAACCGATGAATCGACTCTTTATAACCGGACTTAGCTACAAGACCGCGCCCGTGGCCTTGCGTGAGCGATTTGCCGTTGCACCCTCCGATCATGCTGCCGTAGGCGAGCAGCTTCGGCGTGAAGGGGGTCTGGCCGAAGTGGTTTTGCTTTGGACGTGCAATCGCGTGGAGATTTACGGCGTGACGTCCCAAGGAACCCGTCCGGACGGAGACCTATTCCGCTTACTTGACTCCCAATCACGGGGTATGGATTCTGGTCTTTATCGCTTTCAAGGCCTCGATGCCGCCCGGCACCTGTTCCGTGTAGCCAGCGGCCTGGACTCCATGGTGCTGGGCGAGACGGAAATCACGGGCCAGGTCAAAGCCGCCTACGAGTGCGCACGTACGTCGGGTCTGACCGGGAAACGCCTGAATCGTATGTTTCAAAAAGCCCAGGAAACGGCCAAAGAGATTCGTACCCGCACCGGCATCGGCCGGGGCGCCACTTCCGTGGGCAGCGTGGCCGTTCAACAGGCCCGGAAGATTTTCGGGCCGGCGCTATCGGACAAAAACGTCATGATCGTTGGGGCCGGGAAAATGGCGGCGACATGCCTCCGGCATCTTGCGAAGAGCGGCGTATCTTCCATCGCCGTCGTCAACCGATCGCTCGAACGCGCCCTCGAATTGGCTCAACCCGTAGGCGGACGCGCTCTTTCCTTCATGAACTGTTTCGAAGCCATGGTGGAGGCGGATCTGGTCATTACCTCAACCGGATGCCCCCACCTGATCGTTTATCGCTCCGATGTGGAAGGGCTTATGGCTCGAAGAGCCGGTCGACCGCTGATCTTCATCGATATCGCCGTTCCCCGCGATGTGGATCCGGAAACAAGGACCATTCCAGGCGTACACCTCTATGACATCGACGACCTGGAAGACGCGATTCGGGAGAACGTGTCGCATCGCCGGCAAGATCTCTCCTTGTGCCAGGAAATCATTGGCGTCAAGGCGGCGGAATTGGAGTTGGGCCTGAGCGCCGAGCAACGCGGCGAGGTTGTGCTGTCTACGACGCCTTTTTCGAAACAAGAAATTTGCTCGGGCGTCGAGCCGGTTTTCTCCCCTCCGGCGCAATCACGCTGAGGTTGACTGTCGAAGCACGAAGAGAGATAGAGAACTCAAGAGGCGGACTCGGTGGTCGATCTTGTGGAAAAGAGGCGCTCAGCGGAGTGAGCGCCCTACCCACGGCAAAAAAAGGTAGGGACGGCGCTCCGTCGCCGTCCGCTGTTGCGGTAGCGTCAGGATGGACCCTTCTTTCGCTTCATGTGCTTATTTTGTTTTCCGAAACAGGAGTATTCTTATATTGCGTTATTGCTTATCGCAATAGACATGCAGGTATTGCTTATGTCAATCTTCTGTTAGCCGCTTCCTCCAAGAAAGGTGTATCTCACGGCCGCAGATTCATTCCCTTCAATAAGGATTGGTCTTGCGTAATGGAGCCGGGGCGACCTCGCCTGTCTCTTATACACAAATTCTCCTTCATGTAGAGCTGGGCCAAGAAAGATCGCCGCAAAGAGTTGCCGTTGCACGAAGGCTTGTTTTTTGGAGGGTCGCGCTCCGTCGCGACCGAAAGAAGATGGCTTCGACCGAGCGGAACCCTCCAAAATCTGAGATATTTTTAAGGTGCGATAGGGCCATTTATAAAACCACGCCCTCTCTTTTTTTCGTGTCATTCCGTGTGTTCCGTGGGCAAAACTCTTTGTTGCAGAAGGAAGAATGGCCCACGGAACACACGGAATGACACGGAACAGCTCTCTCTACATACTCTTTTATCCGTGGGACCGCCTTGCCATCCGTGGGGCCTCTCTTCCAGGGTTAGAAAAAGCCCCACGGCAAGGGATTCTGATTCCTTCGAAAATTTGTGTATAAGAGACAGGCCAGCGGGGCCATGTGGCCCCGCCTCCAGCAGTCACTGGCCAGCTTATCCCCAGGTACGTGTTTTCTGCGGCCTATCAAGATGCACCCCTCCAAGAAGGCATTTCCACGCAGTCTTTCGGCATGAAATTAGTGCGCTATACCCTATTGATCAGCCGGCTGATAAATACAGCAAGGATCTTCTCCGAGGTAGTCGCCCAGAACCGCATAGGCCCGGGAGCGGGACCCTCCGCAGACGTCTCGATACTCGCACCGGCCGCATCGGCCTTTGAGCAGGTTCGGGCTCCGCATTTCTTTGAACAACGGCGAAGACCTGTAAAGGCTCACAATGGATTCGTTCCGTACATTTCCTGCGGATAGGGGCAGGAATCCGCTCGGATACACATCGCCGATCCGGTCGACAAAACAGAATCCTTTTCCGGCGTTGACCGGCAACGGCGAAAGGCCCATGCGCGGTCCGCGGGCATTCTGTTTTGTCATAAACCGATTGGCATCCTGCGCGGCAGCCGCCAGCGTCGCAGCTTCCGAATGCTGCATGATGTACCGCCGGTAATGCGGGGCTTCGGTGATTTTGATGATAAACGGCGCGCGTAGGGAAAGCTCGTAGAGTTTGCCGAAGATTTCCTCGTATTGTTCCGCCGCGCATCCCTGCAATTCCGAGCCCCGGCCGGTCGGCACGAGAAAGAAGACTTCCCAAAAGACGATTCCCAAACTGTCCACCAGCGCGACGAGCGCATCGACATCCGCGAAGTTCCAGGCGCCGATCGTGGTATTGATCTGAAGAGGTATGCCCAGCTCTCGTATCCAGCGGGCGCCTTGCATGGTTTTCTCGAAGGAACCTTCAACGCCGCGGAGCCGGTCGTGCGCTGCCGCCGTGGAGGCATCGAGGCTCAATGCAAGCTGGTCGATGCCCGCGCG
The DNA here is from genome assembly GCA_001804865.1 of Lentisphaerae bacterium GWF2_57_35. Lineage (GTDB taxonomy): Bacteria > Verrucomicrobiota > Kiritimatiellia > CAIQIC01 > GWF2-57-35 > GWF2-57-35. The sequence continues at coordinate 58,659 of MHBK01000022.1, forward strand.
TCCGAGCGAGGCCAGTCGTTCGCGGGTGAGCCGGGGTGTTGCGGCTGGAATGGCGCCGGTCTTCAAATGGAGACTCTTTCCGTGCGCGATCAAGTCCTCCAGGTCGTCTCTCTGGAGAGAATCGCCCCCCGTGAAAATAACGATGGGCGTCTGCATGGCCGCGATGTCGTTCAGCAGCTTTTTTCCTTCTTCGAGATTCAGCTCGCGGGGATCGCGCTGATCCATCGCCTCGGCGCGACAATGTTTGCAGGACAGCGCGCAAGCGCGAGTGACCTCCCAAATCGTTAGGAACGGCGTCAGATTGAAGTCTAGTTTTGTATGCATATTATTTCCGCCCCAAGCTCTGTGTTTGCCGGATGGGAAGGCAATGCCTCCGACTCCTAATCTTAATCGTAACCTTAATCATAATCTCTGAAGACGGGATTAAGATTACGATTATGATTAAGATTAGGAGGGGATTGCTCAGACAGGTACATCAGCATGCCCCCCTGCAAATCTTGGCAATAGCCGCCTGCGCACTTTTTACACAATCGGGAATGCCGACCCCTCGGTACGCACTGCCGGCCAGGTGCAAGCCCGGTACTTCCGCCGCCAGCGTTTCCATTTCGGCCACCCGATCCAAATGTCCGACGTCGAACTGCGGATTGCCCGAAGGCCAATGGAAGATCCAATGCCGCAACGGCTCGGTTTGAATGCCCAGAATCTCCGCAAGCTCCTCGCGGACCAGGTTGAACAATTCGTTATCGGTTAGCAGCGCCAGCTCTTCATGTCGCGAGCCGCCCACGAAGGCCCGAACCAAATGATGGCTTCCCGCCGAACGATGATTGAATTTCTTGGACGACCACGTGAAGGCCAGCAAACGGCTCTTTTCAAGCCGCGGCACGACAAATCCGAAGCCTCCGCCTCCAGTGACTTTCGATATCGCGTCTTCTGGGTAGACCAAACTAACCGTCGCGGACGACACGTAACGGATGGCCTTCAATCGATTCGAAAGCTCCGGGTGGATTTCTGCGAGAAGTGGTGCGGCCGCGAAGGCCGGGACGGCAAGAATGATTTCATTTGTGGCGATGGGCTGCGACTCTTGGTTCAACTCAATCTCAAATCCGTTTTCAGTTCGTCGAATGGCTTTTACGGAGCAGCCGGCCCGCACGTCGCCGGTCAGTTGACTGGCGATGGAGTCCACCAACGATCCCATGCCGTTTTTCAGCGAAGTAAACACGCCCGAGGTTTTCCCGTTGCCTTTTGCCTTGGCCGCCGCTTTTCGCGCCAGGACGATTCCACGCGTCAGGCTGCCGTATTTTCGTTCCAGGTCCACGAACATGGGAAACGTGCTTTGCACGCTCATGCGTTCGGGATCGGCCACGAAAATGCCCGACATGATGGGGCCGGCGATCCGTTCCAACGCCTCGTTGCCGAGGCGGCGGCGGATGAATTGCGCCAGGCTCTCGTCCGAAGTTTCCCGGCGCGCCGGAATGAATAGATCCATGCCCATGCGAAGTTTGGCGAGCGGCGAAAGGAGCGGGGACTTTACAAAAGGCCATAGTTTCGTCGGCACGGCGAGCCGGAACCCGTCGGGGTAGGGGATCAGTCGTCCATCGCGCAGAAGTCTCGTTTTATATGTGGAGTCGTTCGAGGGCAGCAAATCGCTCTCCAGACCCACATCACGGCAGACTTGAAATCCCTGCGGCTTCTGGCTGATGAACGAATCGGGTCCTCCGTCGACGACAAACCCGTCCTCGCGAATCGTGGCTATTTTCCCGCCCAGCCGCGGCTCGCTCTCGATGAGCGTGTAAGACAGCCCGCGCGCGGCTTTTTGAAGATAATACGCGGCGGCCAGTCCGGTGATGCCGCCGCCGACGATGACGACGTGTTTCATGCGAGAGCCTTTCCAGCGGCGTCGGCCAAGGCTTCAATAAAAAGAGGCTGGGTATTCATGGCCTCAACCCGATCCAGCCGCAGGCCCTGTTGACGCGCCAGTTCTTTGGCCTCGATATCGATGTCATAAAGAATTTCCACGTTGTCGCAGACGAAACCGATGGGAGACACCACTATACGGCTGTATCCGGACTCGGCAAGGTGGGCGATGCATTCTTTCAGCGACGGGCCCAGCCACGGCTCGGGGCTGGCGCCGGCGCTTTGGAAGGCCGTGTCCCAATCGGCCAGCCCAAGGCGGCCGGCCAGGGCTTCGGCGCAGGCCCTGAATTCTGCTTCATAGCAGTCGCCGGCCTGACGGATTCGCGCCGGGAGGCTGTGCGCCGTGAAAATCCATTTGGTTTTGCCGGGGACGTCCTGCACCTTCCGGAGGTTCGCCTCCCACGCTTGAAGAAACTTCGGTTCCTGCCGCCAGGATTCGATCCAGGCCGCTTCGATTTTCGTTCCCAACTTTTCTTGAGCTTCCCGCAGCCGCTTCGCGTAACGTCCTTGGTTGAACGAAGCGTGCAGGGGCGCCATGATCAGCGCCACCGCCTGCGTGACGCCTTGGGCCTTCATTTCCGCCACGGCATCTTGAATGCGCGGGGCGCAGTGGCACATGCCCGGAAAAATCGGGTTGCCGATGCCTCGGTGCGAGAGTTCGTCCTTCAAGGCTTTGGCCTGCGCAAGCGTGATCCTCATAAACGGCGATCCGCCGATGAGCCGATAACGTTGCTTCACCTTTTCGACTAATTCCGGCGAGGACGGCCGGCCTTCGCGGATGTCCAAAAGGAATTCTTCCACGTTCTCCTGCGAAGTTGCGCTGCCGGTAGCAAGGAACAGGACGGCTTTTTTATGCGAAGGCGGGTTCATGTGCGCGAATATTGGTGAACGAAATCTACGAGAGCGGCCACGTTGGTCACAGGCGTTTCCTTGAGCACCCCGTGGCCCAGATTGAAGATGTGCCCGGCGCGGCCTCGGACGCTGTCCAGAATCTTCGCCGCCTGCTTGGTTGCTTCCTCGACGGGACCGGTTAAAATCGCCGGGTCGAGATTTCCCTGCACGGACACGCCATCGCCGAGTCGTCGCCAGGCCTCGGCGAGTTCGACGCGAAAATCCATGCCGATCACATCCCCGCCGCCCTCTTTTACAAGCGGCAACAGATGGGCGCCGATGGCAAAGTGAACGATGGGAACGGAGGGCTGCCGGGCCGCTTGCAGCGCCTGGGCAGAGTAGGGCAGGGCGAACTCCCTGTACTCGGCTTCCGAAAGGATGCCCGCCCATGTATCGAAAAGCTGGATCGCCTGCGCGCCGGCTTCGATTTGGGCCTTTAAATAACTCCCGACCGCCTGGGCCAGTTTGCCGGCCAGTACATGCCATTCGCGCGGTTTCTCGCGGATGAACTGCCGGGCGATGGGGAACTCGCGGGACGCCTTGCCCTCGATCATGTAACACGCAAGGGTAAACGGCGCGCCCGAAAAGCCGATCAGCGGCGCTTTCCCGTCGAGTGCCTTTCGAGCCTGCCGGATGGCGTCCATCGTAAAGTCCAGGCCTTCCTCCGGCGAACGGACGGCCAGCTTGTCGATGTCCTGCCCGGATCGGAGCGGATTCAAAAAAGCCGGGCCTTCTCCTTCGGTAAATTTCAGCTCGAGCCCCATGCTTTCCGGCAAGGTGAGGATGTCGGCAAAGACGATCGCGGCGTCCACCTCGAACGCCTCGACCGGTTGAAGGGTGACCTGTGCGGCCAGTTCGGGCGTCTTCACCAGTTCGAGGAGCGAATGCTTCTTCCGCAGCGCCTGGTATTCGGGCATGTAGCGTCCGGCCTGTCGCATCAGCCAGATGGGCGTCGCATCCACGGCTTCGCGCCGGCACGCTTTAAGAAATCGGTCTGCTCGCGACACGTTTACTCCTTGTTAGATTTGTTCGGCGACGGCCGTCAGTGCCCACTCGAACGCCGTTGCCGCTTTGCGCAGAATCCGATCGTCATGAGCCGTCGACATAAAGGAAACTTCGAAAGGCGACGGAGGAATATATACTCCATCCCGAAGCAATTGCTTGAACAAAACGGCGAAACACCGGGTATCGCACCGCTGCACATCCTCGAACGAGCGAATGTCCTGCTCGCAGAAAAAGAAACTGAACAAGCTGCCATAATACGGGATTTGCAAAGGCAGTTCGAGGGTTGCGGCCATGCCGAATAGGCTCTTCGCAAAGAGCTCGGTGGTCCGGGCCAGTGCGGCGTACGGTTGATCTTTCTTCAGCCGTTTCAGGGTGGCGAGCCCCGCTGCCACGGAGACGGGGTTTCCACTCAAGGTGCCGGCCTGATAAACCGGCCCGAGTGGAGCCAACGATTCCATGATGGCGATGCGGCCTCCCACGGCGCCAATGGGCATGCCGCCGCCGATGACCTTGCCGAGGCAGGTCAGGTCCGGCGTGACCCCGCAGAGTTTTTGATATCCCCCAAACGTCAGCCGAAAGCCGGTGATCACTTCATCGAAAATCAACAAGGCCCCGCATGCATCCGCCTGCTCGCGCAAATGCTGCAGGAAATCCGGCATCGGCAGAACTAACCCCATATTCGCCGCGATCGGCTCCACAATGATCGCCGCCAGGTTCTTGCCGTGCCGTTTCACAAGGCGGGTCACGGCCTCGGCATCGTTATATTTGGCCACCAGAGTTTCTTTCGCGAACGAATCCGGTACGCCGGCGGAAGAAGCGCTGGCGATCCCGGCAACTCCGCTGCCCGCCTGGACGAGCATGCTGTCGGCATGACCATGATAGCATCCGCCGAACTTGAGAATTTTCGAGCGTCGGGTGAAACCCCGAGCCAGGCGAAGAGCCGTCATCACAGCCTCTGTTCCGGAACTCACCAGCCGAATGCGCTCCATGCTGGGGATGGCCGAACGGATCAATTCCGCCAGCTCGATCTCGCGTGGGGTAGTGACGGCAAAACTGGCGCCCTTAGCCGCGGTTTCGGCGATGGCCTTCACGACCTCCGGATGCGCGTGCCCGAGAATCAAAGGTCCGAACGACATGCAAAAATCGATCAGCTTGCGTCCGTCTTCGGTTTTAAGGACCGCGCCGTTGGCCGACTTGGCAAAAATGGGATCGCCCCCCACGGACCGAAACGCCCTTACAGGACTATTCACGCCGCCAGGCATCGCCGCTTCCGCTCGTTGCTTCAGTGTCTTTTTCATAAGGACCTTTGGTGATGATGCATATCTTGTGAATATTGCTCTTGAGATGGGAAAAAACGCGAGACTATTTCCTGATCGATCGTTGGAGCCGGGACGACCTCGTCCCGGCCTTTTCCACCCCTGAAATCACCCATTCAAAAAAAGACGCTAAGCGCCGCCTGCGGCGCTATGCTCAGCATTGCGGGCAGGGAGTGAGCGCCCTGCCAACGGCGAAGAGCGGTAGGGCGGCCACTCAGCTGGCCGTTTCTTTGCCGGCGATGTCGATCTTATTTTTCCCCCAGCCAGTCCAGCACCTGCGGCGCGAAATAGGTGATGAGGATGTCGGCGCCGGCGCGGCGGATTCCAGCGAGCGATTCCATGACGGCTTTTTGCAGATCGAAGGCGCCGGCCGCGGCGGCGTGGTGGAGCATGGCGTACTCGCCCGAGACTTGGTAGGCCGCGACGGGAACGCGTACGAGATTTTTCACATCGCGGACGATGTCGAGGTAGGGGCCGGCGGGTTTGACCATGACGAAATCGGCGCCTTCGCTCACGTCGCGTTCGACGGCGCGCAGGGCGAGGCCTCGCGCGGACGGCGGAAGCTGGTAGGCTTGGCGGTCGCCGAAGGCGGGCTTGCACTGGGCGGCGTCGCGGAAGGGGCCGTAAAAACAGGAAGCGAATTTGGCGGCATAACTCATTACGGCGACTTGGGGACCATTCATCTGGCTGTTTAAGGCCGCTTTGATGGCGCCGACTCGTCCGTCCATCATGTCGGAGGGCGCGACCACGTGAGCGCCGGCGCGGGCATAAGCGACCGCCACTTCGGCGAGCCGTTGGGTGCTGGCGTCATTATCGATGGCGCCGTCCGGTCGAAGCAGGCCGCAATGGCCGTGGTCGGTGTATTCGCACAGGCAGACGTCGGCGATCAGCAGCAGCTCGGAAAAATTCTTTCGCAAGATGGGCAATGCTTGCAGGACGGGATTGTCGTCGCGGTCGGCGCTGGAGCCTCGATGATCTTTGCTGCCCAAGGGCACTCCAAAGAGCAAAACGGATCGCAGTCCTTTTTGAACCAGCGGTTCGAGCAACTCGCCGAGACGGTCGGGCGACCATCGGTGCTGACCGGGCATGGAGGGAATCGCCTCTTTCGTGCCGGCTCCGTCGGCGACGAAGACCGGATAGACGAGCCGGTGTTTTTCGACGGACCCTTCCGCCTGCCAGAGGCGGAGAACGGGATGGCCATAGCCGGAATGGAGACGGTTAGTGTTCATCGATCGTCACTCCTTGTAATCCTTTCACGCGGAGGGCTTCCTGGGTGGAGGGGCCGACCGCCAGCCATTCGCGGGCGTGATGGATTTCGTCGGGATAATTAAAAAAGTACGCTTCCACGGCGCTGGGGCTTGTGAAAAGAACGCGGTGGAAGGGCTCGCGCGGCAGGGGGCCGGGCGAACGCGTCCGGTTTTCGTAGAAGATGCGCGGCAGCAGTTCCAGGCCGCGTTTCAGCGCCTCCTCTACGCGAAGGCTGGCGGGTGCGGCGGAGGAACAGGGATAGAGATAGCGGCCCGCATACGAGTTGTCCAAGGTCTCGAGAAGTGATGCTACTCCATCGAAGCCGGCGGGCGCGGCGGCGGCTTGAAATCCCATTTGCTCGATTTCGTACGCCGTGGCGGGCCCCACCGCTAGCAACGTTTTTCCGTGCAGGGCTCGGCCGTCTTGCCAATGGATCAAGGCGTCCATAAAACATCGGACCGCGAAGGGAGATGTGAGCAATACCCCTCGAACGTCCTTTAGCGTGGTTTCGAGCGCGGTCATACGCTCCTCGCGCGGTGCAGGGCTCAATTCGATCGTCGGCCAGTGAATCAGGGGGGCGAAGCGTTGGAAGCGGTTTGTATTCGTTCCGACAAACAGCGTCACCGGGTCGCCTGAAGTTTTTGCCGCCGCCGGTTGTGAGCCGGCTGCCGGCTTCGCGTTGTCGAAAAGCCGAAGTCGAAAATCCAATGTCTTGAGCCGGGCGATGAGCTCTTCCACATCGTCTTTCACCGTGAGCGCAAGCCGTCCTTGCAGGGGCGTCGTTTCGTAGGACAGATATCGATGGATGCGGCGCGCAAGTCCCAGTCGTTCGAGCGCGCAAGCGGCGACGATGACGGCGTCGAAGGCGCCCTGATCGAGCTGGGCCAGTCGTTCGTCGATCGTTCCCCGGAGCGGCTTGATCCGCGCGCCGGGAAAAAGCTTTTCGATTTCCTCGGACCTGCGCGGACTGCTGGCGCCGATCGTTTGGGGTTGCAACAAGCCTGAACGACAGACCAGCGCGTCGCGCGGATCTTTGCCCGGGAGCAGCGTGGCCACCGCGAGGCCTTTGGGCTGTATTTTCGGTAAATCTTTTGCCGAATGGACCGCCAGCTCCGCCTTGTTTCGAAGCAGGGCTTGATCGAGGTCGCGGGTAAAAAAATCGTCGGGAACGGAGGGGTCCGTCAGGGGCGTTTGTTTATCGCGATCGCCCGGCGTATCGAGCGGCATAACCTGGAACCGCGTGTCTGGGGGGAATAAAGGGCGGAGGACTCCGATCGTTTCCTCGGCTTGGGCGAGCGACAGGCGACTGCCGCGACAAGCTAATCTTATGACCTGAGCGACCATGACCGTACCCTTTTTCTTGTGACCCAAATGAATTCGTAGAGTAGGCGATCTCAAACAGCGTGTGAAGCGTGAAAAGAGCGGATTGTGCTTCAGCGTTCATTCGGACACTGCCGCAAGTTTGACAGGAAAACACGGCGCTCAGCGGAGTGAGCGCCCTACCCACGGCAAAAAATGTCGGGACCCCGATCCGGATCGGGGTCGCCGTCCGCTTTTTGGAGGGTCGCGCTCCGTCGCGACCGGAAAAAGAAGGTTCCGACAGAGCGGAACCCTCCAGAAATCTTTGAGATCGCGCTTACGTCGACGGTTACGTACGGTTCGTCACTTTCTCCAGAACCCCGGGGAGCAAAGAACCAGGAGGGTATAGAACTCCAGCCGACCCAAAAGCATGCAAAAGATCAGCATGATTTTTCCCGGGCTCGCGACAAAGCCGTAATTCTGGATCGGGCCCACGGCGGACAGGCCCGGGCCCACGCCGCCCATGGTGGCGATTACGGCGCTGAAGGACGACATGATGTCCGGCATGTAGGGATTCAGGGCCAGCGACATGGCGACGATAGTGGCCAGATACAGGAGAAAAAAGGTGAGCATGCTGCGATTGACTTCTTCCCCGATGACGTGCCGGTCGATTTTGATGGAAATCACCGCATTGGGATGCGTAAACAGCTTCAATTCCCTGTAGATATTTTTGATGACGGCGACCACGCGAATTTGTTTGATGCCGCCCGCCGTGGACCCGGCGCAGCCGCCCATGACCATCAGCAGCAGGAGCACCAGCTTGGAGGCGATGGGCCATCGGTCGAAATCCACCGTACAGAAGCCCGTGGTAGTGAAAAGCGAGGTCATGGAAAAAAAGGAATGGTGAATGGCTTCGTGGATCTCGGGATAAACCGTGCGCCATATATTCCAGGCAATGAAGAGTCCGGACGCCAGCCAGATCGACAGGTAGCATCTCCATTCGCTGTCGCGGAAGTAGGCGAGCACATTGCCGCGCAATGCGGCCAAGTGCAGATTAAAGTTGATGGCTCCCAGCAGCATGAACACGATGACGACGATTTCAATATATACACTGTTGAAGGCTGCGATGCTGGACGTCCGGGTGGAGAAACCTCCGGTGGCCACGGTGGCGAACGAATGGCAAACCGCATCGAACCAGGTCATTCCACCCCATTTGAGCAAGAGCGTCTCGATGACGCACAGGAGCGTGTAGATTCCCCACAGCAGCTTGGCGGTATTGGCAATGCGCGGCGTCAGGCGGTCCCGGGTGGGCCCGGTCATTTCCGCGCGAAAAATCTGCATGCCGCCGGTTCGAATGAAAGGCAGAATGGCCACGCAGAGCACCAGTACGCCCATGCCGCCGAGAAAATGCGTCAGTGCGCGCCAGAACAAAATGCCCTTGGGCAGCGGATCGATGACCGCCAGCACCGACGCGCCCGTGGTGGTGAAGCCGGAGACCGTCTCGAATACCGCGCCGACCGGATCGGGGATGACGCCGGATAAGACATAGGGCAGGGCGCCGAACAAGCAGGCAATAAACCAGCCGATGGTCACGACCAGGATGCCGTCCCGACGGGACAACTCGGTTTCGGAATGCGACAGCCGGGCCATGAGCGCCCCCACGGCCAGGCTGAGCAGCGCCGAGGCCCCCAGCGCCTTCCGCGCGGGCAAGGGGTCGCCGTAAAGCATGGAGACTCCAAAACTGGCCGCCATGGCCAGCCCAAGCACCATCAGCATGAAGGCTACGGCATGAAGTATGGGACGAAGGTTCATCGGATGCGCTCTGCAAACTTATTTTTTGAACAGCGAGTCCAGCTTCCCGGCGGCTTTGGGCGCACAGTAAATGACGACCCGGTCGCCGGCGGTGAACTCCAGGTCGCCGGTGGCGGCGCAGACGACCTTGTCCCGCAGGACGGTGGCGATGACGACGCCGTCGGGGAAGGTAATGTCCTTGATCGCTTTGCCCGTCCACTTGCCCTTTTCGGGGATGACCACTTCGAGCAGTTCGCCCGGCAGTTCGCGCAGGACGGCGGCGGCTTTCACGTTCTTGCCGCGCACGAAGTGCAGAATCGCGCTCATCATGGAGAGGTGCGGATTTACCGCGCGATCAAGCAGGCTGAGGTTGTTGATGATGGGCACATACTCGGGTTTGTTGACCTGCGCGGCCGTGAAGGAGGCCCCGAGTTTGCCGGCGACCAGGCAGCCGATAATATTGTTTTCGTCGTTGCCGGTGACCGCCACGTAGGCCGTGGTGTTCACGATGCCGACATTTTCGATGGTTTCCTGGTCCAGCGCGTTTCCACGAATCACCATGGTCTTGTTCAGAATCCCCGAACAGTAATTGGCCCGGTCCTCGTCGCTCTCGATCAAAATAATCTGGGACTCCGTCTTCTCCAGAAGAGCGGCCAGGTGAATGCCGAGGTTTCCTCCGCCGGCGACGATCACTTTTTGGAAGATCGACCGCTCGGGCCAGGCCCAATTGATAAACGGGGTGATGTCTTCGGGGCGTCCGACAAAGTAAATGTCGTCGCCGATCATGAATTGAGTGTCGCCCCTCGGCACGATGATTTCTTTGCCGCGAATTACCGCGATGAAGCGGATGACGCTCAGCCAGCGCGAGTCTGGGAAGCCCTTGAGCGAGCCCATCAGCAGAGGGCTGTCCATATGAACCTTCAAACCGACGGCCAGCACCTTGCCGTCCAGCATGTCCGCCGTTTCGACCGCGCCCGGCATACGCAGGATGTTGAAAAGATCCTGGGCGCATTCTTCCTTTTGATTGATGATCAGATCCACGCCAAGTGCTTTGAGATCGAATTGCGTATGATGAATATAATCGGCGTTGGATACCCGGGCCACCTTGTGCTCGACGCCTGCCGCGCGGGCAAAAACACAGGCCAAAATATTCACTTCATCGCTGTCGGTCACAGCGACCAGCATGTCGGATTTTGAAATGCCGGCATCCTCCAGCAGGCGGGGATTGGCGCCCTCGCCCTGGATGGTCAGCACATCGAGTTGAGCCTCCAACTCCTGCAAAGGCTCCGCCTTGACGTCCACTACCACCACGTCATGACGCTCTTCGCAAAATTTGATGGCGAGATTGCGTCCTGTATTTCCGGCTCCTATGATGAGTATTCGCATATAAGCAAAAGCGCCTGATTTCATTGCACGGGCGCAAAAGCGGCTAAGAATCTATGTTAGACGGATTTCCTAATCAAGCTATCATTTTTAACTCACAGGAGGATGGGTGCATCCCGACACGTCCGCAGGTCGTATGGGGAAAAGAAGGCGCTCAGCGGAGTGAGCGCCCTACCCACAGCAAAGAAAGGTAGGGACGGCGCTCCGTCGCTGTCCGCTGTTGCGGAAGTATCCGGATGCACCCCAGTAGGATGCGCTCATTGATCTTTCCACTTAATACTGCAACCCAGCGGATTGGTTCGCGGCGTTCTGACCGGTTGACCGGCCAGCAGCTCGTCCAGCGCATGCTTCAAATCGTGCGATTTGACGGCGGATAAATCTTTCCAGTTGTCGTCGATGCGGCCTTCATAAGCCAGATTACGCTCGGCGTTCAGCACGAAGAGGTGAGGCGTGCAGACGGCGCCGAAAGCCTTGGCCACTTCCTGCGATTCGTCGCGCAAATACGGGAATGGAAATTTCCGTTGAGCGGCGCGTTCCTTCATTTTTTCAAAGCTATCGTCCGGATAAGCTTCGGCATCGTTGGAATTGATGGCGATGAACGCGATGCCCTTGGGTTGATATTCTTTGGCCAGGGTGATGAATCGCGCCTCATAGGCCTGAGCGTACGGGCAGTGATTGCAGGTAAAGGAAATTGCGACGATGGGATGATCCTTGAATGAATCCAGGCTGTACGTTTTGCCGTCGGTTCCGGACAAATCTTTGAAGGTAGGCGCGCGCTTGCCAATGTTTAGCGTTTCAGCTCCGCTCTGTGTAATTAGAACCATGGGGACGAATCCTCCTGTATATGAGTATTTTCATGTAGAACTATAGAGTGGAAGGATACTCTTTTCAAGAGACGCAGGCAGGTGGTATCCGATCTTCTCCAGGAAATCCGCGGTCCGCGCACATGATCACACTTTGCAAAGTGTGATCATGTGCGCGGAGGGGGGAAGCAGCCTTCTTGCAGGAGCGGGCAAAAACGCAGAATGCGCTCCTCCAAGCCATTATTTTATGATGGACTGATGACGCCCAGCCCAGGCCGGGGTACACATAAAAACCGTAAGATAAAAAAAGGAGGATTCCATGCAGATTCGCAAGTCGATAGCCGCTGTCTCCGTGTTGCTTTTGGCCGCTTCATTCCTATTTGCGGGATGTGAAGGCGGCGGCAGTGAAGACGCTACGGTGAATGTATCGGGAAGCTGGAGCGGGACCACCACCGGCGGAACCATGTCCATGGTGTTGGTTCAAACCGGCAACAGCGCTTCAGGTTCCATCACGTGGAACGGAACCTACATTTCCGGCACGGCCACCTTCGAAGGCGAGGTTCATGGCAACGAACTGACCGGCACGTACGTCCGTCCCAACGGCATGACCGGCTCCATCGCCGTAACGGTAACGGAAAATTCCATTTCCGGCGAATGGACGCAGTCCAACGGCTTGCATGGATCGATCCATATTTCCAAAGGGTGAGTTTTCTTGTTCGGGTAGGGCGACGCCTTCGGCGGAGCCCTACCTTTTAGAAACGAACGGATTTCCTTCGATATAAAATCGCAGGAGCCTCTTTGCCCAATGCTGGGCGTAATCGACCCCGATGCGCGGGCGTTTGACCAAAACGATGCGTTCTTCGCGGTCGGGCGCGGCAACGAAAAAATCGTCGCTGACCAGGTCATGGGCGTTTAGATTTTTGTCGATGTGCATCGCCTGGCAGAGCAAACCGGGGCCCTGAGTCCGGCCTTCGATGTTTTGAATCGGTTCAACGGCCCTCAACAAAACCGCCGACGCATGCCCTTCGCGTTCGGTCACGACATTCATGCAGTAATACATGCCATAAATCATATACACATACGCATGCCCCGGCGGACCGAACATGACCCGGGTGCGCGCCGTCAGCCCGCGGGCGGAATGTGCGGCCAGATCGTGCGGCCCGAGATACGCCTCGGTTTCCACAATCCGCCCGATCCGCTCCGCGCCGTCGGAAACGTGAACCAGATATTTGCCCAACAGTTCTTGGGCTACCCGAATCGTATCGCGGTCATAAAACGAGCGGGAAAGCGTTTGCATGCATAAAATGTGTCATCGGTCGCGGAGCAGGTCAATGGAATCCTGGACACTCCTTATGTTTAGGCGGCCCGGCCTCTCCCTGCCCGCAACGCTTCGCGTAGCGATGCGCAGGCGGGCGAAGACGGGCTCTCGGGAACGTGGAACCGATACAACCTTGCCGCGGCTTTTCGATTTTTCCAATGATTGGAAAATCGGCGCCAATTTTTTCCAATCATTGGAAAACTGTGCTACAGTTTATCCAACCATTGGAAAATCGGAGGGTTATGAAAAAAGAGAGTCGGGTTGCTGCTGCTTCGAAGCCATCGCTTCATCGTCGATATTCTTCCCAAATCACCGAAGGGGTCGAGCGCGCGCCCAGCCGGGCGATGCTGCATGCGGTGGGGTTTTCTAACGCGGATTTCAAGAAATCTCAGGTGGGCATCGCGTCCACGTGGAGCATGGTAACGCCGTGCAACATGCACATCGACCAGCTCGCCCGCGAAGCGGCGGCCGGCGTCGACAAAGCCGGGGGCAAGGCGGTCATTTTCAATACGATCACGATTTCCGACGGGATTTCCATGGGGACGGAAGGCATGAAGTATTCGCTCGTCTCGCGCGAGGTCATTGCCGATTCGATCGAGACGGTTGCGGGCTGCGAACAGTTCGATGGGTTGGTGGCGATCGGCGGCTGCGATAAAAACATGCCGGGTTGCCTGATGGCTTTCGCGCGGCTGGATCGTCCGGCGGTCTTTGTCTATGGCGGGACAATCTTGCCGGGCCGCTGCCAAGGCAAGAAGGTGGACATCGTTTCGGTTTTCGAGGCCGTAGGCGCTCAGGCCAACGGACGGATGTCGCGGCGGGAGGTTTCCGAAGTCGAAGCGTGTGCCATTCCCGGGCCGGGCTCGTGCGGAGGAATGTATACGGCCAATACGATGGCCTCGGCGATCGAGGCCATGGGCATGAGCCTGCCGAACAGCTCGGCGCAGGCGGCGATTTCCCGGGCGAAGACTTTGGATTGCCGGAGCGCCGGGCAGGCGGTCTTGTCCTTAATCAAACGGGGCATTCGCCCGTCGGATATTCTCTCGAAAAAATCTTTCGAGAACGCCATGACGGTGGTGATGGCCTTGGGCGGTTCGACGAATGCCGTGCTGCACTTGCTGGCCATGGCGCACTCGGCGGGCGTCAAGCTGGAGTTGGACGACTTCACGCGGATTGGACGCCGCGTTCCGGTGCTGGCCGATTTGAAGCCCAGCGGGCAATTTCTCATGGCGGATTTGGTGAAGATTGGCGGCCTTGCGCCGCTGATGAAGATGCTGCTGGAGGAAGGCTTGCTGGACGGAAGCTGTTTGACGGTGACCGGCAAGACGCTCGCCCGGAATCTGACGAAGGTTCGTCCGTATTCGAAAAGCCAGCGCGTGATCCGTCCGTTTTCCAATCCTATCAAGAAGGAGGGGCATCTGGTCATTCTGTACGGCAACCTGGCCCCGTCCGGCGCCGTGGCAAAAATATCCGGCAAAGAAGGGGAGCGTTTCACGGGCGACGCGAAGGTCTTTGATTCCGAAGAGAGCGCGTTGAAGAGCATTCTCGACGGAACCATTCGCAAGGGGAATGTGGTTGTCATCCGTTACGAAGGCCCGCGCGGGGGCCCCGGCATGAGAGAAATGCTCGCGCCGACGTCGGCCGTGATGGGCAAGGGGCTGGGCCGCGACGTGGCTTTGATCACCGACGGTCGATTCTCCGGCGGCAGTCATGGCTTTGTCGTGGGGCACATCACGCCCGAGGCGTATTCGGGCGGTTTGCTGGCCATTGTTAAGGATGGGGATTCGATCGCCATCGACGCCGTCGCGCGCACGATCACGCTCGAAGTTCCGGAATCGGAGATCGCAAAGCGCATGGCGAAATGGAAACCGCCGACGCCTCGCTATTGCCGCGGCGTATTGGCGAAGTATGCCCGCCTGGTCCAGCCGGCTTCGCTCGGCGCGGTCACGGATCTGGCTTAGCTTTGGCGTGGTGTGGAGAGGGTGGGAAGGGGCGAGAACTCCAGCGCAAGTCCCGCTGGTCCTTCGACCCGCTCAGGACGGGCCGCATGGGGCAAAACGGAGGCGCGCCATTTGGATTCGTCTGCCGCGTTGTCGCAAGCCGGGCGGACAAGAGTCCCGCCCGGCTTGCGACGCCTTGCAGCCGAACCCAACTGGCGCGCCTCCGTTTTGGGGCCTTCGGCCCGACCCCATGCGCCCTGTCCTGAGCGGGTCGAAGGACCAGCGACAGCCACCCCATGTCACTAAAGTGAACATGGGGTTCCATTGCGGTATTGTTTTTATGGAGCCGGAGCGACCTCGCTCCGGTTTTTCGCTTTTGGAGCCGGTCTGCCCTCAGACCGGTTTAGGATTTTTCCTCCGCACATTGTACGGAGACAAAAACACAGTAAGTTAATGGCAGCAAATAGGGTTTTGAATAAGACGAAAATCCGAGAAAGGAATTAAATATGCCCAGCACCATCAAGCTTCATCGAGTCCTACGTGCAAAGCCCGAGAAGGTCTATCGTGCGTTTCTCGACGCAGATGCCCTGGCTAAATGGATCCCGCCGAATGGCTTTACCTGCAAGGTCCATCATATGGATGTGAAGGTCGGCGGCGCCTACAAGATGTCCTTCACCAATTTTTCCACAGGCAACAGTCAGTCTTTTGGCGGCACTTACCTTGAATTGCTGCCGCACGAGCGCATTCGCAACACGGATAAATTCGATGACCCGAATCTTCCAGGTCAAATGGAGACGATCGTTACGTTGAAAGCAAACTCCGTGGGAACCGAGTTGACCATCATTCAAGAGGGCGTACCCGATGCAATTCCGGTGGAAGCTTGTTATCTCGGTTGGCAGGAATCGCTGGTGCTGCTGGGTAAACTCGTCGAAGCAGAGATTCCAGATTAAAGCGACAGCCCTCCCTGGCGGTGTTGCCTTTATGGAGCCGGTTTGACCCCTCCTGTCTTTATATACGCAAATTTTTCAAGAGAGTCCGGCATTCAACCGAGTCATCATTCCTTATCCGTGGGACGCTTTGCCATCCGTGGGGCCACTCTTTCAGGAGAAGAAGGAGCCCCACGGATGGCAAAGCGTCCCACGGATAAAAGAATATTTGTATTTTGGAGGGTCGCGCTCCGTCGCGACCGAAAGAAGAAGGTTCCGGCAGAGCGGAACCCTCCAGGAATCATGTACTTGGATTGCTAGAAGGTGTGCCGAACCCGTTTTGCTATCCAACAAGTTGCAGTGCACATAAAAAACCGTGTTTTCCGGCGGCGGTGACTTGGACGCCAACGGCTACCGGTTATTTCTACGACACCAGCCCGACAACGAAATATCACCCCCGCCACGGCCATAGGGAATCTTTTAGCTTTTTTTTCTGTCGGTGGAATCGATGGGTTAAATATTCGCATTTTATTGTGTGTGACTCGGTGGAGATGCCAGTTGTTGGTGAAATCTGTTGAGTAATGGCTTGCGTGATGGCCTAATACTGCTTGTTTGTGTTTAAAATGTACGCATAACTTGCTAGGTAACGCTGAAACTTTTTGACTTGGCTAAAAAATGTAAAATATATATTTGACTAATCTGGTTGGTATACGTATTTTCATCTTAAATGTCGCTATACCCATTAGCAAAGGTGATAATATGAACAAAAATCAGCTAGAAGGCGCTCAAGCCCTCGTGAAGTGTTTGGAGCGAGAAGGAATTGAGTACATGTTTGGTCTGCCTGGCGGATCGGCTATTCCAATTTTTGACGCTTTAATCACAACTAACACCAAGATTAAATTTGTACTGGTTCGTCATGAGCAGGGCGCGGCGCACATGGCTGATGGGTATGCGCGTGCGACCGGAAAGCCGGCGGCGGTGCTGGTGACCAGTGGGCCGGGAGCGACCAACACCATTACGGGCATCATGACGGCCCACATGGATTCCATTCCGATGATCGCCATTACGGCCCAGTCGGTGACGTGGATGCTGGGTAAGGATGCGTTTCAGGAAGCGGACATTTACGACATCACGATGCCCGTCGTGAAGCACAGCTATCTGGTCAAAAACACCAACGACATTCCGCGCATTGTCCGGGAAGCGGCGTACATCGCGACGACCGGCCGTCCGGGCCCGGTCTTGATCGATCTGCCGAAGAACATCAGCGCCGGTCCCTGCACGGTGGACCTTTATGCGGAAATGGATATTCCCGGTTACAAGCCGTATCCGGACAAAATCGACAAGGAAGCCATTCAGGCCATTGCCGAGGCGTTGAACAAATCGCATCGGCCGGTGATCCTGGCGGGTCACGGAGCGTTGATCTCCGACGCCGGCCCCGCCGTGAAGGAACTGGCGGAAAAATTGAACGCGCCGGTGACGAATACGCTGCTGGGCAAGGGCGTTTTTCCGGAGACGCATCCGCTGTCGCTCGGCATGTTAGGCATGCACGGCACGGCCTATGCCAACAAGGCGGTGGTGGAGTGCGATCTGATCATTTCGATCGGCTCGCGCTACGACGACCGGATCATCGGCGATCCGAAGAAATTCTGTAAAGACGCCGTCAAGATTCACATCGATGTCGATCGCGCGGAAATCGGCAAGATGATTGAACCTGATCTCTATACCATCGGCGACGCCCGCCCGATCGTCGAAGAACTGCTCAAGCATGTGACGCGATTGGACACCGAAGAATGGATCAAGCATCTGGACGGTTACAAAAAGCAGTATCCGCTTCACTATAAAAAAGGCGGCGGCCTGAAGATGCAGCACGTCATCGACACGATCTATGAAATGACGGAAGGCAAGGCGATCGTGGTGACCGACGTGGGCCAGCACCAGATGTGGGCGGCTCAATTCTATAAGATCGACCATCGCAACAACTGGCTAAGCTCCGGGGGAGCGGGGACCATGGGCTACGCGTTTCCGGCGGCCATCGGCGCGCAGTGCGGACGGCCCAAGGATACGGTCATTGCCATTGTGGGCGACGGCGGATTCCAGATGACGCTGTGCGAGTTGGCCACGGCCTGCATTCAAAAATTGCCGATCAAGGTTTTCGTGCTGAACAACCATTACCTGGGCATGGTGCGGCAGTGGCAGACCATGTTCTATGACGACCGCAAGAGCGGCGTGGACCTGGAAGGCAATCCGGACTTCGCCAAGTTGGCGGACGCTTACGAAGGCGCGCTGGGCCTCCGGCTCAAGCGGGTGGCCGACATTCGCAAGATCGTTGCGCGCGCCCTGGCGCACCAGGCCGGTCCGTGCATCGTCGACGTCGAGGTGGAAAAAGAAGACAATGTGTTTCCGATGGTGCCGGCCGGCCGGCCGCTGGAAGACATGTTGACCGAACCTCCGAAACACAAAGTGGAACGTCCTACGGGCTCTACGTAACAATTAACTGGAAAGTGACTGACTCATGCAAACGAATAACGGATTGACGACCCATACGTTGAGTGTTTACGTGGCCAACAAGCCCGGGGTGCTTGCTCGCATCGCCCAGGTGTTTTCGCGACGGGGGTTCAACATCGATTCCCTGGTTGTGTCTCCCTCCGTGGACGGAAATTTCTCGCGGATGACGATCACCACCATCGGCGAGCCCTCCGGCTTGCGCCAGATCATCCAGCAGGTGCAGAAGCTGGTGGATGTGCTGCAATGCATCGACCACACCGGCGAGGACGCCGTGGTCAAGGAGCTGGCGCTGGTGAAAGTGGTTATCGGCCCGGATGGCCGGTCGGAAGCGCTGCAAATCGCGGATCACTTCGGCGCCAAAACCGTGGATCTGACGGAGTCGTCGATCATTCTTCAGATTACCGGCAACTCCGACAAGCTGGACGCGATGATCAAGCTGCTGACCAAGTTCAAAGTTGTCGAGCTGGTCCGCACCGGCAAGGTGGTCATGGCCCGCGGCGAAGAGCCCACCTGACGAACCATAGATCCCTTCTGGAGACGGGGCCGCCTGGCCCCGTCTTTTTTTTGGCCTTCTTCTTTCCCTCTGTCCCTCTGGCAAGTTGGTGAAGTTATCGTACGTTGATGCCGAAGGGAGGGCTTATGAGCATCAACTGGTCGGAACTGTTTGCCTTGGATACGCCTTTTATCGAAATCTTCCTGCGCGGCACCCTGATCTATCTGGGCCTGTTTGTGCTTTTACGGTTTGTTCTGAAACGGGAAGCCGGCGAAGTCGGGATCAGCGATTTGCTGATGATCGTCCTCTTGGCGGATGCGGCGCAAAATGCCATGGCGGACGACTACAAATCCATTCCAAGCGGGTTTCTGCTGGTGGGTACGATCGTATTCTGGAATTTTGCGCTCGATTGGCTGGGCTATCGGATTTCCTTAATCCACAAGTTTGTTCATCCGAAGCCTCTTCTCATGGTAAAAAACGGACGCCTGGTGCGCGGCAATCTGGCCAAAGAGCTGCTGACCAAAGAGGAACTTCTAGGCTTGTTGCGTGAACAGGGCATAGAGGATCTGGGTCAGGTGAAAGAAGCCCGCATGGAAAGCGACGGGCGCATCAGTGCGATTCAATTTGAACCCAAAGAACAACAGGGAAATCCTGACCGGCCTTCGGTTTGAAGGGCATGCCGAAGAGCGGGCGCCCCAGGTCTCCAGTCGGGCCGGGTCTGTGACCCGGCGCGCTGCATCAAAAGGATTGTTCTAAAAAAAAACGCGGGCAGGAATGCCCGCGCTCCTTCATTGGGTCGGCGATTCGGTGTGTACCAGTTTGGGCGGTGCGGCCTTGGGCTGTTGGATTTCCTGCGCCTTGGACGGTCGTTGATCGATTTGGATGGCTTCCACAACGGCCGGTTGCCGCGAGGCGAGGGAGCGATGCAAGGCTTCGATGATTTTGATGTCGGCCAAACCTTCCTCTCCGGACGGTTCCGGCTTAATGTCCTTCAAAATGCAGTCGGAAAAATACAGCAATTCCGGTCCGAACTGATCGCGCGGCTTATACGTTTTTTCCTTGTGCTTTCCATTAATAACGCTTCGGGCGGTGAGTTCCTCCGCATATTCGTAGGCGGGGTCCAGGATCAGTTGGCCCTGGGCGCCTACGATACGATACGCCGCCGTCGACGCGGCGCCGAAGCTGGTCACAAAAGTTGCCAGTTTGTCGTTAGGGAACTTCATGATCGCGCAGGTGGCTTCGTCCACTTCCTTGAAGCGAGGATCGGAACCCTGAATGCTCCAGGCAAATACCTCCAGCGGTTCCTCCCGGAAGAGGTATCGCGCGGCGTTGATGCAATACACGCCCATGTCGTACAAAGTGCCGCCGCCTTTTTCGCGGATGAGCCGGATGTTGTCTTCCTTGGCCTGCATGCAGAAGACGGAATTGAACAAGCGCAGGTTGCCCAGTTTGCCCGATTGCGCCAATTCAATGGCTTCCAGGTTCGCCTGCTCGAAATGCAGGCGATAGGCAATCATCAGTTTCACATCATGTTGCGCTGCCGCTTCGATCATTTCACGGCATTCCTGCTCATGGATGGCCATGGGCTTTTCGCAGAGCACATGAATGCCGGCTTCGGCTGCGCGGACGGCGTAATCGCGATGCATATGATTGGGCAGGGCGATATAGACCGCATCGATTTCTCCACTGCGCAGGAACTCCTCGTAGCGGTCGTAGTTGTATATGAACTTGACGTCGTATTTGCGGCTCAAGGTTTGCAGCTTTACCGGATCGTCCGAGATCAGGGCAACCAATCGGGAGTTCTTCCTGGCATGCGCAAATGCCGGCAAAACGGCGGACTGAGCGATGTGTCCGAGGCCAATCACGGCATAACGAACGGTTTTCTTGACGCTCGCCGACCGTCGTTGAAGTGCGGGCGAACGCAGGGCCTGGTGCAGGTCTGAACGAGTGGTAATCATAAGGCCATCCTATTTATGTTTTTTCGAGGCTGCGCCGCCTTTTTTGCCGCCCCCGCTGGTCTTATTAACCGTGGCCCAGGCTCGCTTCCCGGCTTCCTGTTCCGGCACGCCTTTTTTTTCGTATCCTTCTTCGATGTGTTCGGCCTGCCGTTTTTGCTTATCGGTGTATTTCGACTTGTCGCCACGCGTCATGTTGTTGCTTCTCCTGCTGATGCCTATTCTGCATGGAAATCTAATGGGCGGAACTTGACCGCTCAATAAGGCAGGGTCTTATTCGCAGTGGGAAAAAGCCTTAGAGCCTGATTAGGCTCTTAAGCGATTTGAATCTTATGGGCCTCAAGCCACTTGAGCGAGCCTTCGAGATCTCTGGTCTCCAAGGACCAGGTGGCCTGGGGGGAATGCTTGGACAACAACTCCATGACGTCCTTCATGTTCAGGGTGCCGTCCGAAAGGCCGCTGTGATCGTCACAGATGCCGCCATTGTTGTGCAGGTGGACATGTCGTATCCGGTCGTTCAACATCTCTGTCCATTCTTGTATGGGGCGCGTCGAGTTGGCGTTGACATGCCCGACATCCAGGCAAACAGATACCTGGGGGGTGTTTAACGCGTCGATCAACCGGGCCAGAATGCCGGGATCGTCTTCATAGACGTTTTCGATGTGAAAGTGGATGTCGTCCTTAATGTCTCGAAGAAAGTTCTGCCAAAAGGCGACGGTGTTTTTATGCCAGACATCCGGCGCGTAGGTCTTAGGCATGAAGCCCGAATGAAGAACCACCCGTTGGGCTCCCAAGGCGACCGCAACCTCATGGGCCTGGCGAAATCGCAGGCGGGTCGCTTCGACGATCAACGGATCACGACTGGCCGGAGCCAAGTCGGAAAACGATCCGTGAATGGATAAGCTTGGAAGACCGGCCAGCTTGGCCTTCAAAGAAGGCAGGACGTTTTGCCGGTTATCAAGCTGCTGGGGGTCGCAAAAAGTCTGGATTTCGAATCCGAGCGATAATTCCTTGGCTTTTGCCAAATGGCGTTCCAGATTGCCGAATTCCGATATGCAGAATTTTGTCATGACGGCCTCTCAAAAAGCTTTTCCTGTTACATTTTGAGTATTATCGGCGACCTGACGGCTGGCAGCAAGTTGTTTAACCCGCGTGCAGGCAATTCTCCACGGAAACGATAACATGCCGATTTAACGATAGATCCGTATTTTGGAGGGTCGCGCTCCGTCGCGACCGGAAGAAGAAGGTTCCGACAGAGCGGAACCCTCCAGGAATCATGTTGCAGTGCACATAAAAAGACCATGGACAATTCTCGTTATGGCCTCTTTCGATCGGTTATGGACGGCGAGGCCGCCGTCCCTCCCGGCTAAAATACCTGCTGCCAGCATTGGGAGGGGCCGCGGCCTCGCGATCCTTCTGCAAAGATTTCCGACGAAATTTCCGTCTGCCACGACTGTTCTTCGTAGCGGTTGCAGGGTGTCGCGTCAATTTCTCGGAGGAGAAAGCACTATGAAAATTTATGGCCTCTTGGTGGTTATCGTCGGGATGATCGGAATGCAAACGGTTATGGCGGAATTACCGAACACGGTGATGTATCAGGGACGGCTGGTTGAAAACAACGGCCCCGTGAACGGCGCGCGAAGCGTGCGGTTCGATATTTATAACGATCCCACGGCCGGGCAGTTGTTGTATACGGAAACGGATTCCGTCACCTGTAACGATGGTCTTTTCAGCACTACAATGGGCGATGCCGATCCGACCGCTTTTGCGCGAAGCCTGGGCAGCAATGGAGTCGCCTGGCTTCAAGTGCGCGTGAACCTGAATCCGATGGGCGGTCGCCAACGCTTGCTGGCCGTTCCGTTTGCCGTGCACGCCGGCCAGGCTCGGGAGTTGTCCAATCAAGGCATGATCGGCGCTCGCATTGAGGCGATGACCTCATCGGGCCAGCCGAGGCCGGCGGTTATGTTGGGCGCCACCAACAATACGATCGGTGAAGGATCTTCCGGCGCTTCGATCGGGGGCGGGGCGAATAACGTCATCGGAACCAATGCTTCCTATTCCCGGGTCGCGGGCGGCGCTAATAACAACATCGGCCATAATTCGGCCTTTTCGTCGGTGGGGGGCGGTTACGACAACGATATCGACGCCGAGGCCGATTATTCGTTCGTCGGAGGGGGCAACTACAATGACATCGGCGACCAATCCAGTTACTCCGTCGTGAGCGGCGGGGCGCTCAACGACATTGGAACGAATGCGAATTATTCCGTCATTCTGGGCGGGAACATTTGTGCGGTCGCCGATAATGCGGCCTATGCCCTGGCGGCGGGCCGGCGCGCCAAAGCCAATCATCCCGGCGCGTTTGTGTTGGCCGATGCGCAGAATGCCGATTTTGCCAGCGGGACGTCCAATTCGTTCAATGCGCGTTTTTTGGGCGGCTACCATTTGAGCGGCGGCGCCATCAAGGGCGACGGATCGGCCTTGAGCAATCTGGCTGCCGCGACGCTGTCCGAGCAGGGGATCGTCGGTGCAAGAATCCTGCCCCTGTCTTTCCTGGGCGAACCCTTGCCCGTGCTGGTGTTGGGATCTTCCAATAATCAAGTGGGGGCATGGTCGTATGGCTCCGTCATCGGCGGCGGCGCCTACAACAGCATCGGTGCGGATGTTCTGTACGGCACGGTCGCCGGCGGTATGAATGGGGACATCGGCGCGAACTCCTCCTACGCCACCATCGCCGGCGGCTCGGGCAACAGCATCGGAACCAATGCCATCGGCTCCACCGTGGCGGGCGGCTATAATTGCGACATCTCCGATAACGCTCAATACGCCTATGTCGCCGGGCGCCGCGCCAAGGCTCATCACACAGGCGCATGGGTCTTGTCGGACAGTCAAAACGCCGACTTCGCCAGCGTCACGACCAATTCTTTCAATGCGCGTTTTTCCGGCGGTTATTATCTTCGAGGCGGCGTTGTGTACGCGAACGGCTCGGGCGTGAGCAACGTGATCGCCGCAGGCGTGAGCGATCAAGGGATGCTGGGCGTGAGGGTTCAGGCCATGACTTTGGGGATCATCCCGAAGCCCTCCATTCTTTTGGGCGCAACGAACAACAGCATCGGCGCCGGTTCTTATGGTTCGGCTATTGGCGGCGGCTCGTTCAACGAAATCGGAACTAACTCCTTCTATTCCACCGTCCCCGGCGGACAATATTGCGAAGTGGGCCACAATGCGCGATATGCCTTTGCCGCCGGGCGCAGCGCCAAGGCCCTTCACTCCGGCTCGTTTGTGTTGTCGGACAGCCAGAACACCGATTATTCCAGCGCGGCGTCCAACTCCTTCAATGCTCGCTTTGCCGGCGGCTATCGTCTCGCAGGGGGCGTCATCACAGGAAACGGCGCTGGGTTAAGCAACACGAGTGCGCGCATAATGGAGGCTCAGGGAATGATCGCCGGACGTGTGATGCCTATGGACTCCTCCTATGGTTATGAAGCGCCCATTGTTATTTTCGGCTCCATCGAAAACACCGTTGTCAGCAATGCTGACGGCGCCACGATTTCAGGGGGCGTCGGCAACGATATCGGCTCCAATTCGTCTTCTGCCGTCATTGCCGGCGGCTCGATTAATTCTATTGGGAACGATTCGAAAGGAGCTTCGATTTTGGGAGGAAATCATAACATGATTCTTAACGATTGCTTTGATTCGGTTATTGGCGGCGGTTATAGCAGTTATATAGAGGACGGCTCCTCATACTGCGCGATCGGCGGAGGCCAGGATAATGGGATTGGAACCAACGCATCCTGCTCGACCATCCCGGGTGGGGCTTGGTGTACGATTGGAGACAACGTGGACTATTCCTTTGCCGCGGGGTGCGGCGCTTATGCAAAGCATAGCAGCACGTTCGTCTGGTCGGATTTTGGGATAATCGACAGCTTCACATCCACCGGCCCCAAACAATTTCTCGTCAAGGCCTCGGGCGGCGTCGGACTGGGCACGGCTGATCCGCTTACGCAGCTCACCGTCGAACGGAATGTCAACGCGTCGGGCACGCCGGAGAACCATGTAGCCCTGATCCGCAATTCGTCGACGGGCTCCAACGGCGACATCCTGGCCTTGCGTTCCGGCTATGTCTCTAATCCGGGTGGTTCCATCAATTACGTTTCCTTCTTCAAAGGCGACGACGCGCTGATCGGCGAGATTCAGGGCAACGGGAGCGGGGGCGTCAGCTATAACACCACCGGCGCCGATTACGCGGAATACGTCCCGCTGGCCGATGGCGCGACGCGGCCGGAAGCCGGAACGATCGTGGGCATTGCCGGCGGGCGAGTCGTAACGGAAACAGAAACAGCTTCGCGATTCATGGTGGTGTCCGATCGCGCGGCGGTGGTCGGCAATGTGCCCGGCGAGGATACGGACGGCTACGCCTTGATTTGCTTCATCGGTCAGGTGCCGGTGTGGGTGAGGGGCCCTGTGCAGGCGGGCGACTATGTTGTGACCGGTGCGGACGGCATCGGCGTGGCCGTCGCCGCGGAACAAGTTCGCGAAGCGGATCTGGGGCGCATCGTCGGCCAAGCCTGGGAATCGCATGACGGAACGGAACCCCGCCGCATCAATACGGCCATCGGCTTGGACCAGACGGCGGCCTGCCGACAGGTCCTGCAAAACGAACTGAAAGAGGTGCGGGATCTCGTCGCCGGATTGAGCCAGCGCGTTCGCGAGCTGGAGGCCCGGTAATCATGAAAGCAAAAGTGCTTATCGTGGGACTCCTGTTCTCCTCGTCCGTCTGGGCGGAAACCAATCTCACGGCCTGGACGCTGGATGCCGGGACTTTCTTTCAGAGCGGGGGAGCCACCTCGCTGTACTCGTCCATCGCCCAGGGCCAGCCGGATGCCGCGCTGTACTCTTCGAACCAAGTCCTTTATCAGGGCTTTCTAGCCGGAGGCGTTTTGTTTCCATCCTTGGACACGGACAACGACGGACAACCGGACGAAACGGACATCGATAACGACGGCGACATCCTGCTGGACCTCGTGGAGTTAAGCGGCGAACGCTTTTCGCCCATCACCGCCACGGCGGTGAATGTGCCCGACTCCGACGGCGACGGCGCCACGGACGCCGAGGAATCCGTCATGTGGAGCAATCCTTGGGACCCGGATAGCTGCCTGCGGATTGTCGAAGCGCGGAGATACCGCGAAAATATGATGGTGATCTGGCAAGCCCGCGCCGGGAAGACCTACGAACTGAAATGGACCTCAAACCTGCAACAAGGCCCGCCGACCAACGGGTCGGGCCCCGTGCTCACCGCGCAAGCAGGCGGGGCGGCCCCCTGGCATCAAGTCCAATCCACCGCCACCGTGGCCTTCGCCGAAGACGCCTGGGAAATTTTCGCCGTCGGAAAAACGGCCGAATAGGGGAATTCGTTTCGCGGACCGATAACAGAGAAAGACAAAGATTTTGCGCACGGATAACAGAGCAGAGCTGTTTATGAAGAAGCCTTACTCTTTTCCCTTTTTCCGTATATATACTTTCGAAGGTGGCCCGGCTTCTCCCTGCCCGCAACGCTTCGCGGAGCGATGCGCAGGCGGGCGAACGCGATTTGAAGTAAAAAAGAGCCCGTCTTCGGAGAAGCCGGGCCACCTTTTGGTTCATAATTACAATTGCTGGTTCCCAATTTCTCGATAATCAAAGTGGA
The DNA here is from genome assembly GCA_001804865.1 of Lentisphaerae bacterium GWF2_57_35. Lineage (GTDB taxonomy): Bacteria > Verrucomicrobiota > Kiritimatiellia > CAIQIC01 > GWF2-57-35 > GWF2-57-35. Next base: position 85,126 of record MHBK01000022.1, read on the forward strand.
AGTATTCCGGTTTTCCCCTGCACACGTTGTCCATCGTGCCGCGACGGACGAATACGGAGAAGAAGCCGAAAGACTTGGGTTACTGGTGCATGCCGAGTGCTTTGACGACGACAAAAGCGCGTTAGGTCGCGAGAAATGGTTGAAAATGAGCGTGGGTCGTGCTTTCCTCAGGACCGTTCTTTCCGCCCGGGTGGCGAAATGGCAGACGCAACGGACTTAAAATCCGTTGGCCGCAAGGCCGTGCGGGTTCGAGTCCCGCCCTGGGCACCAGTTTCAAAGCATCATTTAACAGAGTCGGAAAATCTCTCCTCCTTTCATGAAAATATGCCGCATAGTACGGGTGAACTGAATCCGTGATCTTGGCCCGGGCGCGGGCATTCGCTTCCGCCGGGTTTTGGAGGAACAAATGAGAAAAGCTTTGATCAACACGGTTATGCTGGCCTTTACCTCGTGGTCGTCGGCCCAGGATATTTCGTTGCCGGAGCCCCGGATGGAAGGCGGCAAGCCGCTCTTGGAGGTACTGAAGAATCGGCAGTCGTCGCGGGAGTTCAGTCCGGAAAAGATTCCGCAGCAAACCTTGTCCGATCTTCTGTGGGCGGCGGCGGGCATCAATCGTCCGGCTTCCGGTCAGCGCACGGCGCCTTCGGCGCGGAATTGGCAGGAGGTTGAGGTGTATGCCGTCATGGAAGAAGGCGCTTACCTCTACGATGCCAAGGCCCATCGATTGAAAGCTGTTGGCGAGGGCGACCTGCGACCCTTGACCGGGAAGCAGGATTTTGTCGCTACGGCTCCGTTGAATCTGGTGTATGTGGCGGACACGAAGAAGATGAAAGGGGTGTCGTCAGAGGATCAGCCCTTGTATTCCGGAGCGGATACCGGCTTCATCAGTCAGAACGTCTATCTCTTCTGCGCGTCGGAAGGGTTGGCTACGGTGGTGAGGGGGATGGTGGATCGGGAGGCGCTTGGGGCGGCGCTAAAGCTTTCCAAATCGAAGAAGATCACCCTCGTTCAGAGCGTGGGCTATCCCAAGAGTGCAGGGAAATAAGGCGTTCAAAGCGGTTCGTTGTTTTCCTTAGACAAAATGAGAACGGCTGCTCTTACCTCGACAGCACGAAAATGGCGTTGGTCGCGCGGAGGGCGGGCTGGGATTGGACAATGTTGGAGCCGGAGAGGAACACGGCTTTTTCGATATGGGCGCCGAGCTGGCGGCTGAAGATGCCGAATTGGTTCAGGGTAATGGCGCGCTGGCGCGGTTCGTGGGAGACCAGCGTGCTGCCGTTGCCTTCGCCGAGAATGGACCGCAGACGCTGCTTCCAGTGGCCGGCATTTTCGAAGGAGATGACGGCGTAATGGCCGACGCGAAGCATTTCGTTGACGACCTGGCTGGGGTGGTCCAGATACGCGAGGGTCTGGCTGAGAATCACGTAATCGAAGGCGTCTTCCCGGTAATCGGCGAGGCCTTCCTCAATGTTGCCGTGCCGAACCGACAGGCCTCGCGCAATGCTGGCCCGTACGTTGTCTTCGCTGAGTTCGACGCCCCGCGCAATCACTTGCCGGGAGGTGACCAATTGGGCCAGCAGGGTGCCGTCCCCGCACCCCAAGTCGAGCACTCGGGCGCCTTCGGGAACCAGACCTACAATTGTTTCCAAATCGAGACGATACGTATTCACTAATAACCTTCGTTAGAGAAAAATGTGATGAAACAATACGGAATGCCGCGCAAAGGTCAAACAGGATTTATGCCGAGGAGATCTATTACGCGATCGGCGGGGGACAGGCGAGGGGGGGATTGGAGTGTTGGAAGGAGGAAGAATTCGCCAAAAAAGATCGCAACGATTTTGGAGGGTTCCGCTCTGTCGGAACCTTTTTCTACCGGTCGCGACGGAGCGCGCCCCTCCAAAATACAAACTTTCTTGGCCCAGCTCTACATGAAGAAGAATTTACGCATAAAAGACAGGGCTTATGCCGGCGGCTACGAAGTCGCTTTTTCCTTGTGCCGGCCCATGACGAGATGCGTGGGATGGTGCGGTTGGCCGTCGTGCTGAACGCGGGCGAGGAAATCGTGCGTTAATTCGGCCAGCCGGTCGACTTCGAGCAGAAAGGCGTCGTGGCCGTAATCGCTTTTGATTTCGACGTAGGTGGTATCGATGCCGTTGTGCAGCAGGGCCCGGACCAGTTCCTTGGATTCGGCCGGCGGATAGAGCCAGTCGGAGCTGTAGCTGACGACCAGCATCTTGGCGGTGACCGCTTCGAAGGCATGGGCGAGGCTGGGGTGGCCGTAGGACAGGTCGAAATAGTCGATGGCCTTGGTGATGTACAAAAAGGTGTTGGCGTCGAAGCGCTTGGTAAAGGTGTCGCCCTGATGCTTGAGATAATTCTCCACACGGAATTCCGTGGCGAAATCGTAGCCGTAGTGCTCGCGCTGCTGGAGCCGGCGGCCAAATTTCGCCCGCATGGACGCCTCGCTAAGATAGGTGATGTGGCCGATCATCCGGGCCAGCGCCAGACCCGAATTGGGCCGGTCGTTGTCGTAGTAATCGCCCTTGTTCCAGTTGGGATCGGCGTAGATCGCCTGCCGGGCGACCTCGTTGAGCGCGATGCTCTGCGCGGAAACCCGCGCGGTCGAGGCCAGCACGATGGCGCTGCGCACCCGGTTCGGGAAGGCCGCGGCCCATTGGATGGCTTGCATGCCGCCCATGCTCCCTCCAACGACCGTCAGGAGTTTTTCGATGCCGAGATGATCGAGCAATAACCGCTGCGCGTTGACCATGTCGGCCACGGTGATGACGGGAAAGGTCAAACCATAGCGCCGCTCCGTGTGAGGATTGATGGAGGCGGGTCCGGTGCTGCCCTGGCAGCCGCCGATGACGTTGGAGCAAATGACGAAATATTTATCCGTGTCGAAGGTCTTGCCGGGGCCGATGGCTTCATCCCACCAGCCGGATTTGGAATCCGTGGGGCTGTGCTTGCCGGCCGCATGGGCGTCGCCGGACAATGCGTGCAAGAGCAGGATGCCATTGCTGTGGGCTTCGTTCAATTGGCCGTAGGTTTCATACGCCAGCGTGACGGGGCCGAACTTGGCCCCGCTTTGCAGAGAAACCTCCACGTCGAACGTTACATACTGCGTTTTGACAATCATATCGCTCTCCATGCCCTTGTCTCTACTTTCCGCCGCTTCCGGCGGCCTGCGCCAGCGCCTGGTCGAGATCCCAAATCAGGTCCCGCGCGTCTTCCAGCCCGATGCTCAGGCGGATGAAATCCTCCGTGACGCCGGTGCTGACGCATTCTTCCGGCGTAAGCTGGGAATGCGTGGTCGTGGCCGGATGAATGGCCAACGATTTCGCATCGCCAATATTGGCAACATGCGAGAAGAGTTTCAAGCGATCGATGAAGGTTTGGCCCGCTTTCAGGCCGCCCTGGATGCCGAAGCCGATCAGCGCCGTCAAGCCGCGCGGCGCGATCCGGGCGGCGTCCGCCTTTTGCGGATAGGTCGGCAGGCTGGGGTGGACGATCCAGCTAACATAGGGACTGGACGCCAGATGCGCGGCCACGGCTTGGGCGTTGGCGATGTGGCGCTCCATACGGACGGGCAACGTTTCCAAGCCTTGAATGTTGAGGAACGAGTTAAACGGCGACTGCGCCGCGCCGGTGTCGCGCAGCAATTCCACACGGGCTCTGACGATGAAGGCGGCCGGGCCAAAGGCGTCCGTAAAGACGATGCCGTGGTAACTCGCATCCGGCTGGGCGAATTCGCGATGCCGGGGGCTGCCGGCCCAGGCGAAGCGGCCGCTGTCGACGATGGCGCCGCCCAACGTGGTTCCGTGCCCGTTCAAATACTTGGTGGTCGAATAGATCACGAGGTCCGCGCCCCATTCGATGGGCCGAACCAGATAGGGCGTGGCAACCGTGTTGTCGACGATTAATGGAAGGCTGTTCTCGTGCGCGATTTTCGCCGCGGCTTCGAAGGGGAACAAATCCAGCCGGGGATTGCCGACGGTTTCGCCGTAGATCGCCTTGGTGTTCGGACGGATCGCCTTCCGCAGGTTTTCGGGATCGGACGTGTCCACAAAGGTCACTTCGATGCCGAAGCGGGGCAGGGTGTGTTGAAACAGGTTGTAGGTGCCTCCGTACAACGACGAGGAGCTGACGATATGATCGCCCGCCCGCGCCAGGTTCAAGATGGCCAGGGTGACGGCCGCCGAGCCCGAGGCGGTGACCAAAGCGGCGACGCCGCCATCGAGCGCCGTCAGGCGTTTTTCCACCACGTCGTTGGTGGGGTTCATCAGGCGGGTATAGATGTTGCCGGCTTCCTTTAGAGCGAAAAGGCGTGCGGCTTGCTCGGTGCTGGTGAACTGATACGACGTGGTCTGGTAAATCGGCGCCGCCCGGGCCCCCGTGACCGGGTCTGCCTCGGTCCCCGCGTGAAGCGCCAGCGTGTCGAAATGGAATGTGCGTTCCTGTTTCATTAACTTAACAACTCCTTTTACTTGGGCGCCAGAGGGCTCTGCCTTCCGACGACCCGGTTTGACCTTACCACTGTTGACCGGCATCAAACAATAAATATGGCGGCGGGAGCAAAGGGATTCCGGCGTTATGACACAGAGGCAGTTACAATTTGCGATTTGCGATTTGCAATTGAGGGCAGTGCTTTTCCGTGCTGGCGTGGCTCTGAACGACCAACAAAAAGAACATCAAAGAGTTTAACGCAAAGTTCGCGAAGGCAGTTTAGGAAGAGGTCCCCGTCCCCGTAGGAGCCGCACCCCCGTGCGGCGATTCTGTGTTCCCCAATTCGGCAATCGGCCATGTTTGCCTCTTGGCTTTCATTGCTAAATTTCATATAAACTCCCTCGTTCAAGGCGGCTTATGAATTCAACCGTTGGGAGAAAGCAAAGACTTAAATGAATGAGCATGAGCATGGGCAGGTCGAAATCAACCGAAAATCGGCTCTACGAGAAACAAAGGAGGGGCCGCAAATGAAATGGATCACAGGGGTCTGGCTGATCAGTATTCTTCTCTGTGGGTTGTTGATGGATCTTGCCTTGGGCGCCAGCTTGGAAGTGACGCTTGGCGAAACCCATGTGGTCACGACCGGGCAGGTGTATGATGCGGCGGTGGTGCATAATGGCGGCGTACTGATCCTTGACGGCGGCATCATCGGCACCAATGCATTCCCTAGCATCACCGTTGAGGAGGGAGGACGGTTTGTCTTTAATGCGGGCCTCATCCGCTACTTTGAAAATTCCGGAGTCACGGAGCTTTACGGAGGGCGTCAGGCCACCGATTCCTCGGTCAACCGCGGCTACCTGAAGCTGGCCGGAGGCGATCCGGGCATTCAGATCATTCATAACGAGGGCACGCTGGATGTATATTACACGGCCACCAACCGCACGGCCTGGGAGATCGATTCTCCGAGCACGAGCACGGCGCCCGCGATTCGGTTTTTCAGCCTGACCAACTCTCTATCGACGGGTTCATATACCTACGGCACGCTCACGCCCGCCTCCTATTATGCCTTCGGAAAAGTCTATCATAGCACCGGCGCCTTCTGGGCGGTGGGAGCCCCGATGGTCGCGCGCATCGACATCTCCGTTTGGTCCAACTGGCAGGGGCGGGTATGGTCATACGGTTATACCGCACCCGTCGCCTTCACGTCCACCGTGCGCACAGCCGTGGAAATTGCCTGGAATGCCGTCTCGGGCCGAACCTATCAGGTGCAATACACCACCAATCTGTTGGCCAATGCCTGGCAGAATCTTGGCTTGCCCGTCCAAGCCCGGAGCGTGACCGGCTCGGTCTGCGACACCGCGTACATAACCAACAAGACCTATCGCGTTCTCGTGCGGCACTAATAAGATTTATTTTTGCCGACGCTTCTCGTCGACAATATGTTCTAGCCCTTTTGCTTGCGCATATTATGATGCGTTTATTGAGGCTTGGGCTTACATTCCGCACTTATTGAAGGCGATTGTTTTCCTGTCAAACATGCGGTCGTGTCAAGATGCCCCCTTGTCCCGGGGGGTGCATCTTCACTGCCCCCGCGCATACGAATAAGAACCCACGTCCTTACGGACGCGGCTACGTAGCCGCCGGCGTAAGCCGGTGGTTTCTTTCCAGTGCCAGACGTTGAGGAGGGGCAGTCAAGATGCACCCGTCCCGGGTGCGCCCTATTCCTCCTTCTTGACATGCCCCGGCCAGTGAGTAACCTTGAGGGATCGTGTGAGAAGGGAAAGGAGTGATTTGGATGCAATTAGACCGACTTACCATCAAATCGCAGGAAGCCCTGCATCATGCCCAACGTCTTTGCGAGCAATACAATAATAGCGAAATCGATGTGGAACATCTGGTTTTGGCCCTGATCGACCAGGACGAGGGGGTCGTTCCGCCTTTGCTCCAACGTTTGGGCGTTTCGCGCGACGTATTCCGGCAACAATTGGAGGAGGTGTTGCGCGCCCGTCCGGTCGTCGAGGGGGCTTCGACCGAGCGGTACATGTCCCGTCCGTTGCGCCACGTCATGGACGAGGCCTTTAAGCTCGCGGAGAAGATGAAAGACGAATACGTGAGCGCCGAGCATCTCTTCATGGCCGCGATCCAGCAGAAGAATTCCGAGGTGGGCAAAATTGCCGCCCGCCTGGGGGTAGACTCCGAGGCGCTGTTGAAGGCCTTGCAGGCGGTTCGCGGCAAGCAACGCGTCACCGATCCCGATCCGGAAGACAAATACGAGACGACCAAGAAGTACGGCCGGGATTTGACGGAAGCCGCCCGGAAAGGGAAGCTCGACCCGGTGATCGGACGCGACAATGAAATCCGCCGGGTGATCCAGGTCTTGTCCCGCCGCACGAAGAACAATCCGGTGCTCATCGGCGAGCCGGGCGTAGGCAAAACCGCCATTGCGGAAGGCTTGGCCCAACGCATCGTGGCCGGGGATGTTCCCGAAGGATTGAAAAACAAGAAGGTCATTTCGTTGGATCTGGGCGCCATGCTGGCCGGGGCGAAATATCGCGGCGAATTCGAGGATCGGTTCAAGGCGTTCATCAAGGAAGTCATCGACGCGCAGGGGCAGATCGTTTTGTTTATCGACGAGTTGCACACTCTCGTGGGAGCGGGGAAGGCCGAAGGGGCTGTGGACGCCTCGAACATGATCAAGCCTTCTCTGGCGCGCGGTGAACTGCGGTGCGTCGGCGCTACTACGCTGGACGAATACCGGAAATACATCGAAAAGGACGCCGCGCTGGAGCGCCGTTTCCAGCCTATCATGGTCGAGGAGCCGTCCGTCGAGGCTGCCATCGCCATCCTGCGCGGCTTGAAAGAGCGTTACGAGGCTCATCATCATATCCGCATTCAGGATGCCGCCTTGGTCGAGGCCGCCAAGCTTTCTTCCCGCTACATCACCGATCGTTTCCTGCCGGATAAGGCCATCGATTTGATCGACGAAGCCGCCAGCCGGTTGCGCATGGAAATCGACAGCATGCCCACCGAGATCGACGAAGTGGAGCGGCGCATTATGCAGTTGGACATCGAGCGGCAGGCCCTGCGCAAGGAAAAGGACGAAGCCTCCCTCGAGCGGCTGGCCAAGCTCGAGACCGAGCTGAGCGCCTTGCGCGAGCAGAGCAAGGTGATGAAGCTGCACTGGCAGCGGGAAAAGGAACTGATCGCCGACATTGGGCGCCATACCGAAGCGCTCGACGCCTTGCGCGGCGAGGAAGAGGCGGCCAAGCGGGAAGGTAATTTGCAAAAAGCCGCCGAAATCATGTACAGCCGTATTCCCGCCGCCGATCAGCAGATCAAGGAAGCCCAAGCCAAACTGGCGGCGCTGCAAAAGACTAAGCGCATGTTGAAGGAAGAGGTCGATCCCGAGGATATTGCCGACGTAGTTTCCTCCTGGACCCATATCCCGGTCAGCCGCCTCCTGGAAAGCGAAAAGAGCAAGCTGTTGGGCATGGATGAGCGTTTGCGCAAACGAGTTGTGGGGCAGGATGAGGCCATTGCGGCGGTATCCAATGCCGTCCGACGCGCCCGTTCGGGCTTGCAGGATCCCAACCGCCCGATCGGATCGTTCATTTTCCTGGGCCCCACCGGCGTGGGCAAAACCGAATTGACGCGCGCCCTGGCCGAATTCCTTTTCGACGACGAGCATGCGATGATCCGCATCGACATGTCGGAATTCATGGAGAAGCATGCCGTCAGCCGGCTGATTGGCGCCCCTCCGGGCTATGTCGGCTACGAGGAAGGCGGCTATCTGACCGAGCACGTCCGGCGAAAGCCTTACTCCGTCATCCTGTTCGACGAAATCGAAAAGGCTCATGGCGATGTATTCAATGTCATGCTTCAGATCCTCGACGACGGGCGCCTGACGGATGGGCAGGGGCGCACGGTGGATTTCAAGAATACGCTGATTGTCATGACCTCGAACATCGGCGGCGATATCATCCACGAAACGTTGGAGCTGTTTCCCGACATTAGCCGGGACGATTCGGCTTACGAGCAAATGGAAGCCCGCGTCACGGAACGCCTGCGGGCACATTTCCGGCCCGAATTCCTGAATCGCATCGATGAAGTCATCATCTTTCACAGCCTGAGTCGCGAGCAGATCACGAAAATCGTCGACATTCATCTGGAACGTATCCGGAAGAACCTGGAGGAGCGAAAGATCCTGCTGGAGCTTACAGAGGCGGCGAAGACCATGATTGCGCAGGAAGGCTACGATCCGGCCTTTGGCGCGCGGCCTCTCAAGCGCGTCTTCCAGCGAAAGGTGCTCGATGCCCTGGCCTCCGCCATTCTTCAAGGGACTGTGGTCGAGGGCGATCGGGTCGTGGCCGACGTGGATACGGCCGATCCCGAGGCCATCCGATTCCGCTCGTCGAAGACGAAAACGGAATAGGAGCCGTCCGCCACTTGATGTGTGGCCGGGTTGGCCATAGAATAAGCATATGGAGTCATTGGAATGGAAACAGTTCTTTCAGCCATCATGATTATTGGAATTTTTTATGCGGTGTATTACATCACAAAGGGAATGTGATGCCGGGGTGGGAGTGAGGCGATATGCAAAAAGACATACAAGTCGATGTGAAGGGTCTGGTGCCCACGCCGACCGGTTGCGGAATTTTTCTTGGCGATGGGAAAAAGGTCATCGCTATTTTTGTCGATCATAGTGTGGCGGCGGCCATTACCATGTTCCTGCACGGCATTAAGAAACCCCGCCCGCTGACGCACGATTTGATTGCCTCCATCCTCGCCGGATTGGGGGTTGCCGTGCAAAAGGTGGTCGTCAACGACTTGAAGGACGATACTTTCTTTGCGCGCATGTCCCTCGCCCAGGAAAACGAGTTGGGGCGTAATTTGGTTGAAATCGATTCTCGTCCGAGCGATGCCATTGCCATCGCGCTTCAGCAGGAATGTCCCATTTATGTCAGTCCGAAAGTTTGGGAAAAGGCTGAAGATATGACTTGGGCCTTGGAGCAAGCCGCCGCCAATATGACGGAGTCCGAGGACTCGAAGCCGGAAGACGACGAGGACGACGGCCCCGCCGGCGGCTCGTTTCCAGGAAAATGATAAATAACGCCTGGCCTGGTTTTCCTCTCGCCCGCAGCGGGGTAGGCGCCCTTTAAACGGGTATTTCCGGCATCCAAACGAGTCCGAATTCCTTATCCATTGAGTACATTTTGGGCCGGTGCAGGCGGCGTAACAAGGAAATGGCACGGAAATAGAGCGGTAAGCAGTAAAACGTTTTACTTCATGCGGTATTTGGGATACTTTTGGAGTATCTGGAGAATTACCGAATGATAACAATCAAACGCAACGCATCGAAGTGGATCATCGTGCTGGGCTGTCTTCTTGGGCTGGGGAGTCTTCCTGCTTGGGCGGCGGTGGTGTCGGTGGGGAATGTTACAGGGGTAACGGTCAGCACGAATGCGGGGACGGGAAATATCACGGCCTCGTTTGCCCTGAGTACGGGCGGATCGGTTGAAATTACGCCTTTTGCGCCGGACGTCGTCCGCGTCGATTTTCATTGGGTGGGGGTGTTTGAGACGGATCAGCCGATGATCGCGAAGTCCTTTACGAACTGGCCTGCGGTGGCGGCGACGGTATCCGATTTGGGCTCGACTTTTGTGATTCAGACCGCGCAGTTGGATGTGGAGCTTGTGAAGTCGCCGTGCAAGGTGCATTTCAAGGACAAGAACGGCTTTTATCTTTTGCAGGACGATCGCATGGAGTTCGATTCCGCGTATAACTTCACAGGCCAGCGCGGGACCAGTTCGTCCAAGCTGAAGTGTCAGAAAGTCATGCCTGCCAATCAGGCGTATTTTGGTTTGGGCGAGTATGGCGGACCGATGAACCGTCGCGGCAAAGAGATCGATTGCTGGAACACCGGCACGTACAACTGGAGCGAGTACCAGAATCCGACGTACCTGAACATTCCGTTCTTCTACGGCGTTCAGCCGGCGAATGGGGGTATTCCGGCCTTCGTGTATGGTTTGTTCTTCAACAATCCCTGCCGTCCGCTGTTCAAGTTTGGCACGCAGGCGGGCGACAAGTATTCGTTCGAAGCGGGCGATGGCCGCCTGGATTATTTTTTCATCGGGGGCGGGGCCGGGCACACGATGGCGAAAGTCATTGACCGCTATTCCGAATTGATCGGACGTCCGACCATGCTGCCGAAGTGGGGTTTGGGGCATCATCTGTCGCGGTTCAGCTACGACAGCCAGTCGTGGATCGAATACATCGCCAATCAGGCCACGGTGGACGACTTTCCGTTGGATGCGGTTTACATGGACATCGATTACATGGACGCGGATGCCGACGGCGATTTCGCGGACGGCCAGTTGCACCAGCTCACGGTGAATTCCCGATTCGCCAATCCCGCCGGGATGATCAGCTACTGCAATACGCGCGGCGTGAAGGTGGTGCCGCTCATCGAGCCGTGGCTGGAGCCGGGCGATACGACTCATTACACCGAGGCCAACAGCAACCTGCATTTCATCAAGGAAAACAGCGGCGCCACGGTCACCCGCAACATCTATGTCGGCGCCGTCTCGTGGTTCGACTACAGCAGCGCCGCCATGAACACCTGGTGGCAGGACCGCATTGTGAACTGGTTCAATAACGTAGGCTTTTCCGGGATCTGGAACGACCTCACGGAACCCGAAGGCGGCGATCAAATCCCGCATGACGCGCTGCTGTGGATCGACGGTAAATTCGGAACCTCGACCACCGACTCGCGGCGCTTCTGGTCCAATGAACGAAATTACTTCGGGCTCCGCTGCGCCCGGCAGAGCTACAACACCATGCTGGCAAAAGATGCCAACAAGCGGCCCTTCGTTCTCAGCCGCTCCGGCAACGCAGGCCTCCAGCGCTTCGGCGTGAGCTGGAGCGGCGACACGCGCGCGAACTGGTTCTACCAGCGCGCGACGATTCGTTTCGGCATGGGCGCGATGATCTCGGGCGCGGCGTGGTACGGCAACGACGTCGGCGGGTTTGCGGGTACGCCCTCCTCCGAACTGATGGTGCGCTCCACCGAATACAATTGCCTGGCGCCGTATTTCCGCAATCACGCCGACAAGGCCGCCGCCGACCGGGAGCCCTGGCGTTTCAGCGAGCCGTACAAGAGCCAGATGCGCGACCTGATCAAGATGCGCTACCGGCTTATGCCGTATTTGTACACCCTGGCCTACGACTCCACGCAGACCGGCGAACCGATGAACGTGCCGCCTGTGTTCGATTACTTCGGCGATGCCAATACGCACAGCCAGAGCGACTATGATTTCCTGGTCGGCGACTTCATCCTGGCCGCCCCGGTCTACAACGAAGGTGCGACCACGCGAACGACGTATCTGCCCTATGCCGACGGCGTGGAGTGGTATTACTGGCCGTCCGCCCAGCCCTCGTCCCAACCGTCCGGCGACAAGTACGGCGGCGGGCAGCAAGTCACGGTCAGCGCGCCGTTGGGCAAGATGCCGATGTTCGTCCGTTCGGGCGCGATCATTCCCATGGGCCCTTCAATGCAGTACGCGAACCAAACCCAGGCCGCCTGGATGGACATCAACTGCTGGCCGCACGGCGACAGCGAGTTCACGCTGCACGAAGACGATGGCGAGACCTGGGACTACCTGGGCGGCGAATATGCGCAGCGGCGCATGGTGAGCCATCGCACGTCGAGCGCCTGGGAATTTACCATCGAGGCCAAGCAGGGGACTTATAACACCGGCGCCCGAGATTTTTACGTCTACTGTTTCAATCCGGGCACCTCGACGGTGCGCGGCGTGACGCTCAACGGCTCTTCGCTCAGCCAGTTGGCCAACTTCGACGCGGGGCCGCAGGGCTGGATGTTTACGGCGGAAGGGCGTCTGGGCATCAAGCTGCCCGATACGGGAGCCGTTGCGGCGCTGCGGATCAACTTTGCCGACGTCAACGATACCGTGCAATTCACGTCCGCGACCAACAGCGCGGTTGAAAACAGCGGCAGCGTGCGGCTCTATGTGAGCCGCAGCGGTTCCGCAACGGGGGCCGTCAGCGTCAGCTACGCCACGGCAAACGGCACGGCGACGGCGGGAACGGATTACACCGCGACCAACGGGACGCTCTCCTGGATAGCCGGCGATCTGGCGAATAAATTCTTCGATGTCCTGCTCGCGGACGATGCTGCATACGAAGTCAGCGAGACCTTCTCGGCCAGCCTCAGCGCGGCAGCCGGCGCGGATCTTGGAACGCCCGCGCAGACGATTGTGACGATCACGGACGACGAACCCCTGCCGCCGGATCTATTGGTTACCAATCCGCCGGGAGCGATTCTTGTCAGCGAGGCCACGACCAACTACAACATCCTCGGCGTCGCGAATTCGTTCAACTGGTCGGGCCTGACGTGGAGCAACGGCCTGACGGGCAGTTCCGGGCAGTTTCCGATAGGCTTCACGTGGGCGCTCGATGGGGTTGGCCTTGGCATTGGCACCAACCTCATCACCATCACCGCGACCAACGTGGGCGGACCCATTGCCTATGACAACGGCGCGGATGCCGCCTACAGCGATGGGTGGGAGACCAACGATCACGGCGGTTATGGCTGGGGCGATTGGCAGTTTTACACCAGCTCCGCGAACCCTAGCGAAAATGGCCGCTTTATGGCCAACAGCGCATCCGTGAACATCGGCGCGCCGGCTTGGGGGCTTTACGCCAACAACGGCAGCCTTTCCGAAGCCAAGCGGCTTTTACCCGGAGCCTTGCAGGTGGGCCAAATCCTGTCCGTGCGCATGGATAATGGATTCATCAACGCCGGCAGCGGAGTGGGCGTTGCCATGCAGAACGCTTCCGGCACCACGCTCTGGGAATTCTTCTTCAATGGCGGCGACACGTTTTACAGCATGAGCGGAACGACCACCGATGTGGGCTGGACCAGCAGCGGCATCGATGTCGAGTTCACGCTGACCAGTCCGACGACGTATCGTACGCGCGTCACTCCCATGGGCGGGAACACCCGCACGAACGTGGGTAATTTGATCACGGCGGCCGACACGAACATCACCGTTTTCCGCGCGTGGAATTATAATGCCGGAATTGGCTCGGACTACGACTGCTTCTTCAACGATCTCGTCTTGAGCGGCGCCGGCAGCTCCGGCTTGTCCACCAGCGTCGTCGTGCAAATTGTCCGCGCCGGAACCATCCGGCAGATTCCGCAAGCCTGGATCGATCTTTATCAGCTTACGGGCCCGAATTCGGGCGACGACGAAAATGCCGATGGCGACGGGCTCAGCAATCTGCAGGAATACTGGGCCGATACGAATCCGACCAATGCCAATTCACGTTTCGCTGCCGCCGTGATCCAGTCCTCGAACACCGTGGTTGGCTCGACCATCAACATCGTAGTGTCGCCGCCGACCACGAACAGCCGCCTGTATGACGTATCCTATGGCAGCAACCTGACGGATGGGCTGTGGACGCCGCTGGGCCGCAACTTTCCCGGGCGCGCCGATGGCGGAGGCTTGACGTTCACCATTACCAACCACGTCGATTCGCAGTTGTATTTTCGGACGCGGGTGTTCATGCCGTAGGGAAGGGCCAAGCGACAGCCACTCCATGCCAGTAAACTGGACATGGGGTTCCATTGCGGTAGTTGTTTTCTTGGAGCCGGGGCGACCTCGCCCCGGTCTTTTATACACAAATTTTCTTCCTGTAGAGCTGGGCCAAAAAGATCGCCGCAAAGAGTTGCGGCTGCAAGAAGGTTTGTATTTTGGAGGGTCGCGCTCCGTCGCGACCGGAAGAAGAAGGTTCCGACAGAGCGGAACCCTCCAAAAGCTTAGAGAATGTTGTTTTGTACTTGGTGTTCGACTGGCCTTAAATCGCCGGTTGTTCTCGGGAGGGTCGGGGGCCTCGCCGTCCTGATTTTTTAACTTGTTGCAACGCGCAACAAAACAGTGGCCGTGCTTGCCTAGGCGCGGTAAGCTCGGTCATCTGCGGGCTGTCGCCCTCGGCTACGAAAGCATGGAATAAGGTCAACCTATGAAGCGCTCGAAGCTTGCGGTCATCTTGGTTTTTATCGGTGCGGTTCTGCTCGCGATGCTGGTTCTGTTCACCTCTCGCGAACGCGTCGAAGTCATGCCTCTGGATGAAACGACGCTGGAGCAATTCCAGGAGGCGAGCAGTCGCGCCATGAGTCAATCGAATGGCTTGCCGTATGCCGTGGCTGCATCGGCCAGCCTGCGCATGGCGATGGCAGAACTTGGTCACGATCCGGACAAGACGCTGCTCTACTGGATGTCGCCGCGGTTTCAGAAGGATTTGGCCAATCGGCCGGAGGCCATGTCCATCTCGAGATCCACCGCAAATCTGCTTTCGCTCGCTCTGGGCGATCAGGCCGGCGATGAGGACTTCGCCCTCATCCTCAAGCAACTTTCAACAGAAGTCAGGGCCGCCGCGATCGAGCGGAGAAGCAAAGAATAGCAAGTTGTCTTGTGTCGTCTTAACACATTGTAATTTAGAAGTTTATACGAACAATTGCCTTGAGTTTTCCTTTTGACATAGCAACCTTCAGGACTATGTTTATTCATAGGAAGAAGGGAATGTGTCATGAATATTACCATGAGTAGAATTGAGCATAAAAGCTTCACGACTCCCGACGAAGTTCGAACGTTCGAAAAGGGAAAACTCGAACTGTTGAATACGGAAAATGGCATGGTAGGACGTTTAACGTTGGAACCGGGTTGGAAATGGTCTCAACACGTCAAACCCATTGCCGGAACGTCGTGGTGTGAAGCGCCTCATTTTCAGTATCATGTTTCGGGCCGCATCCATATCCTGATGGCGGACGGAACGGAATTTGAAGCCGGACCGGGCGAAATCACCAGCCTGCCGTCCGGACACGACGCCTGGGTCGTTGGAAATGAGCCGGTCGTTCTCGTCGATTGGTATGGCGCCATTCATTACGCTGAAAGAGGATAAGCCAGATGGAGACGGGGCCGCCTGTCTTCAAAAAAGTATTTGTGGTTATGGAGTTCGCGGAGCGGCGGACAGATGTCGGGCCAGGACCTGATCGCCCGGGCATAGCTTGCTAATGTGAATTTGCAGGGTGGTTCCGTCGGGTTTTGTCAGAACCACCATGTCCTGTTGAAGTTGGGAGAACTGGCCTTCGAGCGTCTTTCCGCTGGCGCTCGTCCAGGTCCTCATGGCTGGCGCTGCTGCTCCGCCTGTGGGTTGGGCGATGCCGATGGAGGCTTGCTCTTTTGCTTTTTGCCACGCCGAAATGGCCATCTTGGCTTTGGTGCATCGCGCTTTCCGTTCCTGTTCGGAGGCATAAGGAATCATGGCAATGATTTCCTTTAAATCGGCATCCACGACGATCGTCTTGGGAATGAACTGGCCGCTATCTGGGGATTTCAGCGCCTCTTGAACGAACGACGGGATGAAGCCTCCTTCATTGTTGGAGTTCACATAGACCACGACGGTTTTGCTGTCCATGGCGTCGATGACATCCAGTGCGGCTTGGGTGGCCAGGCCGCATTTCGAATCGGCATCCGTGTACAGAAGACAGATCGCCCGGTTCTTTGCGCGTGCTTCATCCTGCGCCGCTTGAAGGTTCTGCACCCGATAGATGCTCTTCGTAAGCCGAAAGCCGGCGGACGCGCTGATCGTTCCCATCAGCAGCCCGAGAGCTATGACGATGTATGTTTTTTTCATAGTTATTCATCCAAAAGGCCATGGTTCGGCCCATTATTTCGCTTCGTAAGCGATCTCCGCTTGGTTTGACTGTATCTCGCTCCTCAGTAGTAAAGCGATGATGGAAGTCTTCCCGCGTCTCTTCATCACGGTTCTCCGATGCCGAGGAGGTATAGGATCAATCCCCCGACGACCGGCAAAAGCAGAAGGAGCCATCCACCGAAAGCCACCATGCAGCCGGGTGTGGCGCTGGTGATGGCGCCCTTTCCCAGGCCGACTCCGGTGTAACTGCCCATGGCATCGCTGAACCAGATGCATGCCATGGGGAGGATGAGCGCCATCCCAATTCGGAAGGCCGTTTCGCCCCCGTCGGCGAAGTACCCCAAGGCGATGTAAGCCAGGGCGATGATTCCGGAAATGATCCTGCTGTTCATCCTGTGCTCCGTTCACGTACCTCCAAGCAGACATCATGCGGTTCTCTGGGGGTAGTGGTCAAACGCAAATGCTTGGGGCAGCAATTCTCAGGGTGCATCTTGACGGCCCCTCCTCAACGTCAGGCACTGGAAAGAAGCCACCGGCTTACGCCGGCGGCTACGTAGCCGCGTCCGTAAGGACGTGGATTCTTATTCATATGCGCGGAGGCCGTGAAGATGCACCCAGGCCGCCGTCCCTCCCGTCAAAAAGGCCTATGGCCGACATCGGGAGGGGGCCGAGGCCAAAGAATGCGACAAAGAGTTCTAACGCAAAGATCGCAAAGCCAAGCCGCACAAAGGCCGCAAAGTAGTTCAGCCGCAGATGGGACGATAAAGAATTTGGGAACCACAAAACAAGAAGAGCCTCTTTCTCTTTGTGTTTCCTCCTGTGAAAAATCGTTGCCGTGTCTTGTTGAGGGAACGGAGGGCGTGGAGCTGGCTATTCGTCGCAAGGGGTTCCGACTCCTACAGAAAACGCGAAGACTTTAAAGGAAACTCCAACTCTTCCTCTTCTTTGCGACCTCAGCGCGGCTTGGCTTTGCGACCTTTGCCTGCCCGCAGTGCTGCGCACAGCGCTGCAGGCGGGCGTTGAAATTCTTCGTTGTGTTCTTTGGTTGCGGTTTAGTTGTGCAGATGCAAAACGCAAACGCCCCGTCCGGCGGGACGGGGCGTTTGTCGTTCGAAACGATGGTTTCGATTAGAAGCCGTAGCTGGCGGAGACGCCAACGAAGAGGCGATCGTCTTTGCCGAAGATCTCTTCGGCTCCGTCGCTAATCTTGCTGTCGGGCAAGAACGTGTACTGTAAGACGCCGGACAGCGACAGCTTTTCGGTCACCGCGTAGGACAAGCCGGCGGATCCGTTGATGTCGTTCAGAGCCAGGCTGTCTTCGGCGAAATAGTACTCGTTGTAATCTTTGCTGCCCACTCCGATCGAAGCGGCGACATCCAGCGTCAATTTTTCAACGAGGTCGAAGCTGTGGCTGACTCCCGCTGTGCCATAAGCTCCATCGACTTCGTCGGCGTCATAATAGACGGCCAGCGTCGGAGCCGATACTACATCGATGCTGACTTTGCCGTAAAACTCGCGGGTGTCGAGGTCATGATGTTCTTCGAAGTTGCCTTCCTTCGGGAACAGATATTCGATGACGCCGACTTCCACGCCCACGAGACCTTCGAGGGGCAGGGCATAGGAGACGGTCAGGTCGACTTCCGAGAGTTCGCCCCGGTTGTCGAATTGGTCCGTCAGATCCATATTGCCCCAGGCGTTCAGCGACAAGCCGAAATCGGTCGTCGTCGTGAAGGCCGGCTGCAGGACGGACTCGTCGTTGAGGACTTGTCCGCGCCACACGTAGGACGAGAAGTAGGCGGCGTCCAGGCTGGACTCGGCGGCTTGGACGGTTGTTAATCCCGCGATGGCGGCGGTCAATACCGCGCCCATGACTGCGTTCTTGAGTATTCTTTTCATTGCTGCTCTCCTTTTCGGCCGTAGTTTTCGGCCAGCTTGCGTTAGATGATTCTTACATTTCCGCTTGATTGTCAATGCCTTGTTGCTATGCACGGGGCCGGAGAGGCCGCGATGGTTTTTGTTGCATCGCGGCCCCGCTGGGCAAGGTTATCCGATGGCCTCCTTCCCGGTTTCGCCCGTTCGAATCCGGATGCACTCGGGCATGTCGAGAATGAAGATTTTGCCGTCGCCGATGTTGCCGGTGCGCGCGCCTTTGATGATGGCGTCGACCGTCGGTTTGACGAAGTCTTCGTTCACCGCGATCTGCAGTTCGACTTTCTTGAGCAGGTTGATTTCCGTCGGGGCGCCGCGATAGGTTTCCTTGTAGCCCAACTGCTGGCCGCAGCCGATTACGTTCAGGGCGGTCATCTTGTGCACCTGGGCGGCGAAGAGCGCCTCTTTGACGTCGGTCAATTTCTCGGGTTGAATTACCGCGATAATCATTTTCATGGTTTGTCTCCTTTTATGGAATGGTCGTTATTTCGTTAAAAAGCCCTGGAAATCCGGATAGGCTTCCATGCCGTGTTCGCCGACATCCAGGCCCTGAATTTCTTCCGCCCGGCTGACGCGCAGACCGAAGACGACCTTGACGATCGCCCAGACCGCCAGTGCAATGCCGAGGGTAAACACGGCCACCGCGCCTACGCCGGTAAGCTGCGCGAGCAGGAGCTTGAAGCCGCCGCCGAACAGCAGGCCGTTGCCGGTCGTGTTGGGCATGATGGCGTCCTGTGCGAACAGGCCGACCGCCAGGGTGCCGAAGACGCCGTTGACCAGGTGCACCGAAAGGGCGCCGACGGGATCGTCAATGCGCAGCTTGTCGAAGAGCAGCACCGCGACCACGACCAGGATGCCGGCGATCGCGCCGATCATGACCGAAGAGCCGACGCTGACAAACGCGCAGGGCGCGGTGATGGCCACAAGGCCCGCGAGGCAGCCGTTAAGAATCATGGACAGGTCCGGCTTGCCCAGAACGATCCAGGCCGTGAGGGTGGCGGTCAAGCTGGCCGCGGCGGCCGCGCTGTTGGTGGTCACCGCGATGCGTGAAATGTCGCCGGCGACGGCGGCCATGGTGGAGCCGGGGTTGAATCCGAACCAGCCGAACCAGAGGACGAAGACGCCCAGGGCCGCGGTGGTCATGTTATGGCCGAAAATCGGCTTGGCCGTGCCGTCCGCGCGATACTTGCCCAACCGCGGACCGAGCAGCAGAATGCCGGCCAGGGCCGCCCAGCCGCCCACCGAGTGGACCACCGTCGAACCCGCGAAATCCCACATGCCGAGCTTCTGCAGCCAGCCGCCGCCCCAGATCCAGTGACCGGTAATCGGGTACATCACCGCCACGAGGACGAACGAAAAGAGCATGAACGAATGGAACTTGATGCGTTCGGCTACCGCGCCCGAGACGATCGTAGCGGCCGTTCCGGCAAAGACAAGCTGGAAAAAGAACTTGGCCCAGATGGGCACCGTCGCCCAGCTCAGCGCCGAGTAGACGCCGCTGTAGGCCTCGCCGCCGGCCGGGCTGTTATCGGCTCCATGCGCCATGAACAGGCCTTTCAAGCCGAGGAACCCATTGCCGTCGCCGTACATCAGGCCCCAACCCAAGATCCAGAAGGCCAGGGACGAGATGCCGAAGACGATGAAGTTCTTCGCCAGGATGTTCACCGTGTTTTTTGCCCGGCACAGACCCGATTCTACCATGCCGAATCCAAGGTTCATGAAGAACACCAGGAACGCGGCGAGTAAAACCCAGACCGTATCCAGGGCGACTTTCTGATTGGCGATGGCATCGGCCAGCTCCTGCGTGAAGGTTACGGCCGGCGCGGCTGCGACCGCGGCTTCCGTCTGGGCATAGCTACCCGAGGGAAAGAACCCCCCTATAAAAAGGCCTGTTGCTAGAACGGCCATCCACATTGAACGCTTTCTCATTGCTTTTCTCCTTTGGTTTGCCTGTCGGGCACGTTGCTCGACATTAAAAAGCTGCTTTGCCCCCATAGCAACGAATGTGCCAACTTGCGGCATTTTCTGCGGTTGTGTGGGTAAGTATCTGAAAGAAAAGTAGATAAGATAATAAATAAAAAAGCTATTATTGTTTGCTTTTGCTTGAAGGAATACAAAAAGGTATTGCAAGACCAACGAACATACAAAAAAGTAGCATTAGGCTGATAAAAGAGAGCAAAATGTTGTACAGAGAAATCGCCGCAAAGGATTGCGGCTCCTTACCGGAAAGGGACAGCTTTTTTCAAGAAAAGGCGGGTGTCATGGAGGGTTGCGAGGGAGCGCAACCCTCCAAAAGAGAATCTCACGAGGCGCGAATAAGGCGGGCGGTCGCTATTTCTTTTGCACCACCACGTCATCCATGATGATGATATTGCTGTCCTGATAGCCTTCCACACCGATGTTGATCTCGATATGAACCTGATCGAGGTCGGGGAGTTCTTGCTGGCTGGGAATGGTGAATTTGGCAGTGATCTTTTTCCAGCCGGTGTTGTTGTCGTCGGAGGTCTCTTTCGCGCCGTTCAACACTTGAAAGGAGGTGCGATCCTTGATGGCGATGGACACATAGGCGCTGCCGACCGATTTGGAAGTTTTTTTGATCCAGGCCGAGGCCGTGATCTTGTCGCCCCAACTAACCTTGCCGTCCAGCCGCTGCCAGACCATGCCCCATTCTTCCTGGCTGCTTTTGGCGAACTGCAGGGCGTACTGCCCCTCGTGCGCTACGTTGGGACCCGAGA
This sequence comes from Lentisphaerae bacterium GWF2_57_35, assembly GCA_001804865.1. Classification (GTDB taxonomy): domain Bacteria; phylum Verrucomicrobiota; class Kiritimatiellia; order CAIQIC01; family GWF2-57-35; genus GWF2-57-35. The sequence continues at coordinate 105,972 of MHBK01000022.1, forward strand.
CGACATGGGTTTGATCTTCGATGGCGCCGAAAAATCCCCAGTCGCCGGCTTCGCCGCTTTCGAATCCGGGGTTGGCCGTAAGATTGTCTTCAGGAAGCTGGGCCAGGGCCAGCGAGCCGGTTGCGCAAATCGCCAGGGCTATCGTCAGTCGTTTAATCGAATTCATCGTTCCTCCTTTGGGTTGTTTTGTTTGTTGTTTCTCGTCAAGCGTACTGCTTCGGATCGATTTGGTAGTGCAGGATTTTATACCCCAAAATTCGTTGCGTGGAGCCCAGCGCCCGGGCGGAGGCGGCGATGTTGCCGCGCGTCGATTTCAGCGAGTCGCGGATCAGATCGCGTTCGTAGGCGCTCACCAGCGACTTCAGGTTGCCGGTGGTGGGCGTGCCGCTGGCTTCCGCCGTCTGGAGGGTGGGGGGCAGGTGGTACGGATGAATGACGTTGCCTTCCGCCACCAGCACGGCGCGCTCGATGCAGTTCTCCAGCTCCCGGACGTTTCCGGGCCAGTGATAGCTCATCAGCATGTCGATCACGGCGCTGGAGAGCCGGCGCACATCCTTGCGGTTTTCCTCGGCGTACTTCTGCAGGAAATGGTCCGCGAGCTGGACGATGTCGGCCTTGCGCTTGCGCAGGGGCGGGACATAGATCGGGAACACGTGCAAGCGGTAGAACAGGTCCTCGCGGAATTTGCCCTGGTTGACCATGGCCCGCAAATCCTTGTTCGTGGCGGTGACGAGCCGGACGTTGACCTTGATGGTCTGGGTGCCGCCGATGCGTTCGAATTCGCGCTCCTGGATGACGCGCAGGAGCTTGATCTGGATGGAGGGCGGCACGTCGCCGATTTCGTCGAGGAAGAGACTCCCGCCGTGGGCGAGTTCGAAGCGGCCTTTGCGGTCGGCCGTGGCGCCGGTGAAGGAGCCCTTCTCGTGGCCGAAGAGTTCGCTTTCGATGACGCTTTCGGGCAGGGCGGCGCAATGCGCCTTGATGAAGGGTTTGTCGGCGCGGTCGCTGTTGTAATGAATCGCGTGGGCCACCAGTTCCTTGCCCGTGCCGGTTTCTCCTTCGATCAGGACGGTGGCGGCGCTCTTGGACACCTGTGCAATCTGGTCGTAGACCGTCTGCATCTCGTGGGAGTTGCCGATGATGTTGGCGGGTCGGAAACGGTTGCGGAGTTCGGCGCGGAGGCGTTCGTTTTCCTCGGCCAGCCGCTCCTGTTCCTCCTGGGCGATGCGGCGGAGTTTGACCGCCTGGGCGATCATCGAGGCGATGATGGTCAGCAGTCGGACATCGTCGGACAGATCGACTTCCGGTTCAAACACCCGGTCCACGCTCAGCGCTCCAACGACTTCCTGTTCGACCTTGATCGGCACGCAAATGAAAGAGGTGTCCGGACGTTTCCCCCGTTTGGTTTTGTCGAGGAAGAGCGGCGAATCGCTGGTGTTTTGAATCACCATGGGCTGGCCGGTCAGCACCACCTGTCCGGTGACGCCTTCGCCGAGTTTGTAGCGGCCGCGGCGGACTTGCTGGGGCGAGAGCCCGTGGGCCGCTTCGATGAGGATGTCGCCCGTTTTTCGATTGAGGAGCGTGAGGGTGGCATATTTCATGTCCATATGCTGGGCCGCGGCCTCCAGAACCGGGCTCACGATGTCGCGCATGTCGAGACTCTGATCGAGAATGCGGCTGATTTCATAGAGCAAGGTGACGTCTTTCACCTCGCGTTCGATGGACTGGATATTTTCCAGTGTTTGCGGATGGGTTGTTTCTTCTGGCATGTCTCTACTCCAGGATCCTGTTTTGCTCTCGTTGGGGACGCAGGGAGTGATGGATTGGTGGAATATTGGAGTATTGAAATGCGAGACGGATTAAGGGCTCCGTCGTCTTCTTTTTCAACACTCCATCGCTCCAGCACTCCATTGCTCCCTCGCTCCCTTCTTCTTCATCGGTACAAATTCGTAATCGGCATCCGGCGATCGCGTCCGAAAGCTTTCGGGGTGATCTTGATGCCGGGCGCGCCCTGGCGCCGTTTATATTCGTTTAAATCCACCAGTCGAACCACCTTGCGAACCGTCTCGGGATCGAAGCCTTCGGCAATGATGTCGGCGGCGCCCTGATCGTGCTCCACATAACGTTCCAGGATGGGGTCCAGGATCTCGTAAGGCGGCAGGCTGTCGCTGTCCTTCTGGTTGTCGCGCAATTCCGCCGTGGGCGGGCGCTCGATGGTGGAGGGCGGGATGACCGCCCCGCCCGGCTGCCGGTTGCGCCAGCGGGCCAGCTCGAAGACCAGCGTCTTGGGTACGTCCTTGATCACGGCAAAGCCGCCGGCCATGTCGCCGTAGAGGGTGCAGTACCCCGTGGCCAATTCGCTCTTGTTGCCCGTGGTCAGCACCATCCAGCCGAATTTGTTCGAGAGCGCCATGATCAGGTTGCCGCGAATCCGGGCCTGTAGATTTTCTTCTGCGCTGTCGGCCGGCATGCCGGCCCAGATGTCGGCCAATTGCTGCCGATAGGCGGCGAACAACTCCTGGATGGGAAGGGTGTGAAATTCGATGTTCAGGTTGTTGGCCAGTTTCATCGCGTCGCCGCGGGTGGCTTGCGAGGAAAACTGCGAGGGCATGGTCACGCCTACGACCCGCTGGGCGCCCAGGGCGTCGACGGCGATGGCGGCCACGAGGGCGGAATCGATGCCGCCGCTGAGAGCTGCCACGGTGCGTCCGAATCCGTTTTTACCCACGTAGTCGCGCAAGCCGGTCTTGAGGGCCTCGTACACTTCGGCCAGATCCTCCAGCGGCTCTTCGATGCGGACAGGAAAAGCGGTCGAGGCAGAAGCCTTGGGTTCGATCGCGCAAAGATCGACCATCGGCAGCTCGGTCGGCGAGGGGGTCGCCGCTAGATGCATCGGCAGGCTGACGTGCAGGATGTCGTCGGCGAATTGCTTGGCGCGGACGATCACTTGACCCGCGGCGTTGAGGGCCATACTGGCTCCGTCGAAAACCAGTTCGTCCTGTCCGCCGGTCAGGTTGCAGTAGAGCAGGGGCGCGCCCACGGCCAGGGCGGTCTGCCGCATGACGTTTTCGCGAACGCCCAGCTTGCCCCGATGATAGGGCGAGGCCGAGATGTTGATCAATACGTTGAGCCCCGCGGGCTTCAGAAGCGCACAGGCCGCTTCGTCGGGAAACCAGGAATCCTCGCATACGTGCAGGCCAATGCGTACGGCGCCATATTGGAGAACCATCGCCCGGTGACCGGCCAGGAAGACCCTCTTTTCGTCGAAGACGCCGTAATTCGGCAGCAGCATCTTGTGGTAGGTCGCCGCGATTTGGCCGCCATGAAAAACAACGGCTGCGTTATAGGTTTTGGCGTGGGCGCCGGACGGACTGCCCAGAATTACGAGCCGGTCGGCCGGCAGCTCTTTGGCCATCCGATGGAGTTGCTTCCGGCAGTCCTCCGTAAAATGCTGCTTGAGGATCAAATCCTCCGGAGGATAGCCCGACAAGACCAGCTCCGGAAAGACGAGAATATCTGCCCCGTTTTGAGCCGCCTTATGGGCCAATTGCACCATCTTATCGGCATTGGCCGCCAACGCGCCCACCGTGGTGTTGGTTTGTATCAAAGCGATGGAAAGTCCATTCATGCGACAAAAATGTAGTGCCAAGGGCGCGATAATACAATGTTTAAGTGGAAGGATTCGTTAATGGGTGCGTCCGTTTTCGGTCCCTCTTACTTCTAATCATCATCTCTCTTTGTTCTTTCGCGGGGGAACTGGGTGGGTTTTAGGGGGGGGTAGCGCTCCAACGCAAGTCCCGCTTGGCCCTTCGACAAGCTCAGGCCAGGCGCATGGGGCAAAACGGGGGCGCGCCAGCTTGGTCCATTGGCTGCGTTGGCGCAAGCCGGGCGGACAAAAGTCCTGCCCGGCTTGCGCCGCCTTGCCACTGAACCAAGCTGACGCGCCCCCGTTTTGGGGCCGATCGGAATCGGCCCGACCCCATGCGCCTGGCCTGGCTTGTCGAAGGGCCAAGCGACAGCCACCCCATGCCAGTAAACTGGACATGGGGATCCATTGCGGTAGTTGTTTTTTTGGAGGGTCGCGCTCCGTCGCGACCGGAAGAAGAAGGTTCCGATACTTGGATTGCTTGATGGTGTGCCGAAACTGTTTTGCTATCCAACAAGTTGCAGTGCGCATAAAAGACCGCAGCCATTCTTGGCTGCGATCCTGCTGCTGAGAATTCGATCTTGGAGCCATAATTACAATTGCTGCCTCTTGGCCTTTCGACAGGCCAGGCCATGCCAGTAAACTGGACATGGGGTCCCATTGCGGTAGTTGTTTTCTTTGGAGCCGGGGCGACTCGCCTGTCTTTTATCATAAATTCTCCAAGAGAGTCTGGCATTCAAAAGAGTCATAGTTTCTTATAATTTCTTATCCGTGGGACGCTTTGCCATCTGTGGGGCCACTCTTCCCAGATCAAAGCCTGCGTCATGATGATTCTTGCTGTGGGGTGGGCGCTCACTCCCTGCCCGCAATGATGCGCGTAGCGCTGCGGGCGGACGCTGAGCGCCATTTTGAGCCTTCCCCCTCACGGCGATTTTTGCAGCAAAAAAACGGCTCCCGGGAAGCCCGGGAGCCGTTGTCGAGAATCCGTTGTCGGATGCCTGTTACTTGATGAAGAGCATTTCCTGATAAGTCGGCAGGGGCCACAACTCGTCGGAAACGATGCCTTCGAGCGCATCGGCCACTTCCCGGACTGCCGCAATGGCCGGAACGATATCGTCGCGGCAATGTTTGGCGTGATCCAGGATGTCGCCCTTCGCCGCGTGATGGATGACTTGATCCAGGTTCACCATCTGATCCTGCAAGCGGGCCACCAAACCGTTCAACTCGTCGAGGACCGTCGTGCAGTGTTCTTTGCCGAGCGACTTCAGCGCCAGCGACGCGGAGGCCAGTTGGCTCTGATAGGCGACCGCCGCCGGGAAGATTTTCGTCTTGGCAATTTCGAACGACAACCGCGCTTCCACGGTCACGTCCTTGACGTACTTCTCCAGGTAGATTTCGTTGCGGCTGTGGAATTCCCGCTTCGACAGAACGTTGAAGCGTTCGAGAATCTTCACGCTCTCGGGATAGTCGCCCGCCGGAATGGCTTCGACCGTGTTGCGGGCGTTGGGCAGACCGCGCTTCGCGGCTTCCTTGTGCCAGGCTTCCGAATAGTTGTCGCCGTTGAAGATGATCCGGCCGTGATCCTGAATGATCTTCTGGATCAATTTTTGGACGGCCACGTTCAGCTTCTTCGGGTCGGCCTTGGCCGCCGCTTCCAACTCGTTCGCCACGTAATCCAGCGAATCCGCCATGATCGTGTTCAGGATCACCAGCGGACCGGCCACGGACTGGCTGGAGCCGACGGCGCGGAACTCGAATTTATTGCCGGTGAAGGCAAACGGACTGGTGCGGTTGCGGTCGCCGGCATCCTTCGGCAGGGGCGGCAGGGTGTCGACTCCGATGGTCAGATGGCCGGGTTTCTTCGACTTGCCGTTGACGCCCTTGGCGATTTGATCGAAGACTTCGGTCAACTGGTCGCCCAGGAAGATCGAGATGATGGCCGGCGGCGCTTCGTTGGCGCCGAGGCGGTGATCGTTGCCCGCGTGGGCCACGGAAGCCCGCAGCAGGGCGGCGTGTTTGTCGACGGCGCGGATGACCGCGGCGCAGAACGTAAGGAACTGCATGTTGCTGTGCGGCGTCGCTCCGGGTTCGAGCAGGTTTTGAGACTTGGTGCCCAGGGACCAGTTCAGGTGCTTGCCGGAGCCGTTGATGCCCGCAAACGGTTTCTCGTGGAGCAGGCAGGTCATGCCGTACTTCTGCGCTACGCGCTGCAAGACCGTCATGGTCAGGTACTGGTGATCGGCCGCCACGTTGGCGTTCTCGTAGACGGGCGCCAATTCGTATTGGGCGGGGGCCACTTCGTTGTGACGGGTTTTGACCGGCACGCCGAGTTTGTAGAGTTCGCGTTCGACTTCCAGCATGAAGGCCAAAACGCGTTCGGGAATGGCGCCGAAATACTGGTCTTCCATTTCCTGGCCCTTCGGGGGCTTCGCGCCGAAAAGGCTGCGGCCGGCGTTGATCAGGTCCGGACGCGCGAAGAAGAAATTACGGTCGATCAGAAAATATTCCTGTTCGCAGCCGGCCGTAGCCCAAACCATTTCCGGCACTTCCTGGCCGAAAAGCTTCAGCAGGCGTTGCGCCTGGGTGTTGAGCACCTGCATCGAACGCAGCAGCGGGGTCTTCTTGTCCAGGGCTTCGCCGGTCCAGGAGCAGAACGCCGTCGGGATGCACAGCGTGGTCCCGTTCGGGTTTTCAAGAATGTAAGCCGGACTGGTCACGTCCCAGGCGGTGTAGCCGCGAGCTTCGAACGTGGCGCGAATGCCGCCCGAGGGAAAGCTGGAGGCATCCGGTTCGCCTTGAATCAATTGCTTGGCGGAAAATTCGGCCATGGCGCCGCCCTTGCCGTCGGGTTCCAGAAAGCTGTCGTGCTTTTCCGCCGTCAGGCCGGTCAACGGATAGAACACATGGGCGTAGTGCGTGGCGCCTTTTTCGATGGCCCAGTCGCGCATGGCAATGGCGACGGCATCGGCCACGGAGACGTCGAGCTTTTCGCCGAAATCGATCGTCCGGCGAAGGGCCTTGTAAACCGACTTCGGCAGACGGGCGCGCATGATGTTTTCGTTGAAAACGTTCGAGCCGAACAATTCGTTCGAAGGCGTTTTCGAAAAGTCCAGGGGCTTCTCCATGGGCTTGTAATTGGTTACGGCGGCTATCGCATTTTGTCGGGCACTACTCATCTGTCGTTTCCTTTCGTTCGGTTTATCCGTCGTCACTGTGACGTATATTCATGACTATACGAGCTGTTTTGCGTGCAGCCCGGCCTCTTGTCTAAAAAGTCGGTGAAAAACATAGCAACAAGTATGCCAGGTTTATGCTTGCTGACTTTAACTGTTCTTAAGTGCCATGCTGCTAAACGGTTGTAAAACAAGCGGCATATTTGCCTGTTTTCTTGTTTATTACAATTATGTAGTTCAATGATTTGAAATACTACATAACGGTGAACTGTTCCAACCTTTAAAAACAGAAAAGCAAGCGATGTCTCATCGGTAGGCCCGGATTCTGTAAAAGGTATTGCTGTGCCACATGAGCGAAAGCCAATTTAATTCGGTGGCGGTGGGCGCCGAAAACACCATTTCATAAGTCCACTCGCAGGGCCCCGTCGGTAGATTGCTGCTGCTTTCGATGACTTGATTGGCCCATACTCCGCCCTGCCAGTCGATTCTCATGGAGTTTTCGTCGCGATGAATTCCGGTAATTTTCAGGCAACTGGAGGCGAGGTTGGGATCCGTGGCAGCCAGCCATTCGTCGCCGTCCAGGACGCCGTCGGAATCCGTATCGGAATTCGTGGGATTTGAACCTTGATTGAAATCGTCGACGAGATATCCCGTTCGCGTTTCAAAGATGGTGGGGAGCCGGTCGTTGTCCGTATCTTCGTATTCATCGAAGCCGATATCGGCCCGCCCGAAGCGAAGTTCCCCGTCGATATCGCGCAGGTACACGTCGTCGACATATTTACCGGCTCCGATGCAGGGCGAGTAGTGCGTCAGATGATAGTTGGCAAACAAATGGGGAGGGTTGGTGACGATCCCCGGTCCCGGAATGGAGTTGGGCAACAGGCAATAGCCTGCGGAAACATGGCAGAATTCATCCGTATTGAGGGCTCCATTCCAAACGATGCTGTTGGATAGGGTCAGCGTCGTTTGACTCGCGCTGATCAGGCCGAGAATCGTACAGTCGGAAACGTCAACCTTGGCTTGGGTGAGCATGATGGAACTGTAATCGAACACGCACCCTTGAATCGTCGCATCGGATTGGGTCACGTCCACGCCCGCCCAGGAGTTGGAGAGAAAGGCCGCTCGGGAGATGTCCGCCGTGGAATTAAAGGATATGTAAACAACGTCTCCAGGTCCTTGATTCTGTTCAAAAAGCGAGGCCCATCCTGTAACGGGGGAATAGACGGCATCGTCCGGCGGCGAAGAAATCTTGAGGTGAGAGCGACCGAAAGTCGATATGGCCGTGCCGGCTACCAGGCTCGTATTGCCGATGAAGCGACATCGATTTGCATCCATCATGCACTCGTACATGGCGAGCGCCCCGCCCCAACTTAGGGCGGAATTGGCGGAAAAGGTGCAGCCATCGACGGTCGCGTCGCTCAACGTGTAAATGGCGCCGCCGTCATGATAAGCTCGATTTCGGTTGAGTTGGCTGTTGTTGAGCAGAAAGTGGCAGCCTTGCTCGGCATACAAGACTCCGCCGTCATAGGCCCGATTGTAATCGGCGTTGACGTTGAACCAACTGACATGGGCGTCGTTGGTCAGATAGATCGCTCCGCCCCGGCCGATGTTGGTTCCTGCGTAATTGTACTGGAAGATCACGTTGGTATAGCTGCCCCAATGGCCGGTCCCGTTGGTAAATTCCAGGCTGGATTGGGTTGCCCAGATGGCGCCGCCATTGGCCGAGGAAGGGGTTTCCATGTCGGCCGTGTTGCCGATGAATTGCCCGCCTTGGACAAAGATCGTGGAACAGGTCGCGTAGATGCCGCCGCCGTATCCGTTCGCGTCGTTGCCGGTTCCCGGCCCGCCGCCGAAGACCGCCGTATCCAAGCTGGCGGTGCAGCTCACGAGATAAAGACCTCCTCCGTCGATCCAGCTCCGGTTGTAGGCCACATAAAAAAGATTCGTGTCGGAGATCAGTTGCGAATTCATCAGCCAGCCGCCGCCGCCTTCGACGGTGGAGTAGTTGTCCAGGAGGTACACGCCGCGGCAGCCGATATGGGACCCCAGCGCATACAAGCCGCCGCCGTAGTCGCCGAGATTCTGATTGATCACGACGTCGCCCATCGTCACATGACCCACGAACGACGTGCTGTCCAGCATTCCGATGCCGCCGCCGAGTTTGGCCCAGTTGTTGGAAATGCTGACGTTGCCGCCAAAATCCATGAAAGCTCCCAGGGCCGCAATGCCGCCGCCGGACGAGTCTGTTGTTTCGCCGATGGCGCGGTTGCCGTAGATGTCGCCCCCCGTCACCGTCAACCGTCCGTTCTCCACCCAGATGCCGCCGCCATAGCCGTTGCTGACCACGTTATTGTAGATGTCGCTGTCTTCGGAGAGAATGTTCAGGGCGCCCCTTACGTGAACGCCGCCGCCCCGCCAGAGGGCGATATTTTTGTGGACGGGGGAGTTTCCCGACAACCGGGCGTAGGATAGCTCGTCCACAAACAAGCCTCCTCCGTAAATCGCAACGTTGGAGTAAATGGAGGAGTCGGTGAACTCCACCCACGAGTTATTCAGCACCGCGCCCCCGCCGCAGAAAAATGTAAAGGCATTGGCGGTTCCATTCAGAAATTGGACCTGATCTACATGGCAAGTGCTGGAGTTGAACCAGATCGCCGAGGCGCCGTCGCCGGCATTGATGCCGGTGAAGCCGCCGGGGCGGGAAGTGAAGGATTCGTCGTAGCCTCCGCTGATGTCCAGATTCTTGTTGACCAGCACCGCTTCGTAAAACATGCCGGTCGAAATCTGGATGTGGTTCCCTGCGGCCGCCGCGTCCACGGCGGCCTGAATGCCGGGATACGTCGAGCCGCCTTCAATGCGAACCGTGCCGGCCCATGCGGCTGAAAAGGAGAGAAACACGAACACGACGCAAAGCCTTAAGACGCGCTTAACCATAGAGCCTCCTGTGAGTTGGAATGGACCGCAGCCTAAACGGTCTGAAGTCGGGAATCAAACGAATTAGAGCTTTTTGGAGCAACGACTGGACAGGCAGGGGCGATGGCGTAAAGGATCGGCGCGTCGAACCCGGTGAGCAACTTTTCAGTGACGGTCAGAATCTTCGGCTATCTCCCGATTTTTTGGGGGGGCAACCCGACAGAGGCCCAAACATTCACAACTAATCTCTTGCTCATGGGCAACAATTCGAGATTGATGGTTTTGTGTTCTCTCGATGTAGGCAGGTGGCACGCCTCCACTTTTCGACATATCTTTAACATTCCTATTTTCAGTGGGATGGACATGCTTAGGTCATTACTTTGCAGTTTTTTGGAATTTGAATCCCATCTCTTCGATAAATCGCGACGGCTTTTTCGCATAACCATTGTAAGTCTGCGCCCAGCTAATGTTGAGGCTCTCTTGGACCCTCGTAATCGCTACAAAACAGTTACGCCGTTCTTCTTCCATTTCACGGCTTTCATAGCCTTTCTTCACAGCTTGGTAAGACGGAAAAATTTCGTCAGCCATTCCTATGAGAAATACATGCTTAAATTCCAGTCCCTTGGCTCCATGTACGGTGAGGCACGGTATAGAACCAGGCAATCTTGCGGCAGCTTTCGATTTCAAGTCGACTTCTTGAAGATAAAGATGAAGTGTTATATTCTCTGGCGCGTGTTCTCGCATCAGTGCACCATGCAATTCCTTCCAAGTATTCATTTCCTCTGCTTCAAGTGGGTCATCCAGCCAGTTCTGGGACCAGAACCATTCCAACAATTCAATAAACGCAAGCCTCTCAACTAGATTGTCCGTGACCCGCTTCAATAAATCCCGATAGGTTTCAGAGCCAGCCCTTTCTTGTGCCGTCTCGACCCATGCTCGCAAAAAATCTCCGCCGTTTAGTACAGCCACCGCTTCGACTTCGTTGACCTCGATTACGGTCTCTGTGAACGCTTGCCATGCCACGCTAGTTCGGCGCAGAAATTCTCGGTCATGTCGGGCATTTGCAAGTCTCAAAGCTGCATGCATCCAGCGAACTGAAGCACATTCAAACTCGTTTTTCCGCTGAGCTAGGTAAGGCTGTAGCCCTCTTTTGGTCAATTCATGCGCCGCCCGTTCAAGCAGTTTTGTTGAGCGTGCTAGTACAGCGCAATCTTCAGCATTCCACCCTGCTTCACGAATCGTTGTCGAGATTGCTGCAACTTCGGTTTCTTCGTTGTCGAATACCAGAGCCTTTAAGCCAGGATACTGCTTAGCAGACTTGCGGGCGACAAGTGGTTTCTTGTCCGCAGTTCGTGTCCTATTGTGCAAGATCAAGTTGTTTGCTAGCTGGATGATCACGGGCGGACAACGGAAGTTTTCGGGCAATTGGACGACTTCCATGCCATAGTCTTTTCGCAACGCTTGGAGTCGTTCAGGGCTGGCACCGTTCCATTGGTAGATGATTTGGTCATCGTCTGCCACCACAAACAGGTTTGGGCGTTCTTTGGCGACGAGGAGGCGGAGAATGTCATACTGTGCTCGATTGGTATCTTGAAACTCGTCCACACAAACGAATCGCCACGCCAACCGTGTGAGACGGGCCACGCCGGGATTATCGGCGAGAAGCTTCCTGGCAAAGTGGAGAAGACTCCCATAATCTAAGCGATTGCTTTGCTGAAGAGTTTCGCAGTAACGCAGGAATAATTCTGGAACAAAGGCTGGTGTATTTGCCAAGCCGGTTGCTGTCGGTTCTCCATCATATGATTCTGAAAACAAGCGATCCACGAGGACGAGAAGGTTCTTTCGATCAATAGGGATTGCAGGCGTATCGTCTTTCATCTCCTCAATCACACGCTCAAGCAAAACCACGCGATCCTCGTCTAGTGTTAAAAGTGAAAAATCTGGCTTGATGCCGACATGACTTCCGTGTTGACGCAGAATGTCGCCAGCAAACGAGTGGAAGGTGCAGAGATGGGCTCTAGCCGACGGAGATAATGGCGTCGAGATTATAGTATTCCAGTCGTCGACTGACCTGCCGGGCGCCTTCCTGGCGAACTGTTAAGAAATCCTTAACAGTTGCCTCAGGGACCAATTCGCCCTCTTCGAAAATATTCTTGAGGTGCATGCTGACATTGGGCACGGAGGTTTGAAACAACTCAGCAATCAAGGGCTGCGTGAGCCAGACGGTTTCGTTCTCGAACCGGACGTCAATCTTGATGGAGCCGTCTTCGTTTTGATAAATGAGCAACTGGGATTTGGACGGGGCATCGCTCATGCCATGATTTTCTCCAGAATAGCCTTCAGCGCCTTGTTCGTTTCCTCCACAATTCCAGCAATCGGCCGGTACTCGTCGGCTTCATCGGGGTTCTTTGGTTCCAACGGTAGGAAAAAGTGGATCAGTTTCTTGTCGTGCCTGACCAATTTAACGGCCTTAGTTCTTGAGCCGACTTCCTTGGCCATACGGTTGATTTCGTCATCGAATACGTCGCAGAGTCGTTTGGTAAAGATGAGGGGAAGAATGAATTCCTTGTATTTGGGCGCATCCTTCGCTCCGTGAATGGAACAGGCGGCATCCCAAATCCATGATTCGAGAGATTTATCAGGGGCTTCCGGCATGGGGGGGAGACTAGCGAAGAGGGCGGTGGTTGCAAAGACGAAAATCCTGGCTGGCGAGGCGCCATCAAGAGGCGCTCATAAGAACGGGGCGATTGTAATTATGACTCAAGCTTGGCTCATAGGAAGTTTCGTAAAGGACCGTGGCCATTCCTGGCCGCGATGGCGGGCAAGAAGGCCCTCCCTCCCATGAAGAGCCTCATGTCAATGCAGCTCATATCCTATTCATAATCATAATCTTAATCGTAATCTTAATCTCTTTTTAGATGGAAAAATGGAGATTATGATTAAGATTAGGATTACGATTACGAGTAGGAATTAGACTCTAATAAAATGAGCTGTTCGACGCGACTTGAGTCATAATTGCAATGGCTCATAAGAACGGGGCCAGGTGGCCCCGTCTCCAAAAAAACAAATTTTCCAATCGTTGGAAAAACGATCCGGCTCAGGATACGCGTACGACGATGGCGCTGAACGCCGGGAGCGTTGAATCTTCCAGCATCCCCAGCAGGGGTGTCGAGCCGGAGAACCAGGCCGCTTTTTTCAGGCGGCGGGCTTTTTGGCCAAGGTTGACGGCGCAACGCACGACGCCGGTGCGGTAGTGGCGTTCGAAGGCGACTACGGTCCGGTCCTTGGGGGCCGAGGTTTCGCCTGCGTCGAGCAGGGCAAGGTCGCCGTGCAACAGTTCCGGCGTGGCATGACGCAGGTGGATCAGTTGCTGGAAAAAGGCGTAGAGAGCGGCTCGCTCGGAGGCGCTGCGCGCAAAGATATTGCCCTCGAATTCGACGCCGTCCTGGTTCCAGCATTTTTCGCCGTCGGTCAGGCGGCGGCCTTTGTCGCAGGGGCGCAGGCGGTCGTGGATGGAGGGGCGGTTCAAGGCGCCGAATTCCTGGCCGGTGAGCAGGAAGGGCAGGGTATGGGGCAGCAGGAAGAGGAGCTGGTTCATGGCGAGTACGGCGCCTTCCCCGAAGCGGAACATGCCGCGTCCTTCGTCGTGGTTGTCGGTGTAGCGGGCGAGGAAATGCGGCTCGCTCAGGGCGTGCAGCGCCAGGCGGCAATTCTCCAGATGCTTCTCGACGGCGCCGGCGATGCCGTGGGCGAGGAAGGCTTCGTATTTGTCTTTGAAGTCGTGGTTGTGCCGGGCGTCGTCGGACAATCGGACCACGGAGGTCCCGTCCTCGCGGACGGCATAACCATAAACGCAAATCTTATAGAAGTCGTCGTCGTAGGCGGCGGTCATGCTGCGCTGGAATAAATCCAGGTTGTTGTGGAAGCCGTAGCATTCGGCCAGAAAGAGCAACTCCCGTCCCGCATGCCGCTGGCGGAGCAGGGGCAGGGCTTCGTCCCAGAAGGATCGGTCGTTGATGAAGTGCGCCATGTCGAGGCGGAAGCCATCGATGCCGTCGAGCGCGCCGGCGTCCGTGGGGCCGAGCAGGCTCAGCCAGAAATCGTAGACTTCGATCATCTCCAGGCGCAGTGCGGGGTTGGTGTAATCGAGCTTGGCCGTGTCCGACCAGTCGCAATCGAAGAAGGCGTGTCCGTTCGCTGCCTTCACATAATACTCCGGATGCTCCTTCATCCAGACGTGATCGCGGCTGGTGTGATTGGGCGTGATGTCGAAGATGACTTTGAATTTCAGTTGATGGGCGCGCCGGACAAATGCCTTGATGTCGTCCATGCTGCCGTACTCCGGTTCCACGGCCCGGAAATCCCGGCTCGCATAAGGCGAACCGATGCCCTTTCGCTTCTCGAGTCCGATCGGGTAGGGCGGCATCAGATAGAGCGTATTGACGCCCAATTTCTTGATGACGGGCAACTGTTTGGCGACATAAGCCAGCGGCGAGAGCGCCTCGGGTTCTTCCCCAGCCGCCTCGAAGGCGTTACGAGGTTCCCGAGCGGCCAGCGAGCGAAGATTGATCTGGTACAGGACAGCGGAGGAAATCCAGTTTTTCATAGTGCCGGTTAGTTTAGCGTTTTTCTTTGAGGATTAAAGCGAAAAGGCGAGAAATAACGAGAACCCCAATTTGTGAATACTCGTTCCTGCCGCATGGTTGACAATGAGGGGTCTCGACCTTACGTTGACTTGAGGATTTACGTATAAGGATTTTATAATGAACACATTGATGCTTATAGCGGTGGTGAGCGTTCTTTTTCTGCTTTGCTTTGCCGGGTTTGCCATTGGGTTGATTATCCGAAACAAGAACATGAACAACTGCGGCTGCGGACGGGCGCACGATCATAGCCGTGAGTCGGGATGTTGTTCGGATAAGGGTAAATCGGACGCCTGCTGCCAGTCTAATCGATCGTAATTTTCGCCTGGAGTCCGCCGGTTCGCAGAACCGGCCTACAAGAGAGGTCAAACGTTGTTGTAGGCCGACTCTGCCACGTGAGTCGCATGCTGCGACAACGTGGCTTGCGTGAGTCGGCGCTTCTTCCTCCTATGGTTCGGCCATGAATTCGCAATCGGTCATGGTTTCAAATCCGGCGCTGATTACTTGGTAAAACGTGCCGTCCGGATGGCGGAGGGTGAATAGGGCGGCGGCGCCCGGATAGTGCTCGATCCATTGTTTTCCTTTTTCCGCACCCATTACATAAAGCGTGGTGGATAAGCCGTCGGCGGTCAGGGCATTGGAGGCTACGACCGTCACGCTGGCCAGGTTGTGGATGATCGGTCGGCCCGCTTGCGGGTCGAAGATGTGAGAGTATCGCTTTCCCTTTTCGTCGGTAATGAAGTTCCGGTAGTCCCCCGAGGTGGCCACGGCCAGATCGGTCAGGTGCAGGATGGCCTCCAGTTTTTCCCCGGGCAAATGGCCGGGGCTTGGTACATCGATGCCGATCCGCCATCTTTCGCGGTTCGGATTATGACCCCTCACGACCACCTCTCCGGCGACTTCGACGAACAGGTTGGAGATCCCGAAGGATTGAATCACCCGGGCTACTTCGTCCGCGCCGTACCCATTGCCGACGGCATTTAAATTTAAACGCAGGGGCGGGATATCCTTCTGGATCTCGTTCGCGTCGGTTACCCGCAGATGCTCGCAGCCGGTGAGCATTTTGGCTTGGGCGATTTCCTCGTCGCTGGGGATTTTTTCTAGGCGACGATCGGGACCGAATCCCCAGATGTCAATCAAAGGCCCCAGCGTCGGATCGAAATCCCCTCCGGATTGCCGATTCAGGTCGAGAGCGAACCGGACCACGTTGGCCAGGGAGGCGGACACCTTGAAAGGGGCCGTGGACGAGGAGAAATTGAATTGAGAGATTTCGCTGTCCGGCCGGTAATGGGACAGCTCCAGATCTATTTCATGCAGCCGCGTTTCCACCGCTTGCTTCAATTCGTCGAGCCGTTTTTCCGAAAGAGTGGATTGCGCCAATTTGATCGAATAGGTCGAGCCCATCGTTTTGCCGGACCACGACGGCGTGTCCGGCCCAGGGGCGGCGCGAAGGGTGGTGTAAACCAGCACCGCAATGAGCACGCCAAAGACCCATAGAGTTTTGAGAGGGTGAAATCGTCGCGGTTGAATAAGCTTCATAAACATTTCATCTTAGCAGGGACGCGACTCCGTTCGCGTCCTGAAAGGCGGCCAGCGGAGTGGCCGCCCCACCTTTTAGAACTCGTCGTAAGCGATCATTTCCTTTTCCACGCCCAGATCGTAGAGCATCTTGTTAACGGCCGCGATCATCGGCGGGGGGCCGCACAGGTAATACTCGATTTCGCCCGGATCCTCGTGCTTCGACAGATACTGCTGCAAGACCACCGAATGAATGAAGCCCGTCGCGCCCTTCCAGTGGTCTTCGGGCATGGGCTCGCTGAGGGCCAGGATGAACGAGAAATTCGGGCACTCCTTTTCCAAGGTCCGGAAATCCTGCTCGTAGAACATTTCCCGCAGCGAACGGGCGCCGTACCAATAGCTGATTTTACGCTTGGCTTTCTTGGTCTTCAGCAGATCGAAGAGATGGCTTCGCAACGGGGCCATGCCGGCGCCGCCGCCGATGTAGACCATTTCGCGTTGGGTGTCCTTGGCGAAGAATTCCCCGAACGGACCGCTCAACGTGACTTTGTCGCCGGGCTTCAGCGCAAACATGTACGAGGAGGCAATGCCGGGCGGCACGTCCATTTTCGGAGGAGGCGTCGCAATGCGGACATTCAGCATCACGATGTTGCCCTCGGCCGGATAATTGCCCATCGAATAGGCTCGGAAGCAGGGGTCCGGGTTGACGGCTTTGAAATCCCACAGTTTAAACTTGTCCCATGCGTCGCGGAACCGTTCGTCGATATCGAAATCCTTGTAGTCCAATTCGTAGGGAGGGATGTCGATTTGAATGTAACCGCCGGCCTTGAAATTAAGGTGCATGCCTTCCGGAAGATCGATCGACAGTTCCTTGATGAAGGTGGCCACATTTCGATTGGATCGGACCGTGCCTTCGAACTTCTTGATTTCCAGAATTTCGGGCGGCACTTCGATTTTCAGGTCGCGTTTAACCTTGAGCTGGCAGGCCAGTCGCAGCCCTTCACGAGCTTGCTGCCGGTTGATGTGGCCGGTTTCGGTCGGCAGGATGGTTCCTCCTCCGTCCAATACCTTGCACTTGCACATCGCACAAGTTCCGCCTCCGCCGCAGGCCGAAGGCAGAAAAATTTTTTGCGTGGCCAATGAACTCAAGAGGGTGCTGCCTGCATCCACGGTGAGCAATTTGGCGCCTTCATTGACGTCGATCTTGATCGGTCCGCTGGTTACCAGTCGCTTGGAAGCGATCATCAAGCCGATGGTGAGCAAAAGGATCAGCCCGGTGAAGACCACGACGCTGGTTAAGATGACGGTTATTGAACCCATGATGCCTGCTTCCGATCGTTATCCACTTCCTACAAACTAATTCCCGAGAAACACATAAACGCAATCGCCATCAGTCCCGTCAGAATCATCGTGATGCCCAGGCCCCGCAGGCCGGCGGGGATGTTGTTATAACGAATTTTCCGGCGTATGGCGCCCATGGCCACAATGGCCAGCGCCCAGCCCGTGCCCGAGGAAACTCCGTACACCACGGACTGGGTGAAATTATAACCGCGCTGCATCATGAACAACGACCCGCCCAGAATCGCGCAGTTGACCGTGATCAGCGGCAGATAGATGCCCAGGGTTTGATACAGCGGCGGGAAAAACTTATCCATCGTCATTTCGAGCAGTTGTACCAGGCAGGCGATCGTCGCAATGAAGCAAATGAACGTAAGAAACGACAGATCCATCTTGCTCAACGCCGTTATGCCGGTCCACGCCAGCGCACCCGGCGCCAGCAGGTAAGACTGAATCAGCCAATTGACCGGCACGGTGATCGTTTGCACAAAAATTACGGCCATGCCCAACCCGATGGCCGCCTTCATCTGCTTGGAAATGGCCAGGAAAGAGCACATCCCCAGAAAAGTAGCCAGCAGGATATTCTGAATGAATATTTGTTCGATGGCCAAGCTTAACAATTGCATGACAGTTCCTTATTTCATGCCGGTTCAAAATAGCGCGACAAAGTTCGCTGTATCCATATCAACAACCCGAGCACAATAAACGCCCCCGGCGCCAATAGCATCATGCCGTTGTTGATATAACCCGCCTGATAAAACGAAGCCGGGACCACATGCAGCCCCATCCAGGTTCCCGAGCCCAGAATTTCCCGAAAAGACGCCACGACAATCAGGACCAAGCTGTAGCCCAAGCCGTTTCCAATCCCATCCAGAAACGAGGGCAGGGGCGGATTGCTAAGCGCATAAGCTTCCAAGCGGCCCATCACGATGCAGTTGGTGATGATCAAGCCCACGAATACGCTCAGTTGCCGGCTGATGTCGTACATGTACGCCCGTAAAAATTGGTCGGCCAGAATTACCAACGTCGACACCACCGCCATCTCGACAATCATGCGGATCTTGCCGGGAATCCAATTTCTGATCAGGGAAATGACAAAATTCGAACCCGCGGTTACCAGGGTCAGGCCCATGGACATGACTAACGCCGTTTCCAGCTTCGTAGTTACCGCCAAGGCAGAGCAAACGCCAAGGATTTGAATCGTGATCGGATTCGTCTCCGATAGCGGATCGACGATAACCTTTGTATAGTTCGTTGCCATTTTTCGTATTATCCTCTTCTAATACCCTTAAAATACTTCTCGTATTTTTCAAGGTCGGCATTCAAAAAATGATTCAAGCCATCGCCAGTCAAGGTGGCGCCGCTGATGCCGTCAACCGCGTGATCGTTGCCCGCAGGATATTTGTCGGTCACCTTGCCTTTGACCACTTCGAGCCGCTGCAAGCTTCCATCCTTGAACACTTTTTTATCCTTGAACTGATCTTGAAACCAATCTTTGCCGACTTCGCCGCCGAGGCCGGGGGTTTCGCCGTCGCGGTAAAACGTAAGGCCGACAATCGTCTGCGCGTCTTTGTCCAAAGCCATATACCCGTAGATGGTCGACCACAGCCCCTTGCCGGAAACGGGAAAGGCGTACTTGGAGACTTCGTCGCTGTCCTTCCAAACATACAACGGAAGACGATCGTCCGCTTCCTGGTTCTGGGCATCTTCTATTAATTGCCCCGTCTTGGGATCTATGAACACTTCGGAAATATGCTCCGTGAAATATCGATTAATCTCTTCTTCGCCAAGTTTGTTGCCTTGTTCGTCGACGGTCGCGATGTCGAAGGCCTTCAGAACGTTTCTCTTGCGATCCAGTTCACTTTGGGTGTCCTGCTTTTCCTTCAACAAAACGGCCGACGATGCCAGCAGAATGCTGCAGGCAACGCAGATAATCGCCGTAAAAACCAGGGTGTAGGTGTTACCTTTCTGCATAAGCCATTTTCCTTAAGTATCTTGAACGTTTATTGATATGAGTTTGAAGGACAAAGTAATCGATCATGGGTGCCATGACATTGCCAAATAGGATCGCCAGCATGCTGCCTTCCATGTAGGCCGGATTGAACAAGCGGATGACGACGGTGATGAACCCAACCATAACTCCGAAGATCCATTTGCCGACATTCGTTGCCGTAGCCGATACCGGATCGGTGGCCATAAAGACATTACCGAATGCGGCGCCGCCTATTACCATGTGGTAGTAGAAGGGCAGTCTCATGGCCGGGTTAACATCCTGGCCCGGCAGGAAGTTGACCAAGATTCCAGTGCCGGCCATGCCCAGGAAACATCCGGCCATGATGCGCCAGGAGCCGACCCCGGTTGCGATGAGGATCAAGGCCCCGATGGCGATGGCAATAAACGAGGTTTCTCCGATACTGCCCGGTATAAAGCCATCGGTCATATTTTTTAGAGTGTATCCAGCTTGATGAAGCAGCTCCACGACATTGGATTGGTCCGGGGCGCTTTGCAGTACCGCCAGCGGCGTAGCGCCCGTGAACCCTTCGATCGTCTTCGACGGATCGGTCACCGCCGTCCACACGCGGTCGCCGGATATCTGGGCGGGATAAGCAAAATACAGGAAGCAGCGGGCGGTCAAGGCCGGGTTCAATACGTTAAACCCGGTGCCGCCGAAGATTTCCTTGCCGATCACAACGCCAAACGAAATGCCCAAGGCCACCTGCCACAAGGGAATGTCTGGCGGCAGGGTCAGCGGAAACAACAACCCGGTAACCAGGAATCCCTCGTTGATCTCGTGCTTCCGGATCAGGGCGAACAATACTTCCCATAGGCCGCCTACGATGTACGAGGTCATGACGATCGGCATGACCAGAATGGCTCCGTTGATCCAATGCGTCCAGAAATTGGCGTTCGGGATTTGGTTGACCACATCGTATTGATAGCCGGCATTGTAGATGCCGAACAACGTGCAGGGAATCAGCGCGATAATCACGGTCATCATGGTTCGCTTGATGTCCAATGGGTCGCGGAGGTGCGGCGCGTTTTTCGTGACCGTGGACTGGGTAAAGAAAAAGCCTTCCGTTGCTTCGTGCAACGGATACAGAAACGAGAGCTTGCCGCCTTTTTCATAGAGCGGACGGGCCTTTTCGAGTAAACGGAGGAACCACTTCATAAGCCTTCCTTTTCGATTTCTTCAAGCCCTTGCCGGATAATGCCCGAAATATCCATCTTGGAAGGGCAGATATAGGAGCAGAGAGCGAAATCTTCAGGGTCCGTCTCGAGAATGCCGAGTTGGATGGCTTCGTCCACGTCATGAGCCAGAACCGCCCGCACCAGAAAATCCACCATGATGTTCATGGGTAAATACCGATCGTACAGTCCGGTCAGAATCATCGGGCGCGGATCGCCGTGCATATTGGTGCCCATCGTCCAGGAGCGATTCTTGCGAAACCAGGCGGACAGAAAGGTTTTCGACCGGCTGTAAAACGTCCATCCCGGCGCCAGCCAACCGAGGAACTGCCGCTCCCGGTCTTCGGGGATCACCGTCATGCTCGAGTCGAAGAAACGAAGCGAGCTGTCCCGTGCCAACGCTGCGCCCGAGAGCACATCGCCGCCGATGACGCGTTGCTCGCCATCCTCTAATTTCCCCGCCAGGAAATGCGATAGCGGCGTGCCGATGCGAACGCGATAATGCTTGCGGGCTTCCGGTTTTACGCCGGGGCCGCCCAAGGCGACAATGCGAGTGCTGGGCCATGCGCCTTCCAGCAACAAACGACCGATCAGGACCAGATCGACCGCCCGAATGGTCCACACCACATCGCCTTTCTGAATGGGATCGATGTGATGAATATGCACGCTGCTGTTTCCCGAGGGATGCGGTCCCTGAAAAGTGTGGATCGTCACATTTTTGGCTTGGGACAGGGCGGGTACAGAGTCTTTGTCCGACTCGGCCGCACAGAGATGCACTTTCCCTTCTGTCAAACGGGTAAGCACATTCAATCCGGCTTGAAAGGCAGCCTCTTGCCCCTGAAGGACCGTGCGGGCCTCCGCTTGAAACGGCGCCGTGCTCATGGCATTGACGAAAATCGATTTGGGCTTTGCGTTCGGATTTGCATCCCGCGAAAAAGGCCGCTGCCGAATCAAGGCCAGCAGCCCCGATTTCTGAAGAAGGCTGAGCGCTTCTTCGCGCGAAAGCGCCGCGATTTGTGCGATGGAAAACGTCGGAAAGGTCAACGGTTGATCTTTTTGAACAGCCTCGATTTCAATCCGTTCATAGACCCGCCTTGGTCCCAAGGCAATGTGTTTAACGGTTCCGGCGACCGGCGAACAGAAAGTGAACGCCGGATTCTTTTTATCCAGGAAAAGAGGCGATCCCCTTTGAACCAAGTCGCCTTCTTTGACCAGCAGGCGCTTCTTCATTTTTTCGAATTCGCGTGGATATACCGTGCATATCGGGCTGGGCGAAATGTCCTCTACGGTGGAGTTCGGCTTTCCAACCAGGGGAATGTCCAACCCTCTCTTAATTTGTATGGGCATTGTTTGAAATCCTGCGCAACCGTTTGACCATCAAATCGTCAAGTATCTCAAAGTTAGATTTTAATCTACTGTGCAGGATGTGAAAAATCAACCCGCTCTCAGAATGAAACGGGTTGGAGGTGTTGGTCGAGCACGGGCCGGATGTCCTTCGACAGGTAAACGTTCCACGCCTGTTGGACTTCCGGCCATGCCGCCAAGCGGCGGGCTGACGAGGTGCAGAGGTCTTCGATATATTTCACGGGGTCGGGATCGTTGGGAGAATAAAAGTTGGCCACAGTGGCCTTTTTACGGGCTTCGTCGCTGCCCAGCGTTTTTCCGGCGGTTTTCTCGTCGCCGTGCGCGTCCAGAAGGTCGTCGGCAAGCTGGTACGCAGTGCCCACTTCGTATCCGGCTTCCTGCAAGGCATTGCGTAATTCCAGATTCGAGCCGCCTGAAACATAACCCATAAAGGCAAACAGGGGACCTGTCTTCCGGCGGGCAATCCCGAGGCATTGCGGCCAACTTAAGGGCTGCCCCCGGAGGACCAATTCCTGCTCGGTTTCCGCTTCGCAAACCTCGCCGCAGAAATGGATCAAAGCCGACGTCAAGCGTACGTTGTCCGCCTGGCCGGCTGTTTCCAGCGCCTTGAAGAAGAGCATGTCGCCTAAAAGGATTGTGCCGGGAATGCCTCGATCCTTCCAGAAAGCCGGCGCGCCGCGGCGGAGATGAGCTCCATCGATGACATCGTCATGCAATAAACTGGCCGAATGGATCATTTCAACCGCCGCGCCCGCCAAAAGAAGGGTTTCTTCCGGGATGCCTGCCGCCGGACCGACGCGTAAGGCGAGGCGAGAGCGAAGCATCTTGCCAAATCCAAGGAACTGGCTCGGCTGATCGGCCATGGCCCCCATCGATGTATTTGCGATGACTTCCTGCATCCGCCTTCGGATTTCGGCCAATTGATTTTTTATCCAGGTGTCTTCGGGCGTAATGATTTGTCCATCCTTCATATACCCAGATTACGTTACGATTTCTTAATCGTCAAACGGGGAATGAATAAGAGGGGGAGTCCAAAGGCCAAAGAGTCCAAGGTCCAAAATCCAAGGAGTCCAAAGTCGAGGGGGGGGGGGCGGAAAGCGTCGAACAACCAACAGCGATGTTGGTTGTTCGACGAAGATTTTTAGAACGGCTTTCGTTCGTGGTAGTGCGTATGCAGCAGATGATGCGATTTCTCGCCCAGCGGTTTCACCAGAAAATCCTCGTAGATTTTTCGGATGGCCGGGTTGTCGTGCGACTTCCGGAACTGCTTGCCTTCGTCTTCGCGGTAAATGGCGGCCATGCGCGCTTTGCGAACGTCGTTCGTGGTGGATCGGGGCTGGCCCCCGCCGCCGATGCAGCCGCCGGGGCAGGTCATGACTTCGATGAAATGATAATCCGCCTGGCCGGTCTGAACCTGCTCGATGACCTTGCGGGCATTGATGAGTCCGTGAGCCACCGCCACCTTGAGCGTGGCGCCTTCGAGGAATTTCCAATCGGGCACGGTGTTCTCGATCTTGATTTCGGCGTGTTTGACGCCTTCCAGCCCTGCCACCGGGGTCACATGAAGATTTTCGAAGGGGAGGGGACGGCCCGTGACCACTTCGTAGGCGGTCCTCAAGGCCGCTTCCATGACGCCGCCGGTGTTGGCGAAGATATCCGCCGCGCCCGACGATTCGCCCAACGGCGAATCCATTTGTCCGTCCGCCAGGCTGCGGAAATCGATGCCGGCCTGCTCGATCATGCGGCCCAGTTCGCGGGTCGTAAGCACAACATCCACGTCCGGAACCCCATCCCGGCCCATTTCCGAGCGTTGCGCTTCGAATTTCTTGGCGGTGCAGGGCATGATGGAAACGACAAACATTTCTTCCGGCTTTTTACCGAGCTTTTGGGCGTAGTAGGTCTTGATGACCGCGCCCATCATTTGCTGCGGCGATTTGCAGGTCGAAATGTTGGGCAGAATGCCGGGATAAAAATATTCCGCAAACTTAATCCAGCCGGGCGAACAACTCGTGAACATCGGCAGATGCGCGTCCTGCTTGTCGACCAGCGCGGTTTTCAGCCGCGTGAGCAGTTCGTTGCCTTCCTCCAAGATGGTGAGGTCGGCCGTGAAGTTGGTGTCGAAGACGGCCTTGAAGCCGATTTGCCGCAGGGCGGAGATCATCTTGCCGGTGACGAGCGTCCCGGCCGGATAGCCGAAGCATTCGCCCAGCGCCGCGCGAATCGCCGGCGCGGTCTGCACGACAACCGTTTTCGTGGGATCGTCCAGCGCGGCCCAGACTTGATCGATTTGGTCTTTTTCCGTGATGGCGCCCACCGGGCACACCGCAGCGCACTGGCCGCACTGTACGCAGGCGATGGAGTTTAGATCCTTGCAGAAGGCCGGGCCTACGACGGTCTTGAACCCGCGGTTTTGCGGGAACAGCGCGGAAACGCCCTGCACCTCGCTGCAGACGGTTACGCACCGGCGGCATAGAATGCACTTGGCGGTATTGCGTTCCAAGGCCGGCGTGCTGCTGTCCGTCGTGCGGCGGCTGCGCTCGCCGGGATAACGGATTTCGCGGATGCCCAGCTCGCGGGCGACCGCCTGCAATTCGCAGTTGTCGTTCCGGTTGCAGGTCTGGCAGTCGCCGTCGTGCTCGGAGAGCAACAGCTCGACCACCGTGCGGCGGGCTTTGCGGACGCGCGGGGAATTGGTCTGGACTTTCATCCCTTCCGTGGCCGGCATAACGCACGAGGCCGCCAGGTCGCGCGAGCCTTCGATTTCCACCAGGCAAACCCGGCACGCCCCGATGGCTTGCAGGTTTTCCATGTAGCAGAGGGTGGGGATGTTTACTCCCGCCTTGCGGGCGGCTTCCAGAACGGTCGCTCCATCCGGAACCTCAACCGTCATATTGTTGATGCTTAGTTTGGGCATGTTAAACTCCTTTACCAGGTCGCAATTTTCTTCCCATAGTCGCAGCGCAGGCAGCGTTTGGCCTGGCGCACGGCGACCGCTTCCACCCACGGCAATTCCACTTCGTCGAAGTTGTTCCGCCGCCGCTCGACCGAAATGAGCGGGAGCTTGTCCCTCTTGTACGGTTCGGGATCGGCGTCCGGATCGAAGCTGGTATTGACGGTTTTATCCCCCCGCCAGAAGGCGTGCTTCTCGGCGGTCAGGAACTCATCCATGCCAACCGCGGCCCGTTCGCCCGCCGCGACCGCCTCGATGACGGAGGACGGCCCGGTAACCACATCGCCGCCCGAGAACAACCAAGGCGCCGACGTCTGGCCGCTGACGGGATTCACTTCGATGTAATCGTATTTCTTGAACTGCACGTTGAGCCCTTCCAGCAGAGGCCGGGTCTCCACCGTCTGGCCGATGGCGGCAATGATCTGATCGGCTTCGATGACGAACTCGTTTTCCGGCTGCGCCTCGGGGCGGCGGCGTCCGGATCGGTCGAATTCGCCGAGCTTCATCGGGCGGCATTTGATGCCGACCGCCTTGCCGTCGCGGACCAGGATTTCCTCGGGCGCGGTCAGCAGTTGCAGCTTGGCGCCTTCGTGTTCGGCTTCCTCGATCTCCTCCGTATAGGCCGGCATTTCCTCGCGCGTGCGGCGATAGACGATCGTGACCGATTCCGCGCCCAGACGCAGCGCAGTGCGCGCCGCGTCGACGGCCGCATTGCCGCCGCCGATGACCACGACCTTATTGCCGACGGGCGCCGAGCCCCGGAGGTTATATTGCCGCAGGAAGCGGATGGCTTCCGTCACGCCCTCGGCGTCTTCGCCGGGGATGCCCAGCCTCGTCCCATGGGGCGCGCCGAGACCCAGGAAAATCGCCTCGTAGCCTTCCTTGTACAAGCCTTCCAACGTGAAATCGCGGCCCAATTTTTTGCCGGTTTCGATGTTCACGCCCATGCGTTCGATCATGCGAATCTCACGGGCCAGAATTTCGCGCGGCAGGCGATAGGCCGGAATGGTTTGCACCAGCATGCCGCCGGGCCGGGGTTCCGCCTCGAAGACCTTGGGCATGTAGCCCAGCCGCGCCAGAAAATAGGCGCAGGCCAGCCCGGACGGGCCCGCTCCGACGATCGCCACCTTCCGCTTGGCGTTGCGCTCGTTGTCGCGAACTTCGGGCAATTGAATGGTCACTTCCTGATCGACCATGAACCGCTTGATGCCGCGGATCGACACCGGTTCGTCGAGCGTCGCGCGCCGGCAATGATCTTCGCACGTATGGAAGCAGACCCGCGCGCAGGCCGCCGCAAACGGATTGCGTTCGCGGTGCAGCTTGAGCGCCTCGGCATATCGCTTTTCGCCCACCAGCGAGACAAAGCCCGGCACATCCACGCCGGCCGGGCACGCGCTTTGACAGGGCGCGCGCACAAGCGCCGAACAGACGCCCGCCGGGCATTTCTTGTCGCGGATGTGCGCGACATATTCGTCCCGGAAATGACGGATCGTGGAGAGCACCGGATTGGCGGCCGTTTTGCCGAGGCCGCACAGCGAGGCTTCCTTGACCTGCGTGCCGAGCTCGATCAGCTTCTCGATGTCGCCTTCTTCTCCTTTGCCTTCGCAAATGCGGGTGACGATTTCCAGCAGGCGCTTCGTGCCCACCCGGCACGGCGGACACTTGCCGCAGGATTCCTCCTGCACGAATTCCAGGAAGAACCGGGCCACGTCGACCATGCAGCTCTCGTCGTCCATCACGATCAACCCGCCGGAGCCCATGATCGCGCCCAACTGGGTCAGCGATTCGTAATTGAGCGGCACGTTCAGGTGCTCGCGGGGAATACAGCCGCCCGATGGGCCGCCGATTTGCGCCGCTTTGAACATCTTGCCGTCGCGGATGCCGCCGCCGATATCGTAAATGAGCTCGCCCAGCGGAATGCCGATCGGCACTTCCACCAGCCCGGTATTGTTGACCGCGCCCGCCAGCGCAAAGACCTTGGTGCCGGTGCTCTTGGGCGCGCCGATGGCGGAAAACCAGGAGGCGCCCTTCAGGAGGATGACCGGGACATTCGCAAACGTTTCGACGTTGTTCAGCACCGTGGGCAGGCCCCACAAACCCTTGTTGGCGGGGAAGGGCGGCCGCGGCCGCGGTTCGCCGCGCTTGCCTTCGATGGAGGTCATCAGGGCGGTTTCCTCGCCGCAGACGAACGCGCCGGAACCCATCCGGATTTCAATGTCGAACTCGAAGTCCTCGCCCAAAATGTTTTTGCCCAGGAGCCCATACTCCCGCGCCTGCTCGATGGCCTTGCCGAGCCGCTCGACGGCCACCGGATATTCGGCGCGGCAATACACGTAGCCGCGCGCGGCGCCAATGGCATAGCCGGCAATCGCCATGCCTTCGATTACGCTGTGCGGATCGCCTTCCAGGACGCTCCGGTCCATGAACGCGCCCGGATCGCCTTCATCGGCGTTGCAAACCACATTTTTCTGGTCGCCCTTGGCTTTGCGCGTCAGGTTCCATTTGATCCCCGTCGGAAAGCCGCCGCCGCCGCGCCCGCGCAATTCGGATTGCGTGACCGTGTCGACGACCTCTTCCGGCTTCATTTTCGTCAGGGCCTTGGCCAGCGCCTGATAACCGTCGAGGGCGATGTATTCCTCGATGCTCAGCGGGTCGATCAGCCCGCAGTTGCGCAGCACGATCTTTTTCTGTTTTTTGAAATACTCGATCTGGTCCGCCTTGGCGATGCCCTTGCCGTTTTCAGGGGCATGATGAATCAGCCGGTCGACCACTTTGCCGTTCAGAATGTGCTGTTCGACGATCTCCGCGGCGTCCGCGGGTTTCAGCTTCTGGTAAAACACGCCGTCGGGCATGATCTTGGCCACGGGGCCTTCGGCGCAGGGGCCCATGCAGCCCGTCTCCACCACCTTGACCTTCCGGGACAAGCCGTGCTGTTTAATGGCGTCGTGAAACGCCTGGCTGATGTCTTTGGAGCCCGAGGCCAGACACCCGCCGCCGACGCAGACGAGGATGTGGGTCTTGAAGCGATCCTCCGTCTCCAGCCGTTTGTGATGGGTGACCAGGTCGACCTCGCGGATCGACGACAAATGGAAATAGCGGGTCAGGCAGTCTTGGGCGAAAACCCGGTCCCGCAAAGCGCGCAGTTCTTTTAAATTGTTGATTTTCCGGGACATGGTCAGGATCCTTTCCCTTCAGCCGTCGCCGGCTGTTGATACTTGCTTAAAATCTCTTTGATTTTGGTCGGTTTGACGCGTTGATAAACTTCGTCGTCGATCATGATCGCCGGGGCCAGGCCGCATGCGCCGAAACAGCGGGCGACATCCAGGGTGAACAAGCGGTTGCCCGTCGTCTCGCCGACCTCGATGCCCAGCTCTTTTTTGAAGGCGTCCAGCACTTGTTTGCCGCCGCGCACGTAGCAGGCCGTTCCCAGGCAGACGCGCACCATGTGCTTGCCGCGCGGCCGGGTGGAAAAGAAAGAATAAAACGTGATGACGCCCGCCACTTCGCTGTACGGCTTGTTCAGGCCCCGGCTGATGCGCTGCACCACCTCGTCCGGCAGATATCCGAACAGGCCCTGGGCGATTTGCAGCACCGGAATCAAGCCTCCGGGTTTGCTGCGATACTCTTTCATCACGTCATCCAGGCGCTTGTACAGCTCTTCGGTCGAAGCGGCTTCCTGGCAACACTCGCATGGTTTGTTTTCGGCGATCATGGGGCCCTCACTTCCTGGTTCGGCACTCTCCGGCTTGCCGCGGTGGTTCGGTTGCGGCCTCCAACGCGGGTTCGTTGCATGGCAAAGAACGCCACTTTTTCGATGGAGGTGGTTATATCGATGTTTTCTACAAATACATTTTCCGGCGTCTTCAAAGGCGCCGGGGCGAAATTGACGAGGCCCCGCACGCCGGCTTTGACCAGTCGATCGGTAATTTCCTGGGCCGATTCGGCCGGGACGGCGACAATGGCCAGTTTCAAATTCATTTCGTGCAGCACGGCTTCCAATCGGTCGATGGAATGGCAGGGACAATGGTGCAGCGTGCAGTCGATCCGGGCGGGAGCTTTGTCGAACGCGACCTGAATGGCCAGCCGCGGACGGCGCCCCGCAAAATAGGAAAGGATGGCCTGGCCGAGATGGCCGATGCCGACCAGGGCAATGCCCTGGGTTTTCGGGGAATCCAGATACTCCCGCAGCCCTTCCAGCAGGCGGACCACGTCGTAGCCGTGCGTCGGCGTGCCGTATTGTCCCAGCCCCATCAAATCCCGGCGCACCTGCGCCGCCGTGCCTCGGGCCAGTTCCGCCAGCCGCTGGGAATGGACCGATGCCACGCCCTGCGCCTTCAGGTCATTCAGCAGCCGCCTGTAAACCACCAATCGTCCTATGGTTTTCTCGGAAGTCATTCCTGGAATCCCTTGGGTTAACTTGCCCGTTCAGCTTTTCACATTGTGAAATGTTTCACAATACAAATGTAGCCTTGCGGAGGGGATTCGTTAAATGCCGTCAACCGCTCCGAAGACGGGTGTTTCGGCTTTCTGAGGCCGTGTGGCGGGCAAAAAAACGCGTCCCACGGATAAGAAATTCCGACTCGTTTGGCTGCCGGACTCTCTTGGAGAATTTGTGTATAAAAAATGCACACAGGCGGGACTGGTATGTCCGTGACCCCTATGTCCGTTCAGCAGGGCATGGTTCGCATCTCTATCTTGTCTCTTTCTGGCGGGAACTTCGCCAGCACCGGCACCACGTACAGCAGCAGGTCGTGCAGCTTGGTTAAGATGTTATCCGTTTCAGAAAATTTCGAATCGCTGGGGGCTCACGCCCCCAGTCCCCCAAAGGGCAAAAAGAACTAAAGAATAAAGGGAATCAGAGCCCCCTCGCGCAACGAAAACCAAGGTAGTCGTACTCGTCGCCCGGGTGGAGGTTGAGCCGGATCGCGACCCGCGCGTAGGCCTCGGCGAAGTACCACGACCCGCCCCGCAGCACCCGATACGTGAGGGGGCTGGCGGGTCCGGCGGGATCCGTGCCGGGAGAGCTGGTGTAGTATGTGCTGCTATACCAATCCCAGCACCATTCGAATACGTTCCCTGCCATGTCGTACAGCCCATATCCGTTCGGCGCAAACGAACCGACAGGACTGGTGTAGGGAGTCCCTCCAGTATTGTAGGAGGGATGGTACCCCGTCGTCGGGCTCGTGTCGTATGTGTAAGACGAGGGCTGGGCATAGTAGTTCGCACGCGCGTGCTGGATCGTGTTGGCGTCATCCCACGGGAAACGACGATTGGCCACGCCTCCGCGCGCCGCCTTTTCCCATTCCGCTTCCGTCGGCAGACGGTATCCGTTCGCCGCCCAGTTGCACCCGCCCGCAAAACTGTTTCCGGCGGCGTTCGTGTATACCGTGCCGTTGGCGTTGGTGTAGCAGGGCGTGAATCCGTCCCGCTGGCTCCGCGCGTTGCACCAGGCGATCGCATCGTACCAGTCCACGCTGTGCGCCGAATGAGTCGCCGCCTTGCCGCACCAACCCGTCCCGAAGGCATACCCCTTGTTCGTCGCCCAGGTATACACCCCCGCCCACAGGTTGCTCGTCACCTCGTACTTGTCCATGTAGAACGCGCTCACCATCACCGTGTGCTGGGGTGCGGCGTCGCTGATCGTTTCGTGCCCCACGTTGGTCGTCGCGCCCATGACAAAGCTGCCCGCCGGAATCAATACCATGTCGCCAACGGTCACGTGTTTGCCATCGGCGTTCAGCCGGGCTTCGAGATCGGCCACCTGCTGCTGCGTATCCGCGACCTGGAGCCGGGTTGCCAGCAGTTGCTGATAGATCTCATCCAGCGTATGCATCGTCGATCCGGGCGCGCCCGGAGGTGTCAGATCGCCCGCGCGTGCGCCGACTGCCGCGATCATGTTCGCGGTCATTACCATCGCCATCATCCATTGTCTTGTTGCCTGCATTTGTGGATCTCCTTTCGATTGGTTCGATGTAAAGTCCTGACCTCCGATTGCTCTTTCCCTCATGGCGCCACCGCCACTTCCACGGTATAGAACGCCTGCGACGCGACGTTCGTGTCCTGCATCGTCTTCTCTCCCGCGATGCCGTACTGGACCGAAACCTGATCGGCCACACTACTCCATCCGCCTTGGGTCAGGTCGTCCCGCCGGGTCAGTGTGTAGTAGCGCCGTGTGGAGGCAGGTGTGAACGCCACATCTGTTCCGGTCGGTGCGTTGGAGATGGATGTAATGCGCAGATAGTCGCCTGCCACATTCGGGTCGGTGTCCATCACGTACTTGTCCGAGGCTGGGACGTCGTCCCCGGCGTCATAGTCTTCATTCACGCCATGATAGTCCAGCCACCAGTTCGGCGTGCCCTTCGGTTGGGTGTAGAAGGCCATCGAGCGCACGCCGTAATCCGGCGAGGTCCCCTTGAACTTCAGCCAGCCGACATTCTCGTCCCAGGCGTACTTGTGCGCCGGGTCTGTTCCCGTATCGCCCGCCCGCGCCGCCAGCGTTCCCGCCAGAAGCGCGGCTATTGCGTATCGGATTACACGCATAACGACTCTCCTTTCCGTTTCATCTCCTGACTGCGAACGACCCTGATGAGACTCAACTTTTCGCCCAGCGAAAAGTTGTAGTTCTCCATCGGTTTGTGTACGCCCAGCATGGGCGCAAACTAAAGGATTCAAGTCCCTTACAGGAGGTCAGAATAGATGAACTGTTAGTGAAAGACAAGGTTGGAACCGCGAGGTTCCTGCTAAAGGAAGTCTGGAGCAAAACCGCGAGCCCACGAATAGAAACGTCATAGAAGGCTCAGCCCGAGGACGAGCAGGCACAACACGAGTGAAGTCCGACTGATCTAGGGCAGGGTAAATGACGGGGCACTGCGGGGGAAGTTTGCGCACCTTATCTGGGGAGACCTGTCCGGCATCGGCTGGGGGCGAACGCTTGCGTAACCGCCGGCGCGGTGGATGGAGACATCCGCCGGTCCTCGGGCAGGAGTCAGCAGCGGCCATAGTAGCGACGAGATTCCGCCAACGCGGAAGGGAGCGAAGGGCCAAACGGAAGAACAAGGAAGAGACCGTGACCGCAACGAAAGTGAAGAAGTCGAACGACGGAGCCGACGCTTGTCTGGCCGCGGACCCCTCTGCCTTGAACGGGAATCTCATGGCGCAGGTGCTTGCACCGAAGAACCTGCAACGCGCATGGGAACAAGTGAGGGCGAATCATGGAGCGGCGGGAGTGGACGGGATGACCGTCGAACTCTTCCCGGACTTCGTGCGTTCGCCGGAATGGGGCCTCGTGAAGAAAGCGCTGGAAGCCGGTACGTACTGGCCCCAGCCGGTGCGACGGGTGCATATCCCGAAGGCCGACGGGGGGCAACGGCCCCTGGGCATTCCCACGGTGCTCGATCGAGTGATACAGCAAGCGCTCGCGCAGGTGCTGGAGCCGTTGTTTGATCCGGACTTTTCGGATTATTCCTATGGCTTCCGCAAACGGCGTGGAGCGCACGACGCCCTCCGGCAGGCTCGCGAATACCTGAGAGAGGGGTACCCGGTGGCGGTGGATATGGACTTGGCCAAGTTCTTCGACACGGTCAATTTCGATATCCTCATGCAACGGGTAACCCGTCAGGTGCGCGACCGGCAGGTGGTGCGGTTGATCTGGCGCTATCTGCGCGCCGGAGTGATCTGAACACCGGTGTCAACTGAACACCGGTGTCACTGAACACCGGTGTCAGGCATAGACAATAGACTTTAAAGCCTTTTGCATCTTTCTAATCTTCTGTTGGAGTCCTGGTT
>MHBK01000023.1 GCA_001804865.1 Lentisphaerae bacterium GWF2_57_35
CGAAGAGACAGTTCCTTGCGGTACCCATCGAGCATGCGCCGGCGCTGTTTCCGGCGCTGTTCCCCCGGAATACGCAACGATCCGCCACGCCTTCGGAACGAAAGCGGACACCTCCGCCGATAGCGGCTGCTCTGTTGCCCGAGAGAATGCAGTCCGAGATGACGACCGGTCCGTCCGCGAAGACGCCCCCGCCCTCGAACTGGGGAAGACTGATGCTTGCCGACCGCGTCAAAGTGTGTCCATTGGTGATCGTGAAGCCCGCGAGTTGAGCGTTGGTCGAGAGATACACGCATCGAACCGCGTTCGGTCCCAAAGGCCCCTCGCCCCTGATCGTGGTCCACTCCGCGCCGTTGACGCTCTTCAAGCAAATCGCTTTTGCCACGACCACGCGCGTCGTTAAGCCGTCATGAAGGACATACCCGCCCGTCTCGTACACCCCGTCGTTGACGAGCACCGCGTCGCCGTCCTCCGCCGCGTCCACCGCCGCCTGGATGTTCGTTGCGGCGTCCGCCCAGTCAACGAACGGCGGCCGGTGCGCGCCCGAGAGGGAGACGTAATGGGTATCGGCCCGAACCGCGCCCGCGGCCATCCAGCCGATGGACCACAGCATAAACAACAAAGCGACGCGCGAACACCGACCCCCGCGGCACGGATTCAATAGGAACTTCTTCATGGATACGGCTCCTTGTCAAAAAATGGTAAACTTTATCATACCTGGGGGCGCGGCAAAGTAAAGGGCGAAATGGAAAACTCCGGGATGGAGGAATCAGGCTCCCGGCGGGTCTGTCCCGCCGGGGTTCTGATCATGCCCCTGCGCCAGACCCTTCGACGGAGCTCAAGGTGAGGCGAGGGCTTCGCGACGACTTTGCTGCAGCATGCGACTCTCGTTGCAGAGTCGGCCTGCAACAAAAGGCCAACATTTTATCTTATTCTGTAGGCCGGCTCTGTGAACCGGCGTTTTTTCAGCAGAATCGACCATAGACATTGAAGCGAGCGGGTTTCGATATGAATTCACCGGCCTGGGGGCAGGCCGGCTCCAAAAAGAGGGAATGCTCTCTTACCCCCCCAAGAAACTGGAACTCAAGTGGGTCAGCGCGGGGTCAGCCCTGTGTTTAGAGGATAGCGTCCCGCCTGCAACGCTATGCGTAAGCATTGCGGGCAGGTGCAGGCGGGCGTTGAAAATCCTTCTCTTCCACAGAATCAGTTCCCAATTCCCCTGCCTTGCTTCCTCTTAAGGGGCATGGTATAAGCTTTTTAGTCACAATTTATTACCTAAGATTCAAGTCGTGCCGAGTTGCCGAAATCCGTTTGGAGGAGGAGTGGTATGTCGTATATCGGGGTGGGGGCTTTGTCGTTTCGAAACTTTTCTCGTCACCTTATACTCGCGGGGACCTTGCTCGCGTTCACCGCGCCGGCGTCGGCGCAGTTGTTATTCTGGGTGAGAGGCGTGGACGACGTCGTGATGGCCAGCGGGGTGCCGCCGTCCGCCGCCTCCGGAACGCTGTACCCAAACCTGCCGGTCCGATCGGCGCCGATCACTCGCACCTTCCAGGTCGTTTACAATCCACGCATCTCGACGATCACCGTGAGCCAGGTGACCGGCCCGTACTTCAGCATGTCCACCAACATCGTCGACGGCGGGGGGTCGTATATCACCCTCAACGTCAACGTCTCCTATGACCCGCGATCCGAAGGCGATCACGCGGGGCAAATCAACGTTGCCGACTGGCACGATACGTTTGTCATGAACCTGGCCGGCAGCAGTCCCGGGGTCCTGCTCACGAACAAAAGCCCGGTGAATGCGGCGCGCGCGGTGGCGCCCGGAGCGAATCTTTCGGCATGGTTCACGGACGGCATCAGCATCCCGTCGATCAGCAACCGCTTCAAGGCGTGGGGGAGGCAGAGCGGCCTGCATTCGGGAGGCGTCAGTACCAACGGCAAATCCGCGACCTTGAATCCATCAACCGACTTTCGCCCGGGGGAGTCGGTATTCGCTACCCTCGCACCCGGCATTCAAAACGCGGCGGGGGAAGCTTCGGTGACCTCGGCCTGCGCCTGGTCGTTCCAGACCGCAGTCAGCAACGTGAGCATTGCATTTCTGGGCGACAGCGGCCGACGGCTGAGTACCAATGATGCGCGCGCGGTGGGGTTGGGCGACGTGAACCGCGACGGCTGGCTGGACCTGTTCGTGGCGAACTACACAGGCGGTTGCGAAGTCTGGACGAACAACCGCGCCGGCATGCTCTACGACAGCGGACAACGGCTGCAAACGAGCCGAAATGCGACCGATGTGGCCTTGGGCGACTTGGACAACGATGGCGATCTCGACGCCCTGTTGGTCAACTGGCAGGCGAACAGCCGGGTCTTCATGAATAACGGCAGCGGGGTCTTCAGTTCGGGCAATACGCTCAACAACACGAACTCAGGCCGAGCAGCGACGCTGGCGGACTTCGACATGGACGGGGATCTCGACGCGGTGATTGTGAACGACAGCCAGACGAATCGACTGTGGCGAAACAACGGCAGCGGATCGTTTACCGCGGTCCCGAATTCCCTGGGATTGGCGCGCGGCTGTGATGCCGCCGCCGGCGACATCAATGGCGATGGGACGCTGGATGTCATTATCGTATATAGCAATCAAAATTCCGTGGTCTGGACCAACAATGGCTCAGGAACCTTCTCATCCAACGGGACGCTCGTGGCAGGGACGTCCATGGCTTTGGGCGACGTCGATGGCGACAACGACTTGGATGTCGCTCTCGGCCGCACTCTCTCGATGGCCCGGTTGTATCGCAATGGCGGCGGAAGCTTCAGTACGCTCACCAATATTCCGGGCGATGGAAAGATCGTTCAACTGGGCGACCTGGACGGCGATGGCGACCTGGACCTTGTGCAGTTGTGCCGTGACAATCCCTCTTCCGTGTGGCTGAACAACGGCGCGGGGACCTTTATCGAGGTCACCGTGCAGACGTTGGGCGCGCTTCCGACGGCGGAAGGCCTGGATCTCGGCGACTTGGACAACGATGGCGACCTGGATGCGGTGGTGGCGCTGGGGACTAATGGCGTCCGCATGTTCTGGAACTCGCGGCCGTCGATGCAGGTGTATGGCACGAACGGCACGCTGCTGGTCAACGATGACGCGCCGTCGGTGGAGAAGGGTACGGACTTCGGCATTCTGACCGGAGGCAGCGTCACCAATACTTTCGTGATCGCCAACGCCAGCCCGGTGAATCTGCAAGTGCCGTCGATTTGGACCAACGGCACGATGGCGTCGCAATTCCGTCTGCTCGACACGCCGACCGTGCTTGCCGCCTGGAGCTCGTTCGTCTTTCGTATCGTCTTCGAACCGACAGGGGCCGGCGTGCAATCTGCCGAACTCGGGTTCGACGGGTCCTGGACGGGCACGCCGTTCCGGATCAACCTCCAGGGAACCTATTCGGCTCCGTTATTCGTCACGAACACGACGCCGCATAACGGGTCGAACCCGGTGACACGCGCCTCGACGGTCAGCGCTCAGTTCAGCGAGGCCGTCGATCCCTCTACCGTCAACACGAACAGCTTCAAGCTGTGGAGCCGGACGCGCGGGCCGCTTGCCGGCGCCGTGACGGTCGACGGATCGAACCTGAGCGCCACCTTCACGCCGGCAGCGGCCTTCGGGGCGGGCGAGACGATCTTTGCCGAGGTGACCGACTCGGTCCTCTCCAGCAACGGCCTCAGCCGTCTTTACCCCGAAGTCTGGTCATTCATCGCGGAGGCCACGAACGGCACCGGCTTGTTCTACGTCCGGATGCTGGATGCGGCGGCGCCGAGCGAGTATCCGTCGGATGCCGTTTTGGGCGATCTGGACGGGGACGGCGATTTGGACGGGATGGTATCGTTCGACTACGTTGCGCTGACGCAGAGCGTCGTGCAGGTCTTTCTCAATGACGGCGCCGGCGGTATGACGATGAGTCACGACTTGATGTTTCCTCACCTCTATACCGAGAGCGGCAGCTGCGGTATGGCGCCGGGAGATCTCGACGGCGACGGCGATCTGGACATGGTCCTGGGCTTCCGCGACACGGCTTACAGCCCCTGCGCCCTGTTGTGGAACGATGGGCACGGCGGATTCGCCATCGATACCAACTCGATCGCAGCGGAGGGCGGGTTTCCGTCCGTCGGCGATCTCGACGGCGACGGCGACCTCGATCTCTTCCTGAAAGATCCAGACAGCTACTACGGCAACGGCGTCGCGCCCTGGTTCAACGATGGCAGCGGCCACTTCACGCGTGGCGTTCGGATCCAGGGAATCTATGATCAGTCGAGCAGCCGGCTCGCGGATATCGACGGGGACGGGGACCTGGATGCCCTCGTCGGCGACGGCGATAACGTTGGCGCGGTCTACGCCCATGTTACCGTACTGCTCAACAACGGCCACGGCGCATTCACGCTGGGCCAAGTCTTGAACCTGGGTTTCTTAAGCTGCAACATCGAACCGGGCGACGTGGATGGCGATGGAGACTTCGACCTGGTGGTCCGGGACGTCGTCAGCAGTTGCTGGCTCAACGACGGCGCCGGCCACTTCACCAAGTCGTCGACTTTCCCCGCTTTCGAAAACGCCTATCAGCAGGGCGCCCTGAGCATGGGCGACTTTGACGCGGATCGCGATCTCGATGCTTTGCTTTCGACGGAACAAACAGCGGCGCCCTACATAATGCGCAACGACGGCTATGGGACGTTCGCGACGGGCGTCATCGTCTGCAAGTCCACCGGCATGTACTGTGTCGCTACGGGCGATCTGGACGGCAATGGAAGCCTGGACGCTTTTTGCGCCAGTGGGGACCGTCGAAACCATCATGTCCTGCTGAACCTCTCGCCCAACCCGCAGATCCCGGTGATTGATCTGGCGCTTTCGCTCACGATGGATAACGGCACGACCAACATGGGGGATCCCATCCAGTTCACCCTGCGCCTGACCAACAGCGGGCCGGACGACGCGACGGGCGTCATCGTGCAGAATTTCTGCAAGCCGACCAATGCCTTACGCTACCTGAGCTGTAGTGGCGGACCGTTCAACACCACCAACGGCCTTTGGAGCACGGCCAACCTGGTTGCCGGCGCGGCGACTTCGGTGCAGTTCACCGCCCTGGTCACGTTCACCGGGAACCTACAGCAGGTGGCGCAGGTGTACGCGGCCAATGAATACGACATCGATTCCACCCCGAGCAATTATCCGGTTGTGGAAGACGACATGACCAACTTGTCCTTCGCGATTAGAGAAGCCGCCGACGTCGAACTGACCATGAGCGTGGATAACACGCACCCCCTGGTGGGAAGCAACGTCACGTTCACCATCTCTATACGCAGCTTGGGACCGCGATACTCCGCCTACGCCATAACCAACGAATTCGTGCTGCCGGTGGGTTTGGCGTTTGTCAGCCAGGACAAGTCGGGTTCGGAGGGAACGTATAACACGGCGGATGGAAAATGGCGCATTGCCAATCAGTGGATCACCGATTCCCCCGACGTGATGAAGATCACCGCCTGCGTGACCAATCAAGGCGTGTTCACCCCTGTGGCCAGGGTGTTCAGCACCTATTTTCACGATCCGTACCGCGCGAACAACACGTCCATCGTGACGATCTCGACCTGGCCCGTGATCTGGGCCTCCGCCGGGGCGCACGGCACGATCAGCCCGTCGGGCGCGGTGTATGTGGCGACCGGATCGAACGCGAGCTTCCTGGTCGCGGCCGATTCGTATTGCTGGATCGACCGCCTGCTCACCAACGGCGCGGAGGACGCGGCCGCGCGACATGCGAAGATCTACACGAGCGGGTGGAACAACGTCATCGTTGACGGCACGATTTCCGTTTCCTTCGCCGACGCCTTCGCCTCGCACGGCACGCCGGAAGCCTGGCTCGGGCAGTACGGCTGGACGAACGCGTTCGACGCGGCGGAGGCTAACGACGCCGACGGCGACCGCATGGCCGCCTGGGAGGAATACGTCGCCGGCACCGATCCGACGAATGCAGCTTCCTTCTTTCAGGTTTCAGGTTTTAGGTCTCAGGTTTCGGGTTTCGTCCTGCGCTGGAACGGCGTGTCGGGCCGCCTGTACTCGATTGACGGCAACACCAATTCACTGATCACTGGTCACTGGTCACTGATCACTAATAATCTTCCGCCGAACGGCGTTTGGACGGATGCGACGCATGGGGCGGATGGGATGATTCACTACCGCCTGGGCGTGCAGAAGCCGTAACCGGCTTTGGAATTCGGGTCGGACCACGGGAATTCGGGTCCACGGGAATTCGGGTCGGACCACGGTAACTTGTTAGCCTTTATCGGCGTACATAAAAGAGATCGCTTCCAAAGCCACGTATGGAGCGATTTTTGAGCTCAAAAATTGATTCTTACAATCAGCGTATCAGAGCGGGCAGAACGGGGTCCATAAGTGTCCCATCTCCAGATTCACGAATTGATGGCGGTGTGCGAAATCTTCCCGCCGAGGATACTTGTCCGTCGTTTTATTCGATGATTGGAAAAATGGCGCTTTTCTTGTTCCCTCTTTCGTGCCGGCATCCTACCATCTGCTCATGTCGCTAGAGGATGTGAAGATTCGGCCGATTGAGACCGCGCTCCCGTTGGACGTTGAGGCGTTCATTGAAGAGGCGAGTCGACGGATCGATCTGTATTTGGCCCGTCAAACCAAGTTGAGGGTTCCCCGATTTGTGGCGAGCGATGCCCGAGAGGCCTACCGGGCGCTCCGCGCCGTGAGCGAAGATCGGCTGGCATTGGGTTGCACATTCTGTGAATGGGGCAGCGGCTTTGGCGTCATTACGTCGCTGGCCTCGATGCTCGGGTTTGACGCCTGCGGCATTGAAATTGAAGAATCGCTGGTGGAGAACGCACGACAGCTTGCCGCTGACTTCCACTTGGAATCTCGCTTCGTA
The DNA here is from genome assembly GCA_001804865.1 of Lentisphaerae bacterium GWF2_57_35. Taxonomy (GTDB): domain Bacteria; phylum Verrucomicrobiota; class Kiritimatiellia; order CAIQIC01; family GWF2-57-35; genus GWF2-57-35. The sequence continues at coordinate 6,930 of MHBK01000023.1, forward strand.
TGCGGCAGTTATATCCCTGAGGAGTACGATTACTCGACCGATGGCGTTGGCAATACGGTGGCGCTTTCCGAGAGCACGCCTCTCCCCTCCGAACTCGCGCGAGGAGTTCGTGTATTCGACTGCGACAACGAGATTGAGGAGTACGACGTCATTTACGTTTTTCCCTGGCCCGGCGAAGCGGAACTGGTGGAGGAGCTTTTTGATTCGCGTGCGGCCGCAGGAGCGCTGCTGGTCACCTATGATCAACAAGATGGGGTCATTGTCCAGCGAAGGGTTGTTTAGGCGAATCCGGGCCATCTGTGGGGTCACGGTTGCCTTTTCAGCTCACGGCGTAGTCGGTCCATCGGCGAACTGGCTGAGGCGGGTGGCGGCGGCTTCCCATTCGGCGGTGGCGCGGGCGAGGTCTTCGACGGTGTGGGAGAGTTCGCGGTTGAGGGCGACGGCGCGGCCGGCGTCTTGGTAAGTCTCCGGTTTTTCCAACTCGGCGGTTTGCGCGGCTTGGAGGGCCTCCAGGCGGGCGATTTCCTTTTCCAGCTTGTCCACGAGGTGCTGTTGGTTGCGCCGCTCTCGGGAGCGGGCGTTGCGCGCTTCGGCCTCTTCGCGTTTCTGTTCCTTCGTGCGTACGGAAGGCCGGGGCGCGGGGGCCTGGACGGGTTGGGCATTGCGCGTGGGCAAGGCGGTGGTCAAAGCGACTTTCGCGGAGGTGGCGGAGGTTTTGTCGAGATAGTACTGATAGTCGCCATGATACAGGCGGAGTTTTCCGGCATCGACGTGCAGGACCAGCTTGGCGAGCTTGCGGATGAAGTAGACGTCATGGCTGATAAAGATGAGCGTGCCTTCGAAGGTCTCCAGCGCGGCGATGAGCGCGTCGATGCTGGCCATGTCCAGGTGCGTCGTCGGTTCGTCCATCAGCAGCAGGTTGGGCGGGTCGAGCAGGAGCTTCACGAGGGCGAGCCGGCTTTTCTCTCCGCCGCTGAGCACGGAAACCTGTTTGTACACGTTGTCGCCGGTGAACAGAAAGGAGCCCAGGACGGTCCGGACGAACTGCTCCGGGAGCGGCTGGGGCGTGTCGCTGGCTTCTTCCAGCACGGTGCGGTTGGGTTGCAGCATCTCCACGCGGTGCTGGGCGTAGTAGCCGGTCTTCACATGCAAGCCGAGTTCGCGCGTGCCGGACTGGACCGGCAGCACGCCGGCCAAAATTTTCAGCAGAGTGGATTTGCCGGCTCCATTAGGGCCGACGAGCACGATGCGCTGTCCGCGTTCGACATCGAGGTGCATGCCCTTGTAGACGACCATGTCGCCATAGGCGTGATGAATGTCCTTGAGATGGATGGCGATTCTGCCGCTGCGAACCGGCTGGGGAAAGCGGAACTTGATGGTCCGTCCGTCGCGTTCCGGGGCCTCGATCTTGTCCATGCGGTCGATCTGCTTGAGCTTGGCCTGCGCCTGCGAGGCTTTGCTGGCCTTGGCGCGGAAGCGGTCCGCGAACTCCTGCAGCTTTTCGATTTCCTTCTGCTGGCTCTTGTAGGCGGAGAGCAACTGCTCTGCCTGCGCGTCGCGTTGGACGAGATACTCGTCGTAGTTGCCGCGATAGCGGCGCACCTTGCGCTGTCGGATATCGAGGATGCTGCCGGCGAGCGCATTTAGAAATTCACGGTCGTGGGAGATCATCAGGATTGCGCCCGGGTAGGACATGAGGTAGCCCTGGAACCAACAGAGCGACTCAAGGTCGAGATGGTTGGTCGGTTCGTCGAGCATCAGCAGGTCCGGCTGCTGGACGAGCAACCGGGCCAGATGGGCGCGCATAATCCAGCCTCCGCTCATGGCCTTGAGCGGACGGTCGAAATCGCTGTCGCGGAAGGCGAGCCCTCGCAGGATGGTCTTGGCCCGTGGCTCGAGTTGGTAGCCGCCGATCGCGTCGTATTCTTCCTGTACCTCGTGAAAATCGTGGTCATCCGTGCCGTGGCCGGCGTCGAACGCCTTCATGCGGCGCTGGAGTTCGGCGACCTGGGGGGTGATGGCGGTGGCGAGTTGCAGGACGGTTTCGTCGCCGATGGGCGCGGTTTCCTGGGGCAAATGCCCGATCGTCGCCTTGCGTTCGATGGCTACCGCGCCCGTGTCCGGCACGTCGGCGCCGAGGATGAGGGAAAAGAGCGTGGACTTGCCGGCGCCATTGGCGCCGACGACGGCGGCGCGGTCGCCACGGTTGATCTGGATCGACACGTCCTCAAAGAGAACGCGTTCGCCAAATAGTTTGGACATATTGGTTATGGTTAACATGGAGCCGCGGACGATAGCAGGGCGGGGCTCGGTTGGGAAGCGGCAAAAGGAGAAAAAAAGCTTTAATCCCGTCGCTTATGGGGTTCTTCAGATGCTGAACAGCTCGTGATGCACCTGTTCGGGGGGGACGCCGGCGGCGTCCAGGTCGGACTCGAGGATCTTGATCATGGGCGGGGGGCCGCAGAGCAGGTATTCGTAATCCGGCAAATCTCGCTTCAAGTGTTTCCGCAGCAGGTCGAGCGTCACCAGTCCGGTCTCGCCTTTGAAATCCGGCTCGTCGCTGAGCACGTGGACGACCCGCACGCTCTTCAGCGATTCGAAGTAATCCGCGTACACGATGTCTTTCCGGCGTTGATTTCCGAAGAAGAGGACGGCGTCGCGGCCCGCCTGCGTCTCCACGCATTCGACCAGCAGCTTAAAGGACGTGATCCCGATGCCTCCGGCAATCAGGACCAGGGGCCGCCCGGTTTCGAGCGCGCCGCGTCCGAACACGCCATAGGGGCCGTCCAGGAGCGCCTCCTCGCCCGGCGCCATGTCCTGGGTGGCGCGGCTGTCCTTGCCGAGCGCCTTGATGGTCAAAGCGAGGCTCCCGTCGGTGGGGACATATTCGGTCACCGTGTAAGGGTGGCTCCCGCTCAGCAAGCCGCGTCGGAAGTACATGAACTGCCCGTTGACCGGGACGATCCGGCCCTTCACCGGGCGCAGCCAGATCTCCATCACTTCGTCGCCCACCGGCGCCCGGCGGGTCACCCGGTAGCGGTACGAGAGCAGGCCGAAGGTCCCGGCGAGCCGGTAGAGGTATATCGCGGCGACCCCCGCCATGAGGAAGAGCCAGACCGACCCGAGCGCGGTTTGCCGGAGCGTCATGCCGATCGGGTAACTGTGGACAAAGACCAGCGGCAACACCAGATAGCTCGTCAGGTGCAAGCGCATCCAAACGCGGTACGACAGCTTCTCGCGGAGCGGCACGCTCGTCAGCCCGATCAGGAGCAGGATGGCCGCGGCAACTATTCCGAAGAGAACCCAGGGGAAGATGTCGGCTTCCGGGTGGAACACGTTGAGGTCGAATTTGTCGAAATAATAGACGGTGATAAAGACCGGATGCAGCAGGATCAGCAGGAGGCCGTACTGTCCGAGCTTCTTATGCAGTTCGATGTTCCAGATCAGGTCCGGCAATATCCTGGACACAAAGCCCCTGAATCCGAGAAGCAGCTGCCAAACCAGCAGGACCGTCCCTGCCAGCGATCCCGTCTTCGCCAGTATCTTCCAGACGCTCAAGCGCACGGTCGGTTCGTCCAGCTGCACGAACGCCAGCGGGCTGACGGTCGTGAGCGCCAGCAAGGCCAGCAGTCCGTATCTTTGCGGATCCAAGTCTTTCATGAGTCACCCCCCCGTACGCTAGGATGGGCTCGGTGCAAAGCCCATCAGTGTGAAGTGGAAACTGGGTTGCGAAATGCCTTAGGGATGATTTCAGCAGTCCGGCCCTCTGTGGCCGGAGTTTCCTGCGCCTATTCGGATGCGCCTGGCTGAGCCGCGTTTTGATTTCCTAATGTTGGCGCGGCTCCGCCGGAGGCGTGGCTCTATCGAAGACGGGGATTTTCGACGCACCTCAGCCGACCAAAAAGCCCGAGGGGAATCCCTCGGGCTTTTCGGTCCGGTTATTCCGGTTATCTCGCGGCGCGGACGCGGTAGACGCCCAGAGAGGACGAAGCGGGGACGGGGGCTTCGTTCGTGACCGGCGTGGGGGGCAGGTTGGTGGCCAGGATGGTCCACGTGCTCATGCCGTCGGCGCTGCCTTCCAGGTATTGGACGACGCCCGTGCCGCCGGCCCAGCGGGCGGTATTGGTGGCGTAGCGTTGGATGCGCAGGTAGGAGTCGCCGTTGGTCGGACAGGTGTCGCTGCGGTATTCGTAGCCGGTCAGGATGCGGTCGTTGTCCGGGTCATTGGTGACGGCTTCTTCGAACCCGCTGGTGATGCCGTAATCCGCGAGCCAGCGGTGAGGGGTGGGCAGGTTGGTGGTCCAGCTTTCCGCAAAGTGGGCGGTCACCCATTTGGGCGCGTCCATGAGCAGGTTCAGCGGGTTGTCGGAGGACGACGCATCGCCGGACCAGTTGGCGAAGTGATAGTAGGCGTCGGCCTGGGCGTCGAGGGCGACGACCGCGCCTTGGGCGTGCCAGCCGGCTTCCTGCACCACGGAGCCGTTGGGGCCGGCGCTGGGCGTGAGGTAGTAGTTGGTGGTCCAGCGCCAGGTCAGGACGGCGTCGTTGGTGATGGTCATGACCATGCTGGTGGTCGCGCCGCCGGCGATGTCGTGACCGGTGACGGTCCAGCCGGAGCAGGCAAGCTGGGTCGTGCCGTGGGTTTCCGGGCCGGCGACGTAGTTGGTGATGATGGCGCCGAAGGAGTTCGAATAGCTGCCCACAACCGGAACGCAGACGCCATAGGGCGATTGAATGACGAGCGTGGCGTCGAGCATGAGGTAGGTGAAGGCGTCGGCCTCGACGGTTTCGCCGAAGCTGGCGGAATAGACGCGCACGTCGCCGAGGCCGGTGGGGGCGGCGCCGGCGGTGACGACGATTTGCGTGGAGCCGTCCACGCTGTCGATGCTGACGGCGCCCGCGCCGCACAGGGTTACGTTGGTCACATCGTAGGTCATGCCCATGCTCAGGTTCGTGCCGACAATGACGACCGAGTATCCGCCGCGCCGGTTGCCGCTGTTGGGGGTGACGGAGGCGATGTTGCCCGCCGCGGTCACCAGGTAGGCTTTGGGCAACAGGGTCTCGCCGAGGCTGGTGGATTGGATCGCGATATCCATGGGGCCCGTCAGGGTGAATTCCGGCGTATCGAACGTCACCCAGTTTTCGCCTTGATCGGTGATGGCAGGCGCGGGCACGCCGCCGACGAACACTTGCGCGATGTCGCTGCCGGAACCGAGCGATCCGTTCGTTACGGTGACGGATTCGCCGCCGGTCAGGCTGCCGGAGGAGGGTGTTACGTCGAAGACCTTGACCACGTTGGTGACGTCAGGGGCTGCGAGATAATTCGCATCGCCGGCCTGAGAGGCCACGACTTCCACGTCGCCCACGCCGGTGAAGGTCAGGTTTGTGCCGTCGAGCGAACCGGGCTCGGCTGCCGAGAAGGCGACCGGCAAGTCCGCGGAGGATGTCGCCGCCAGCCCGACCGAGGCGGACAGCTTGTGAGGCTCGATGGCCGCGAAGTCGATGGCTTGTGCCGCTTGAGCGACCACCAGCGTGCCTGTTTGAGAGCCCTCGTAGGTGGCGTCGACCACGGTTCCCGTCACGGCATAGCTGCCGGCGTTGCTTGGAGCCGCTTCGCTGCCGTCGTAGGTGAGCTGGACCGACAACCCGCCCGGCGTCGTCATGGCCGACGCGTAGAGCGGCGATCCGTCATAGGTATGAAGAAGGTTGGTCAGAGTCACGGTGGCCGTTGCCTTCACTACGTCGAACGCGTTCGTGACGTCCGCGGCGGCCATCCAGTTGCTGTTGCCGGCTTGCGAGGCGATCAGAGTGACCGTGCCGACGCCGGTGAACTCCAGGTTCGTGTTGTCGATGAGAACCGCCGGGCTGTTGACTACGCGGAAGGCGATGTCGCCCAAGCCGGAGGAAGCCGTGGCGCCGATCTGGATTTTGTTCGTAGCGACTTGCTGACCGATGGCGGCAAACTCGATGTGCTGCGTGCCTTTTTGGACTGTCAGGCGGACGATCATGGGCGCCGGCGAATTGACGGCTTCGGCGGAGGTCACCCAGTTCGTCGCCTCGTAGGCGCCGGCGTTCAAGCCGGCGCTATCGACGCGGCCGGTATGGGCGATGGCCTCTCCGGCGACGGACGCGAAGCCGGTGGGCGAGACGATGGCCAGCCAGTCCGCGAACGCACCGTAACGGATCTCGTTCGTGTAGCTGAAGCTTGCCGATCCGGTATTGGTGACCATGAACGTGGCTTCGCCGGAGACGGCCTCGTTGAAGCGTCCTTCGAAGGAAAGGCTCGCGCCGATCAAGCCGATCTCGCCGGCTTCAAGGGCCGTACCGGCCAGAGCGAGCGAGTAAATGGCGCTGGGTCCGTCATTGGTGATGCTCAGCAAGGCCTCGTGCGCGCCCAGCGTGGAAGGCGCGTAGTGCGCGACAAAATTACTGACCGAACCGGCGGTCACTCGGCTGGGCAGGTTGCTCACGGTGAAGAACTCAACGCCATGGCCGCTGAGGCCGATGCCGGAGACGATCAGATCGATCATCCCGCCGTTGGTGATGGCCAGGGTAACGGATTTATATGCGTTGGTTCCCACGGATCCGAAGTCGGTGCCGTAGGTGGTGGAAGCGGCGGACCCGTTCGGCACCGTTTGGCCGGAGAGCGTTTCGATGGTCATGGCCGGCAGGCTTAGGATCGTCAGCGTGCCGTCCGTGCTGCCTTGGTAAATCGCGTGCACGACCGTGCCGGTCACGGCATAGGCGCCCAGTTCCGTCGGCGCGGAGGAACTGCCGTTGTAGGTCAGGCTTACCGGCAGGCCTTCCGGCGTGGTGGCGGCGGTCGCGGCTTTGGGCGAACCGTCGTATGCCTGCGCCATGTTGGACAGCGTCGCCATGGCCAGCGCCTTGATGACGGAGAACGTCTGCGACGTGGTCGCGGAGAAGTAGCTGTCGTTGCCGGCCTGCGTGGCGCGGAGAGTGACCGTGCCCGCTCCGGTGAAGGACAGGTTCGTGCCGTCGGAGAGCAGGGCGGGGCCGCTCAAGACGTCGAAGGAGACCGGCAGCCCGCTCGAAGCCGTGGCCGCCAAACCTCGGACGCTCGTGGCGACTTGATTTCCAAGGGTTGGAAAATCGATCGTTTGGGCGGCTTTGATCACCGTGATGGTCATCTCGCCGTACGCGCCGGAGCCGTCGTTGGCGGTGGCGCGGACGACCACCGTGCCCGCGGCCGTACCGGTCAGCACGCCGGAGGCATCGATCTCGGCATTTCCGGTCCCGGGAACGATGGACCAGGCGACATCCGTCACGTTCGCCGGATTGACCGCCGCGATTATTTGCAGGGTGGACCCGGCCGCCACCGTACTGCCGTCAGGCGAAGTAACGGTCACGGTGGTGACCAACGGGACCTCCTGGACCGTCACGTCGATCGTGTAATCGTTGTATTCCGTGCCGTCGTCGATCCGCACGGTCAGCGTGGCGGCGCCGGTTTGTCCGGCGACCGGGGTGACCGTCATGGTGCGGTCTTCTCCCGTGCCGGTGAAGACCACGTTATTGGTGGGAATCAAGCCGGGATTTGACGAAACCGCGGCCGTAGGCACAACGTCCTCGAGCGGCTGCTCTTCGTCGCTGACTTTGAACTCCTTGGAGACGGCGGCGTCCTTCTTCGTGGACAACCCCGCCATAAAGCCATACTGGGGAATCCAGGCGGTGCTGAACAGGCTGCCGGTCCGACTGGAGCCGGCGAGGTCGACGGCCTGATTTCCGCTGCCTTCGTTCAGGAGGTAGAGCGCTGCCAGGTTGTCTTCGGGCGCCGCGATGTTCCGGTTCATGTCGGCAAGAATTTGCGACTGGGTGCGGGCGTTTTTCCAGACGCGGACATTCCTCAGTTTGCCTTGCGTCAGGGCGTCCTGGCCCCAGTTGCTGCGGAAGAAGTAGCAGTTGTTGCGGCTGGCTTGCTCGCTGCCCGTCGTCGCGTTGCGGCCGGCTTTTTGCGCGCCGTTGCAATACACGAGGAACTGCTGGAGGGGGTGGTTGTAGACGAACGCCACATGCACCCACTGGTTCAGCGGGAAGGCCTCGACGGCCTTGCTCGGCTGTTTGGTCCAGTATTGATAGGCCCAAGGGAAGATTTCGGCGATCAATTTTCCGCTGCCGCCTTCCGAAAAGGCGACGTGAATGTTGTATTGATTCTCGCCCGCGCCGAAATCGAAGAAACGATTCCAGGTGCCCACGCGCGTGACGTACGTCCAGCCTTCGATCGTGAACGAGACCTGGTTGTAGTTCAGGTCCGGAATGGACAGGTAGCTGGTCGCGCCGTCGAACTGGGCCACCGTGGCGCCGGTCGCTTCGTAGAGACGGGGCGCATCGTTCAGGGGCTGCACGGTAATGACGGCGGCCGCCACGTTGGTGCTGTAGGCGCTTTGGCCGCCGGTCTCGGCGATGTGAAAGAAGCGGGTGCGGTTGGCCTGTCCGTCGGTGCGATCCCAGGCCCGGAGTCGGAGGGTCGCTTCGCCGTGATAGTTCGCCGCGGGCACGAAGCGGATCCGGGTGACGGCGTCGGCATAGAGCAAGGTCGCGTTGGTGTCGGAGGGCGGGTTGTCGATCGTCCACCAGGTGCCGCCATCCGTCGTGGTTTCCCAGCTGCCGTTGGTGTAATTGCCGCCGACCACCGCGACGCCGGGGTTCGCGCCGTCCTTGACGACGACATGATCCGCGATCAGGGTTTGGATCAACACGCCCGGATTATTCAAGTCGTCCTCGTCGATGTCGGGGAAGACCGGCGTCCCCGAAATGATGGGCGCGGCATCCGGCGCTGAGGGGCCGCTGAAATTCACGGTGTAGACCGGGTTGATCGAATCGTTGCTGACGATCAGGCTGGCGGCATAGGCGCCGGCCTCCGGCGGCGAGAAGCGCACGGTGATATTGGACTTTGAGTGGGCGGAAATTTCCACCGGCAAATCGGAAATGGCAAAAACATCCGGGTTGGCCCCGTTGGTGATCCATCCGGTGATGAGCAAGGCCGCAGCGCCTTTGTTCGTGATGCTTAAGATATGGTCGCGGTAGGACCCGGCCCCGACCGACGGAAAGGCCGTGCCTTTGACCAGACTGGCGGCCTCGCCGCTGGCCACGGCGGCGCCGTTGGTGCCCAGCACCAGCATCGGAGGAACGAGCAGCAGGTATCGGCCGTCCGGTTGAAGTTCGAATTGCGCGGCGCCGGAAATGTTGACGAGCGGCACGATGCCGAATGCGGGGTCAAGCCAGTGACCAACAGGAAAACCGGCTCCGGAGGGCGCATCCACGGCATAGGCCGACAAATTATACCATGATCCGCTATATTGAGCCCGTTCGCCCGAGCGCGTCCAATACCAACCCGCCGCCACTGCGCCGCGCCGCGCGGCCGCGGTGCCCGGATCCGACAGCCAGGCCAGCACCGAGCCTTCGCCCGTCCATGCCGTGCCTCCCAATTCCGTGCGGGATGCAATAAACACGCGGTCGGTGCAAATGCCCGACTCCAACACATTGGCCGGGGTATTGTGCGTCCATCCCACGGCGGTATCTTGCACGATGCCCGCAAAATCGGGGGAAAAGGCCGGATAAAAAGTGCTGTTGAGCCAGGAGCGCAGTTCGACGTTAGGCCAATCGTTCCACCAGCCGGCCGAGAACTGGCGTCCCGTCACGGGATTGGTGGCCCACAGCGTGATCGTCCCGGCCACGCCGTTGTAGTTGCTATGCACCACGCGCCAGCCGACGGGGGAGCCATTCCAGGACCAGGAAGCGTCGTAGACCACCGATCCTATCGGCAGGCTGCTCGCCGGCGTCGGAGCGGCTTGTGCAACGAAAGCGGATATGAGCAGTAGGAGCGTGAGAATCAGATATCGTGGAAGCAAGAGGTGGGAACTGGGAACACACCGAATGGAACGGGTCATCGTTTCGTTCATGCAATCTCCTTGGCGACGGTTCGAAACCTGATAGCGACACAACGGGTTTTATCATACCCGTGCAAGAGAAAAAGGATACATCTTGATTTCTTTCAAAAACTTTAGTTTTCTGACAGATAACGTTTCTTACGGTCGGCGCTTATGAAATATTTCCAGGAAGAAGTTCACGGTTGCGATCAATCCGCCCTGCCGCATCGGCATTTGGCAGCCCGGCGGGTCGGGCACATGCGCGCGCCGCGCGGGGATCTTTCTCCCAAGATTACGACCGGCTATGTCGGCATGCTGTGGTGTTTGCGCGGGGTGTATCAGGACGAGACCGAGGAGGAGGGGACGTATACCGTCCGCCCCGGCGAATTCGGCGTGATTTTTCCGGGCAAGACGCTGACCATGCGCGCCCTGGAAGACGGCACCGAGGTGCGCTACCTGATCTTCGACGGCGAATCCGCCGTACAGGAATGTTTATCCGCCGGGCTTTGGGAGGGCGTTTTTCGCGATTCGGCGCCGCCGTTCGATGTGCTCGACCAGATAGCGCGGCGTCTGCGCAGCAGCAAACCGCAGGATTTGAGCCTGGCCGCCGGGTCGGTTCGGGATTTGCTGCTGGTCAGCGCCGATCATGCGCGCCAGGCGGCGAAGGACAAACTGATCCATCAAGCCCGGCGGTTGATGCACACGCGGTATGGGGAAGAGGGGTTCGGCATCCCGCGTGTGCAGGAAACGCTGGGGATCAGCCGCACGCTGCTGAATGTGCGATTCAAAGCGGAAACCGACGTCAGCCCGCATGCCTACCTGTTGAATCTGCGCGTGCGCGAAGCCTGTGGCCTGCTGGCAGGCACCGAGCGGACTGTAGCCGACATCGCCCAACAGTGCGGCTTTGCCGATCCGGTTTATTTTTCTCAGCTCATCCGCAAACGCACCGGTTGTTCCCCGCGGGCCTACCGCAAGCGATCGGATTAAGCTCCTGCTTCTGGAGCCGGAGCGACCTTGCTCCGGCCGGACGAAAAACGAAGCCGGGTGGCGGCGTCTCGTGAGGAAATTCATGGTCTTGTCATAAGCCGAGTGGCCCCACGGAAGGCAAAGCGTCCCACGAATAAGAGAGTGTTCAAGGGAGATCGTCCTTGTGCCGGTTATGTCAGGATACCCCCAAAAAACAGGCCTTTACAGGCCTGCTAAAACGTTTTACTATATTGGCGAAGACTGCTTTCCAGCGACGTCAAAAAGACTTAAAACAATGGAGCGGACCATGAGCCGGCGTTTCCGATGGGTGGGTGTTTGTTTCCTGTTCGTTTTTCTCGTGGGGCGCGCTTTCGCGGGCGAGGTTATTCTTCAATATTTCAACACCGGCTGGGCGGAGCTGGCGCGCCGGATTCCCGAACTGGCCGAAGCCGGCTACACGGCGCTGTGGCTTCCGCCCCCGTTCAAGGCGGGGGGCGGTCTTTCCGTTGGCTTCGATTCGTACGATCGGTTCGACCTGGGCAGCAAGAACCAGAACGGCTCCATCACCACCAAGTACGGAACCGAAACGGAACTGCTATATCTGGTCGAAGTGGCGCACCGCTTTGGGCTCCGCGTCTATTTCGACAACGTGATGGCCCACAACGGCGGCCCGACGTCCAGCGGACTTCCGGGAACGCTTCAGCCCAACGGCTTCGTCCCGGAGGATTTCCACCTCCGGCGGACCTCGGAGACCACCTACGAAAATTATGGCTGGCCGAAGTGGGATGACGAGTGGCAGGTGTTGAATCGAAACCCCTTCGGGCAGGACATCGCGCACGAAACCCCCAACGACAGCTTTGGCTGGAGCGAAGGCGACAACTACGCGAAGTGGTCCGGCCTCCGCCACCCCAACAACCCCGAATACTATCTCGACACCGATCTTCCGCTTGAAGTCGTGCAAGGCGGCAGCACGTCGATCGTCTACACCTTCGCGAACAAGGAACCGTTCTCAGACGCCAACGCGAACGGGCGTTTCGACTGGACCGACGTCAACGCCAACGGCCAGCACGACGCAGGCGAGCCCGGCGAGTCGTTCACCGACACCGGCCTCGACCCCAGCCGGGCCGACCGGCGGGTTGCCGCCTGGGGCTACGGCAACGGCCGGTATGACATGGGCAATCCCGTGGCGGAGGACGTGAACAGCCTGCTGTTCCGCTCCATCCGCTGGTTTACGGACAAGGCCAGCGCGGACGGGTTCCGGCTCGACGCGGTCAAGCATGTCCCCGCGTATTTCTTCGGAAAGATGGACAGCCCGAAAGACAACTCCAACTGGGGCTACGGCGGCCAGGCGCAGGAGCAGTTCAACATCTCGCGCGGATTCAGCGACTGGGGCAATCACCGCGACACGGTCTTCGACCACGTTCAGGCGCGCGACGACGCGCTCCTCTACGGGGAGCATCTCGGCGATCCTCCGTGGAAGATGTACTACGTGGACGCGGGCATGCGGATCGCGAACGACGATTTCCTCAATGCCGTCAAGGGCAACATCGGCGCCAACCTCGCCGGCATGGACAACCCGTTCTACGCCGTGATTAACCCCAACCAGTCCATGCACTATGTCATGAGCCACGACAACAACTACCTTTGGGGCGGCGACCGCGAACAGGCTCACGCCCTCCTGCTCACGCGCGAAGGCTTGCCCATTGTCTACACCGACGGCTACAACCAGTCCGGCTCCCCGGATTGGTTTCCCAAGCCGGCGGAAAACCCGTTCCTCGGCGAATTCGACCAGCGCTACCTGCCCAACCTGCTCGACATCAATCGCCACTTCGGCTGGGGCTACCAGAGCAGCCGCTGGAGCGAATGGAACTTCACCTCGTATTCGCGGTACGACCCCGACTTCGGCAACAACGACCACGGCGTGACGATGATCTTCATGATGGCCAGGAACTACATGGCCGAATGGGTGAACAAGGATGTCGACGCCGTCTTCCCGGAGGGCGCGCGGTTGTTCAACTATTCCTACCACGACGGGCCGTTCAAAGTGAAAGTCATCGCGGGCGGGAAGCTTCGCAACATGGACGACTCGCCGATCTACCTCGCGCCGGGAAAATATTATGTCTTCTCGTGGCGCAACCCGGAAATGCCGCTGGTCTGGGGCGAAGGGCTGACCGAGGAAGTCCAGCCCATCCTGATCTATGAAAACGGCGCGAAAGCCGGAAGCGTGACGATGACGCGCAAAGACGGACGCAACGGCGACCCGGCGTTCAATCCGTACAGCCTCGCGGACCCGAACGCCTCGGACTACAGTTACAGCCTGGCCATCCCGCGCGTCACGCAATCCTCCAACCTGACGTTCATCGCCCGCGCGGACGGCTCGGCCGAAAACATCCTCATGAAGCTCGACGGCGGCATCGACCTGAATTCCCAGATGGACCATGTGACCCAGCAACCCGGCGACCGCGACAACCCGCCCGCCGTCGCCAAGGACAAGTTCCTCGGCTACGAGCAGATGAAGTACGTCCAACGCATCGCCGAGAAGTTTGCCGCGGCGGACGTCAGCCGCAACGTCATTGGCTCCCTGGGCGCGGAAACTTACCTCTGCAAAATTGGATCCAATGGCTTCACGCGGGTAAACGGCGGCGGTTACAACACCTCGAACGGCGCCGTGACCTGGATTCTTCACGACCCCACCAATGTTCAGCACGATGGCTCGGCGCGGGCGTTCGATCCGCCGCCCGAGGCCGCGGGCGGAGAGCCGATTGAAATCTGGGCCAAGATCGGCTACCGCTTGCAGGCGGACCGGGCGCTGATCTACTACACGACCAACGGGACCAACCCGGAAGGCAGCGGCGGCTTCGGCAAAGGCAGCACCCTGGTCGTTTCCATGGGCTGGGAGGCCAACGGGCTGGACGATGAAGGCGGCACGCCGGACTGGTGGAAGGGAACCCTTCCCGCACTGCCGGCGGGCTGCGAACTCCGCTACAAAATTGCCGCCTTCGACGACAACGCGCCCAGCCGTTTCCCGTGGACCGACGCCGACCTCGACATCAAAGCGCGAATGGAAACGGTGTTTCAGATCACGAACTTCCATGCGGCCGCCATCCCGTATTATCCGCACAACGATTGGGGCCGGATGGCCGTTGGCCTTGAGGAGGGCCTGCATGTGCTGCGCACGAAAGCGATTCTGGGCCGCGCCTCGGGCGACACGCCGATCTACCGGGAGCGGACGCAGACATTCTACTACGACACCCGGCGCCCCGAGGGGGCCATTCGGTCCCCGTCCGCGGACGGCCTGATGCTCTCCGGGTCCGTCTACAACGTGAAGGCGGTCTCCGACATGAGCGTCGAGGAAGTCTGGTACAAGATCGAAGATATGGACGCCAGCAACGACGACGCCCTGACCGGCGTGGCCAACGGAAATAACGCCTGGGTGAAGGCGCTCAAAGGCCTTGTGCCCGCGCCCCGGCCCGGCGGCGCCTTGGAACAGCAGTGGGAATTCAACTACACCCTTATCCCGACCACGGGCACGGCCACGATCAAAGTCCAACTGCGGGAACTGACCTCCGCCGCCAACCCTTCGCTCAGCGATGCCGAGGGACACTTCACGACCTTGATTCGCACCGTCGACACCGGCGGAAACGGCGTGCGCCTGTTCGTCCACGAGCCCGCCGCCGACAGCGCCACCGTGGGCGTGGGCAGCAATCTGGTCGCGTATTTCAGCAAGGGCCTGGCCGCCGGTCTCAACGACGCCGAGTTGGCGCAGCGGTTCGTCATGTCGATCGATGGCCTCGCGCAGTCGAACGCCGGCTATGTCGTTACGCGCGACGCCGCCACCAACGAACACGCCATCCGCCTGGCCCTGCCCAATCTCCACAACGGCGACCCGGGCTTTCTTCACCTGCTGGAGGTGACCTTCACGAGGGACAGCTATCCGACGCTCGCGGCCCAGCGGCAGGTTTATGCGGCGTCCGACGACGACACCAATAACGACAGCATCCCGGACTCCTGGGAACGGCAGTGGGGCATTTCGGTTGGCGACCTCTCCGCGGCCGAGGATGACGACTTCGACGGCTTCAGCAACCTGCAGGAATACATTGCCAACACGAACCCCCGCGGCGGCAACGATTTTCCCGCGCTGAACTCCCCGTCCAGCACAAGCTCCGTCATGGCCTTGAACTTCGACTCGAAATCCAACCGCAACTATTTCGTGTGGTACGCCGATTCCCTGCTTCCCGAGTTGACCCCGTGGCAACTGGCGACCCCGTTGACCGATCCGATCGAGGGGACCGGGCAAACGAACCTGTTCATCGACATCTTTCCAAATCCGACAAACCGGTTCTATCGCCTGGAAGTGAAAATTCCCGGGTCATAACGCCCCGGACGACTCAAACGGGAAGAGAAAAACTACTTTTTTGTCCCTCGTTATAGCAGACAGGGACGGCAAGGCCGCCGTCCCTCCCGATCCCGTTGAGGGTCCGCGGCCTCGGCGCCTTGCCGGACTTTCTGCTGATCTTCCTGCACCACGGACTGCGGAAGCGATCGCTATCTACAAAGAGCCATCTGCTCTGTATCTTACATAAACGATTTCGTGATAGAATAATCTGATTCAAACTTGTTGCGGGGCCTTTTCGGTTCAGCAGGCCCTGCATATCGCGTGTGAAACTATCATGACAGGAGTCTATGCATGATTCAAAGCGGCAAGCTCTTCAGCCTCCATTCCTGTTTTTCCAATCATTGGAAAAACGCAGCAAAAAAGTTCCAATCATTGGAAAACGCGTCTGAAAGACTTCCTATCCTTGGAAAAGCCGTATGGTCTGCGCAATTTTTCGCCTGGGCTTTTCTCCTGTCCGCTTCCACCGGCTGGGCGGTCAACACCATGAATCTGCGCGGGGATGTAAATGGCTGGGCGCCCACGGCGATGACGAAGACCTCGGGGGTGTTTCGCGTGACGGTTCAGGAAAGCGCGGCCGGTCCGCGGTTGTTCAAGTTCGACGAGGACGGCGATTGGGATCCCCAGTGGGGCAATGGGGACGAGCCCGGCCTGGCCGCGCTGGATACGCTGTATGCCAATGGCGACAACGGTTCTTATACCGCCGTGAATTCGTATCGCTACACCTTTACGGTGAAGGACTGCAACGGGGGCGAGAATACGCTGAACGCGATCCAGCAGACCACGAACGAGCCCGTCGGCATTTTGTCGGTATCGGACAATTCGGGGCTGATTGGCAATGGCCCTGTGAGCGTCGCGATTCAGACCTCCGGCGATCCCAGCGGGGAGCGGATTTACGTGCGGTACACGACCAACACGTGGGCTTCGTCAAGTTTCGTGGAAGCGACCGGCAGCGGGACCAACTGGTCGGCCGGCATTCCGGCTCAGGAACCGGGGGCGGGCGTAATCTATTATATCCTGACGACCACTTTTGCTGCGCCCACGCATGCGGACGCGGATGTGCAGACGATCGCCTACGGCAATAATGGCGGCGCGAATTATGCGTA
Source organism: Lentisphaerae bacterium GWF2_57_35 (assembly GCA_001804865.1). Lineage (GTDB taxonomy): Bacteria > Verrucomicrobiota > Kiritimatiellia > CAIQIC01 > GWF2-57-35 > GWF2-57-35. The sequence continues at coordinate 23,282 of MHBK01000023.1, forward strand.
TACGCAGCCTTCGGCCGAAATGATCGTGTTGGGCACGAATCTCGCAGCCATCGCGAACGGCGAAGCCGCCGCTGCGGCCAAGGGCACTTTGTTCATTCCGCTCGTGGCGGGGCGTGCGGCGACCAACTGGTTTTCGGTCACCAACAGCGGCGGCACGGCGTTTAGCATCGCCGGTGTGGAGACGAATGGAACGGGCCGCGATGCCTTTGCAATTTCCGATTTGCAATTTGCGATTGAAGCCGGCACGGCGTCGAATTTCTGCATGGTGTTTTCAAGTGCGGCGGCTGGGACGCATACAGCAGCCGTTGCCCTAGCGAACACCACCACCAATTCGCCTTATATTCTCTATGTGAAAGGTTCGGCGTACGGGCTCTCCACGAATGTTGGGCCGTATGCCGGCGGCAATGCCATCACGATTACCAACGGCGATCTCGGCACGGCGACCAATGTGTTGGTCGGCGGGGTGGCGGCGTCCATTCAAGACGCCGGCCCGGACTGGGTGACCATCGCGATGCCTCCATCCGGGTCGGCAGGAGCGAAGGATATCGTTATTCAAACCTCGGATAACGGCGACACGACGTTGTCGGGCGCGTACACTTATAATCCGGCGGGCGAGATTGTCGGACCGATGTTGGACGATTGGACGCGCTGGGAGAATGCGCCCTCGCTGCCCTCCACGTTGAGCGAAATGGCCTCGGTGGTGTTCAGCAACAAGATCTACTGCATGGGCGGCAAGATCGGAACCGTCATCAGCAACCGCGTTTATTCTTTTGACGGCACGAATTGGTCAACCGAACCGGCTTTGCCGACCAACCGATATGCGGCGAGCGCGGCGGTGCTGAACGATCATTTATATTTCATCGGGGGGGCCTTGGGCTCCGAAAATTGCTCGAATATCTTTCGTTTCAACGGATCGAGTTGGACGCAAGTTCAATGGATGTCTCAAGGCCGGGCGTATTTCTCAGCCGGCACGATCAGCAATGCCATCTATACGATCGGCGGCTCCTACAACGGCAATGCGACGACCAACGTGTTTCGATATGACGTTACGAATTGGACCGGGGTCGCGGGGCTGCCGTCAAACACTGCGCGCACGGCGGGCGGGGTTCTGAACGATTCCCTTTATCTTGTGGGCGGCTGCAATACGACCCCCTATTACATACGCACGAATGTCTTTCGGTATGATGGGGCAACCGTTTCTGAGGTAGCCGGGCTGTCGCAAGGCCGGATGTTTTTTGCCGCCGCCGAACTTGGCGGTTATCTGTATGCGTTGGGCGGCGTTAATTTTATGTCCATTACGTGCACGAACGTGTTCCGGTTCAATGGGACGGCCTGGACGGAGGTCGCGGGACTGCCGGCCGGCCGCCGTCATAACAGCGCCGTGACGTTCCGTGACCAGATTTACTGCATTGGCGGCTGGAACGGAGCCAGTGTCTCCAACGTGTATCGGTATCCGGCCCGAATTGAATCGCCGGCCGTTTCTCCCTCGTCCGGCGTATGGACGGGCGGATATCCGGTGGTCATCATCGGCACGAATCTGGGCAATGGGGCGGATGTAACGAATGTCATGCTCTGCGGCGTGAGCGTTCAATCGATCGTCAGCCAGTGCTCGACTCAGATCGTTGTGATCGCCGGCGCCTCGGACGGCGCGCACGTGGGGGTGGGCGATGTCCGGATCGATTCGGTCAGTTTTGGGGCCATCATCCGTTCCAATGTCTTCACGTACCTGGCGCCCGACATTCAGGTGACGGGCGCTTCTTTTGACTGCGTTCCGGTCGGATTTTCCGTCACGAATTTGTTTGCGGCGACGAACGCCGGGACCCTGCCCTTGAGCATCGCGAGTTGGACCAATGCGGGCGCGGGCGCGGCGTATTTCACGCTGAGAAATCCTCCCTCCGGAGTGGCGACGGGCGCTTCTGTGACGTTTGAGGTGGTCTTCCAACCGGACGTTGTGGGAACTTTCACTCCCACTGGCTATACGGTCAACAACAGCCCGGATCCCAATTATGCCTTCGGGCTGTCTGGAAGCGCGTGCGAGATCAGCCCTTTGAACGGACCGAGCGCCGGAGGAAACAGCATTACGATCACGAATGTGACGTTGGGCAGCGGCTCCGATATCACGAATGTTTTGGTGGCCGGCGCAGCGGCGACGATCACCGGTCAAGGCGCAAACTGGATCGCCATCGCCATGCCGGCGCATACGAACGGAGCGGTGGACATCGCCGTGCAATCGGCGAGTGAAGGCGAGACCCTGATTCGCAATGCCTACCGCTACAACCCGACAGGTTCGATCGGCAGTTATACCTATGACTGGACGCGGTGGCAGAGTGTGGTCGCTTTGCCGGAGCGGCGCATGTACGTGGGGGTGGGAGTGTGGGACGATCAACTGTATGTCGTCGGCGGGCGGGACGGCGGCGCTACCGGGAAGACCAATGTCTATCGTTTTAACGAGACGAACTGGGTGGCCGTGAACGGCCTGCCGGCCGGGCGCAATGAGAATGCCGTGCAGAACCTGAATGGAACGCTGTATTCCGTGGGTGGCGCGACCTCCGGCACATACATGACCAACGTCTACCGATTTAGCGGGGCCACGTGGACTGAAGTTCGAGGCTTGCCCGCCGCGCGCGGAGATATGGCGGTTGGTGTGGCAAGCGGCAAACTTTATGTGGCAGGGGGGTATGGGTCGACCGTGCACAGCAATGTATATTATTTTGACGGCGACAACTGGACGGAGACGAAGTTTCTACCGGTACGACGTTATCTAGTGGGCGGCGGCGTGTTGGACGGGGCGTTTTATGTGATCGGCGGGACCATCACCGCTTCATCCGGCTATACCAACGTTTATCGCTTCGATGGGGCGAACTGGACTGAAGCAGCGGGCTTGCCCGCCGCTCGACGCACGATGGGGGTGGGCGTGATCCACGGAGCCCTCTATGTCTATGGCGGCATGGATACAACCACTCCGTTGACGAATGCCTATCGGTTTGATGGGACAAGCTGGACCGAGATTCCCGGCCTGCCGGCCGGGCGATTTGGACTGGGGAGCGCGGCCTTTAACGATCAGTTGTATGCGATCGGCGGATATGGCGACAGCGCCGTACAGACCAACGTTTATCGTTATCCGTACAGCACGCCAAATTCGGGCGTCGTTCCCTCCTCCGGTTCATGGACCGGCGGATATGACGTGGTGCTCCTGGGTCGCAACCTGGGCGGCGGCAGCGATATCACGAATGTGACGGTGTGTGGCGTTCCCGCGAGCATTCAGAGCCAATCGTCAACGCAGGTCGTGATCAGAGTTGGTACAGCCTCCTCGGCGACTCAAGGCTCGGTGCGGGTGTATTCGGTCAGCTATGGCGAGACCGTGCGAGCGGATGCTTTTACCTACGAAGCCGTGGATTTGCAGATTCTGGGTTCCAACGGAGTCGTGATCGCCAGCGGAGAAGCCGCCACTCAAGACAAGGGCACAGATTTCGGAGCGATGAATCTTGGCGCTGCGATGACTAACACGCTGGCCATCGCCAATACGGGCAACGGCCTGCTGACGCTTAGTAGCGTGACGACGAACGGGGCCGGCGCGGGAAGATTTCGTATGGAAGCCATGCCGGGAACGATCGAACAGGGAACCCAGGCGGAGTTCCGCGTGGTATTTGATGCCGCCGCCGTCGGCACGCATACCGCGGCGGTGCATATCGTCAGCGACGGACTCACGTCGCCGTACGTAGTTTACTTGGCTGGCACTGTGATCAAGCAGGATCAGAGCATTGCCTTTAATGAGCTGGACGATCAAGCGACAACGGGCCAGGTGGGCTTGGCGGCGACGGCCTCGTCGGGGCTTGCCGCGAGCTTCGCGGTGGGCAGCGGCCCGGCGTCGATCG
>MHBK01000024.1 GCA_001804865.1 Lentisphaerae bacterium GWF2_57_35
CAAATCGACGAACTGCTGCCCGCCCAATTCCAAAAGGCCCACGCCCCCGCTTGATCTCGCCCTGGGTTCACCGGACGCTTACATCTTAATCTCTCTTTGTCTTGTCGGAGACAGAATTAAGAAAGATTACGATTACGATTAAGATTAGGATTAGGAGGAGGATTAGGAAAAGATTGCCTCGAAGAGACTCTATCTCTGCCGCCCACTGAGATAGGCTCATAAGCTCATTTTCATCTCGTTCTATATTCTTTCTGTTCCTCATGAACCCGATCAGGCGACGTGCCTCGAATCAATCCGACCAGCATAGAGACGATCCGGATCAAGGTTTCTTTGCCTTGGATACAGGTCTCGCTTGTGAGCCGTTGTTTCGCCACAAGGACATCCAGGGCGGACGCACACTCAAGCGCCGAACCGCGAGCGATGTCAAAGAATCGACACCGGTCGGGAGCTGTGTATTTTCCATTCCCCTCGGCAATGTTCAGGGGGATTGATGTTGAGGCCCTATCCAATTGATCGTAAACCGCCAAACTCTTGGGAACGGCCTTCAAGATCTCATCCGCCCAAACGACAAATTGGATAGATTCCTGATAAACATTCAGCTTCTCATGATCAAAGGCTATTTTCATAATATGCTCATTACACGTTTGATATATTAGATGCAAGATTATGATTAAGAGCCTGTCTCGGCAGGTTCCTCACAATCCCCCTCCTAATCTTAATCGTAATCTCTCTTTGTCTTGTCGGAGACGAGATTAAGAAAGATTAAGATTAAGATTAAGATTAGGATTAGGAGGAGGAGGAGGAGGAGGAGGAGAAGAACAAACAGCGCTCTTGATTTTTGCCGCCGGATCGTCCGATAATTCCGCCGTGCAAAACGAACCGTCAAATCTCTACGATCAGACCGTCGAGCAGATCCGCCAATATGTCGAGTATCTGCGCGATGAAGGGACCCGTGAACTGGAACTTGATGCCGAGAGCGCCCGGCGTCTGCTAAACAAAACGCCGGCCGTCGCCCCCAAGCCCGTACCGCCCAGTGCAAAACCCATGCAGACCTCTCCTCCTCCGCCGCGAGTTGCGGCGCCGCCGGCCCAACCAACGATCAACGCAGTGGAAGCGGAAAAGGCCTTGCGGGAAGTTGCGAAACGCGTTTCCGTTTGCACGCTTTGCCCGTTGCACCAGACCCGGACCAAGACCGTGCCCGGCCAGGGCTCTTCCCATCCGGAAATCATGTTCATCGGCGAAGGACCGGGCGCGGACGAAGATCAGCAGGGCCTGGCCTTCGTCGGCAAGGCCGGGCAATTGCTCACCAAGATCGTCGAAGCGATGGGCTTCAAGCGGGATGAAGTCTTCATCGGCAACATCGTGAAATGCCGCCCGCCCGACAATCGGGTCCCCCTGCCCGACGAAATGACGGCCTGCCTGCCCTACCTCAAGGAGCAGATCGCCCTTCTGCAACCCAAAGTCATCGTCGCCCTCGGCGCTACCGCCGTGAAGGGCCTGCTGAACACGCAAACCGGCATCACCAAACTGCGCGGCCAGTGGATGAGCTATCAGGGAATCGATTTAATGCCGACGTATCATCCTGCCTACCTGCTGCGCAATCCCGACGGCAAACGGGACGTGTGGGAAGACATGAAAGCCGTACTCGAACACCTCGGTCGCACGCCGCCGCCGGTGAAGAAGCAGTAAAGGTCCTTCGTTGTCGGCTTTCTCTCTTCTGGAGGGTTCCGCTCTGTCAGAACCTTCTTCTACCGGTCGCGACGGAGCGCGACCCTCCAAACATCAAAGACGCCCGTCTTCGCTCCTATCTTCGACACACATGTCTGCACGGCTTGCCCTTCACTATCCTCTAAATACAGGGCTGCCCCGAATGGAGCCAGAACCGGCCTGCCTGCATGGCGAGACAGCTTCCTGAGGAATTTAAAGTTTCTGGTCTTCATCGCGCAACTCGTCGATAACCGTCTTCGGGCTCATGCGCGCACCCACCTTGTAGCCGACGCGGCTGATCATGTGGGCCGCTACGGGGGCGGTCATGAACACGAAGGCAATGACCAAAAAGGCCCGGATCGAGACGCCGAGGTTGTTGAAGTGGATGGCCGCCGCCAGTACGATGCTGCCGAGGCCCATGGTGCCGACTTTGGCCGCGGCGTGGATGCGCGTATACAAGTCCGGAAAACGGAGCAGCCCCACGGCGGCGACCACGCTGAAGGCGACTCCAACCGTTAATAAAAACACGACCAGAATCTCTCTCACGGCTCCCTCCGATCGTAGAAGTAATAGGCATAGGCGACGGTTCCAATGAACGAAACCAGCGCCAGGACAATGGCCACGCCAATGTAGACGGCCTCGTCGATGCAAATGGAATACACAACGATGAGTCCGGTGGCCAAGGTGGCAATCAGATCCAATGCGATAACCCGATCCTGCATGGTCGGCCCGATGAAGAGCCGCACGAAAGACAGCAGCGCCGCGAGCGATAGTCCCGCGTACAAGAACCCACAAGCTTTTTCAAGCAAGTCCGTCATGAGAGCAGCTCCTGTATTTTTTGCTCGAGCGTAATCTTAATGTCGCGGCGCACCGCATCCGGATCGGAGGCGTCCAGGGCATGCACATAAAGCGTCCGCCGATCGCGCGAAATCTCCATGCTCAAGGTGCCGGGGGTCAGGGTGACGAGATTGGCCAGCAGGACCACCAGCGAGTCCTTCTCGACCGAAAGCGGCACGGCGATAATGCCGGGTTGCAGCTTCATCCCCGGCGACAATACGGTGCGGGCGACTTTCACGTTGGCGACGATCACCAGCCAGGCGAAATAGAGCGCGAAGACCGGCAACCGGCGGAGGCGTTGGAAGTATAACGTTGGCTTCATGACGGGAGAGGCGGCATACAAGACCAGATAGGCGATCACAAAGCCCGTGGCCATGTTGCGCAGCGAAAAGACGCCGGTCAACGCGGCCCACACCATGGCCAGCAACAGGTTGGCAAGAAACATCGTCATAGCTGCAACCTCACGGCGGCGATATAGCCATCCGAATTCAATAATTGCGCGGCGGCCGTCCGGCACACTTCATGGAAGGGATGACCGAACAGGGTCAAGAGCAAGATCAGCGCGCATAAGACCACCAGCGGGCTCAGCAAGCTAAAAGGAATGGGACCGGCGGGCGCGACGGGTTGTGGAGCTGTCTTCCAGAAGGCCTCGTTCCAGATTTTCAGCATGGAGAAGAAGGTGAGGAAACTGACGGCCAAGGCGACGGCGGCCAGGGCGTAGCGCCCCTCCGAAAATGCCGCCAGGAGAAGGAAAAGTTTGGCGAAGAAGCCGGGCAGCGGAGGCACTCCGGCAAGCGAGCCGGCGGCGATAAGAAACAGCGCCGCCAGGATCGGACTGGCGCGCAGGAGCCCGTGCATTTCCTTCAGTTGAAAGCTGCCGTTCAATCGCCCGGCAATGCCGCAGGCCAGGAAAAGCGCGGTCTTGGTCAGAATGATGTGGATCATGAAAAAGATCGCGCCGGCCATTGCAGCCGGCGTGAAGAGTCCGGGTCCGATCAGGAGATATCCGATCTGGCTCACCATGTGAAACGACAGGAGACGCCGGAAATCGTATTGATCCACCGCGCCGAGGACGCCCGTGATCATCGTCATGCCGGCCAAAACAAGAATGACCGGCAACGCGGCCTCCACGCCGTGGCCGAAGACCAGCGCAAACACGCGGATGATGGCGTAAACACCCACCTTGGTCAGCAGGGCGGAAAAAAGCGCGGTCACAGCCACCGGCGGCGTGTGATAAGCCGCCGGCAACCAGAAGAACAAGGGAAACATCGCGGCCTTGATGCCGAAGGCGGTCAGAAAAAGCATCTCCACCACCATCAGGGTCTCCGGCGGACTCTCGCGCATGGCCAGGGCGAGATGCGCCATATTCAGCGTGCCCGCCTTGCCGTAGAGAATCCCAGCCGCCGTCAAAAACAGCGCGGACGACATCAGGTTCAGGGTGACGTACTTGATCGCGCCGGCCATCTGGCGGCGTTCGCCGCCCAACGACATGAGGACAAAGGAGGCGATCAGGAGCACTTCGAACCAGACGTAGAGGTTAAAGAGGTCTCCTGTCAGAAAGGCGCCGTTCACTCCGACGAGCAGGATATTGACCAGCGGATAAAAGCCATGCGCCTTGCGCGCGGCATCCACGCCGGCGATGGAGTAGATCGCGATGAGGAGTCCGATCAACGCCGTCATGAACACCATCATGGCGCTGAACACGTCGCAAACGAACACGATGCCGAACGGGGCGGGCCACGAACCGATGGGAAGAACGATATAGCCGGCGTGCCGGACCCGCATGAACAGAAGCGCCGCATTGGCCAGCAGAACAATACACCCGGCCAGGGTGAGGAACTGGTGCAGTACGATGCGTCGCAGGGCGATCAGGCACGACGCGGCAATAACCAGCGGTATGATAATGGGCAAAACAAGCAGCATAACCTAGGACTCCTCATCCTCCGTCTTCACGAGATCCACATCGTCCGACTGCGCCGTTTCATAGGTCTTACGGAACAGCGCCAACGCAAAAACGAGCACGGCAAAGCTGATGACGATCGCCGTTAGAATCAACGCCTGCGGCAAGGGATCGGCCGATTGGGCGAGGGTCAACGCGCCTTCGGACGGCAAGAGCGGCGCGTGCGTGCGAGTAAGGCCGCCGGCCGTGAAAATGAGCAGGTTCGCCCCATGACTCAACAGCGCCAGTCCCAGGAGGATCTTGATCAAGCTGCGGCGAAGCATCATATAGAGTCCTGCCGCATACAAGCCGCCGACCACCAAAGCCAGAATTAGAGTCATTTTTCAATCCTCCGCAAAAGTGAATACCAGCTTGATGCTGACGCCCATCACCACCAGGTACACCCCGAGATCGAACAGCATCGGAGTCCCCGCGTCTAACACGCCCCATACGGGGAAAGGCGCCGCAATCCACACGCCCGTCAAAAAGGCCGCAGGCCGGAACATGCCCAATAATCCGCTCAACACCGCTATCAACAGCCCGGCGCCCGCCAGTTGCAGGGGATCGACCCGCAACGCGCGGCGGGTTTGCTCGACGCCGTAGGCAATCATATAGAGGGCAAAGGAGGCGGCCGCAACCAGGCCGCCGGTGAAGCCGCCGCCGGGATCGTTATGTCCGCTCAGGAGAAGAAACCAGGAGTACAGAAGCAGCAGCGGATGCAGATACCGGGCGGCAATTTGAAGGATGAGCGAGTTCACCGGGTCGCCTCCTTTTTCCGCGGTCGGAGTTTCAACAAGGCCCAGGCGCCCAGGCCCGCCGTGGCCAGCACGGTAATCTCCCCAAGCGTATCCAAGGCCCGGAAATCCACAATGATGACGTTGACCACGTTCCGGCCATGCGCCAGGAGAGCGCTGTTCTGCATGAAATAGGACGAGATTTTCGGATGCAATTGAAAACTGTTGGCCAGGATGACCAGCGCGGCCATGACACAGCCCAATGCGCTGCAGAGCAGGACATCCCGCATGCGAACGGCAAGGCGGGATTTAAGGTCGTATTCAGGCAGGTGACGAAAAGCCAGCACGAGCAGAACAACGGTCAGGGTTTCGACTACAAACTGGGTCATGGACAAGTCCGGCGCCCCGAAAAGCAGAAAGAGCGTGGCGATGCCGTAGCCGACGACCCCCAGAGAGATAATGGCCGCCAGCCGCGAAGGCGAATGCACAGTTCCCATAATCCCCAGAACGACCAGGAGCGCGGAAAACGCCTCCTCAATGCGTACGGACTTCAGGGAAAGTTCGAGATGCAGATGGCTGACGGCGGCGGTCAAAGGAACTCCAACCAGCACGACGGTCGCCAGCAGGATGACGAGCAGGTAGAGGCGCAAGTAACCATGTTGAAGGATTCGGGTTGACCCATGCGCCACACGGAACAAACCGCGGAGGGCTCCGTCATACGCGCGATCGCCGAAGGTTTCCACGGCCAAGGCTAAACGGGCTTTCCGGAGAGGACGCCACGCGCGCCACACAAACAGCAGGACGCCCACGGCAACCGCCGCCAGTGAAAGGGCGAGCTGAAGGTTCCAGCCCGGCCAAGCCTCCAGGTGGACGGGTTCGTCCGTGAGCAGCATCGCCGAGCAGACGGCGCTGACCAACGGCTGCAAAAGCCGCTGCGGGAAAATTCCGAACAACAAGCCGGCCGCGCCCAACACAACAGGTCCCACCCACAGGCGTGCATCGAGCGAGTGAAAGGTCAAAGGGACGCCGGCGTCTTCCGCGCGCGCGGCAAAGAAGGGCCGCAGGATCAGCAAGGCGGCGACGGTATAAAGGGCGGACACGATCATCAAGATAAGAGTCGCTGGAACGAACAGGCTTCCCGCACGGCCCCAGAAATCGTAAAGGAATTCCTTGGCCGTGAAATTCAGCAGCCCCGGAATACCCGCCAGGGACGCGGCCGCGAGCGCCGCGGCGCCGACAAGGAAGGGAGAAAGACGATACAATCCGGCCAGACGGCGAAGGTCCGTTTCATGGACCGCATGATCCACGGCGCCCGCGACGAGGAATAGCGCGCCCTTATAAAAGGCATGAGCAACGAGCAACGCGGCAAACGCGGCGGCGGCCAGCGGATGGGGCACGGAGAGTTGCAGGGTAAGCAGGCCCAGCGCGCTGACCGTGCTGAAGGCCAGCAGCCGTTTAAAGACGGTCTGGCGAAGCGCCAAAACAGCGCCCAGCAAAGCCGTACACGCGCCCGCCAGGAACAGCGACCAGAACCAGACCGGGGAATCGGCGCCGATCGGCTGAAACCGGGCCAGAAGGTAAAGGCCCGCTTTTACCATGGTGGACGAATGGAGATACGCACTGGCCGGAGTCGGCGCCTCCATGGCATTGGGCAGCCAGAAATGAAATGGAAACTGCGCCGACTTGGTGAAGGCGGCCAGAAGAAAAGCCGCCAGAATTGGAACCGTGAAGGCCTGGTGGTTCGCCCCCAGGAGGATCTCCGAGATGCGAAACGTGCCGCAGCGAAGGCCCAGCATCAGGACGCCGGCCAGGAGCGCCAGCCCGCCCAGCCCCGTCACCAGGATGGACTGCAGCGCGGCGCGGCGCGCTTCCGCGCGTTCGTGATGGAAACCGATGAGCAGGAAAGAGGAAACGCTCGTCAGCTCCCAGAACACGAACAACAGCAGCAGATCGTCCGCCGTGACCACCCCGATCATGGATCCCATGAAAAAAAAGTGATAAGCATAAAAAAGCCCCTGCCGCGCATTACCGGACATATAGGCCATGATGTAGAGGGCGACGAGAAACCCGATGCCGGAGATCAGGAGCGCAAAAAGGAGCGAAAGTCCATCCAGCCGGAAAGCCAGCGAAATATGAAGTCCGGGAAACCAGGGGAGCGTCTGGCCGGATACGCCCTGTGGAAAGGAGGCCAGGGCGTCGCACAGATAAACGAACAACGCGGCCGGAGCAAGAGCTAGAAACCAGCCGCCGTTCTTTGGCAGCCAGCGGCACAAAGGAACGGAAATCAATGCCGTAACGAATAGGATTGCAATAAAATAGAGCATAACCGCAACGATCCTCCCTGCTGTCGCAACAATAACCTACATTTGGCGTTCTACCAAGCGATCGTTACGGCTGTAGGCCAACTCGGGTGCATCTTCACGGCCCCTCCTCAACGTCTGGCACTGGAAAGAAACCACCGGCTTACGCCCTGTCTCTTATACACAAATTGATGGCACAGAATTCATCTGTAAGCATATGAAGGGCTGGATTCTGTAGGTGGGCCGCGTTCTCCGTAACGCGGCTTCCGGACCCGAAGAGCCCGTCTTCGGAGAAGCCGGGCCACCTTTGGGTTCATAATTACAATTGCCGAACGGCCTGACGATTTCCCTACTGCTTCTCCACCCAGATCGGCGAGGACCAGGCGCGTTCGTATTGGCAGGACGAATTCAACGTGGAGGCCGCCTCCCAGATCTTCGCCCGGTAATAGGCGAAATGGTGAGGCAAACGGTCGATGTGGTCGATGTGAACCGTCTGACCCCACAGGGAATTCGTTGCATTGAGAATGCAAACGCTGTTGCGGTAAAACTGAATCCGGGCAATGGGATTGGTGACGGATTCGCCTACGGCGCGGATATGCAGGTTCACCAGGCCCACGCCATTGCTCGACAAGTCTGTCGCATGATAAAGTGTGCCGCCCATCGGCGCCAGCGCATCGCCCAGTTTTGCCGTAAATTCAATGGCAATCCGCCCGCCCGACGTGCCGTAGCAATTCTTGCTTTTCAGCGCGTACCAGAACGATTCCCTCGTCCGGTTGGCGACGAGCAGGGCCGCCAGACCTCCCGTGTAAGGCCCCAGCCAGGACTGTACGTTCGTCGAAATCTCCCGGACATCGCCCGGATTGCCGCCATGCGTATCCGTGGACCCGATGATGCCCATTTTGTAGGCCGGGTTATGATCGGCAAGCAGCCACCGATCCAAGGCCGTATTCACGGCGCCCGGCGCCCGAAAATTATGCACCGGCTCCTCCGCATCCTCCATTTCGGAGCCGCCATGCCGCGAGTAAATCTCTACCAGATCCAGAATGTCGCTCCGCAGGTAATTCGTCGCCCAATCCGTTCCCATACTGATGTAGGGATCGTGGGTTTCACCCTCCTCCGCCGGCTCGCTGCCCTTGGCGGGATGGTGCGGAATGCAAAGGTAATGCCCCGCCGCATTGGAGCTGTCGAGATAGGCCCACAATTGCGTGGGACTACTAAAGGCATCCTGCCCATAACCCCGAACCGGAAGATGCTCAAAATCGTACAGGATGATGTTCTTGTGGCCGTTGCCGTCGGGAATTAACCACAAAGGCGGCATCGAAAACCACGTCTTCGTATATTCGAAGCCCGGGAAGACCACTATCTCCGGATGCGTATTTTGAAATGCCATGATCTGGGCGATCATGTTGGTCCATTTTTCCATCGTGTAAAAGCCGGGGATATTTGACTCGGCGTGATCGGTGATGGAAACGAAGTCCAGCAAGCCGATCGTGTTGGACAGCGCCGCGGAGGGAATGGACGGCACGACGTAATTGGTCTGGCGCTTCTCGGCATCGTCCGAATAAATCGTGTGCGAGTGCAAATCGCCCCAGACGACAAAGGCATTCGTGTAGAGCGCCGAGCGGCCGTTGGCATCGCAACCAAATCCCATCGTGGCCAAGGCGACGCGGTCCGTCGTGGCCACTCGATAGAACAGGGATTCGGAGGGCGTCAGGTTCGTCATGCCATTCGGATTCATGACGTCGGCGGTGACCACGCCGGATACCGCAGACCAAACCCCGGTAATATGGGGCGACGCTTCAAGCCAGTAAAGCTTGCTTGGGGAGCCTTGCCAAACGAGCCCGGCAACGCCGTTCGTCGCCCAACCCATTGCGCTCCATTGCAGGCAGGAAGCCGGGTCGTCGGGATCGGTGCCCGCAACATACACTTCCAGCCCGTCCGGCACGCTGTCCAAATCCGTATCCGTTTCCCACGAATTGCTGCCGTACCAGCCTTCTTCAAAGTCGAACAAGCCATCCTGGTCCTCGTCGGTTTTTTCGGCGACCTCGATGTCGTCGACAAACCAACCCCCATAACGGTTCATGTAGCTGTTCGCGGAAAATCGGAATCGGAGGCGGATCGTATGATTCGTGTAATCGCCCAATTCCACAACGTGCCGGGTCCAACCGGCCGAACGGCCCCACCGGTTCTGCGCCAGCGCCTGCCAACTCGCGCCCTGATTGGTCGACAGCCACACCTGGACGTCGTCCACGCAGCTTTCCGTCTCGTAGCGTTCGCTGAAAAAGAACACCGCCTGGGTCGAACCCAGCACGATGTCCGGGGAGGACAGCGTGCCGTCGACGACGTTGGTCCCATCCTCGTACGTTCCCGACGATTCCACCCCGCACCACCAGCTATGGGAGGGCGATCGGGCATCGCGTTCCATGATATGCCAGAGCAGCGAAGTCGTTGAACCCTGAGCCTGTACCATCCACCCGTTGGTTCCGCTTTCGACATCGTCCTGAAAAATCGTTGCGCACCGCCCCACCGAGATAAAACCGCTCAGCGCAACCAACGCCACACCGGCCAACATCCATGCTTTGAAATTCATCATGCCTCCCTTGTATCTTCAGTCGCGCAAAACCAACGATGGGTTACAAAAAGCAGAAACATTCTACCCGTCCGAGACATCGGGGTGAAGGGCTGCATCTGGACATGCAGCCATTGTAAACATCGAACGGCTCGTTTTATTAGAGTCTATTTCGGCAGGATGCCGTTCTGATTCCTACTCATAATCGTAATCTTAATCGTAATCTTTCGTTTTTTATCCAGAAAGTGATTAGGATTACGATTAAGATTAAGATTATGAGGAAGACAGGTAAAGATCTGCTTTGACGCGAGGCTCTTAATAGGAGGACCGTCAGCCGCCGGTCATGATGTCATCCGGATGAAGCGCGTCGGGGCTGACGATAAAATCCTTGGCCGTCAGATGCACCTGAGCCTCCGGCATGGGCATGTATTTCCCGGACGCCAGCAGAAAGAGGTCCCCTTCGGGGCTCTTTAATTCGCTCTCGACCAGAATGACGCGCGACGACGATTTCGTCACCCACGCCTCGGCGCGCAAGACCTGGCCGACGCCAATCGGCTTCTTGAGCCGCGCCGTCACCTCGGCAGCCACACACGCGCGACGCGCGTTCACAATAGCCGCCCAGGTCATGATTTCGTCAAGAAGCGTGATGGCCAGACCGCCATGAACGATGTGCCGGTAACCCAGATCGGATTCGCGCGTCGTGTAGTCGAGCACCACCCGGTCGCCTTCGATGCGCGATCGCAGGTGCAACCCATGAGGATTCGCTTCGCCGCAGACAAAACAGGACCGGGTCCAGGGAAGCACGCCTTGTAATTTGCTCATGACTTCGCCTCCATGTCAGCCGGTTTTCCAATGGTTGGAAAAAATGCACGGGATTTTTCCAATCGTTGGAAAATCCTGATGATGCCCTCAGCCTTCGGCGGTTACCTGAACGCGGACGGTGGTCTTCTTGAGCGTTTCCTGGTCGAGGAGCGCGCCTTCTTTGACGACCAGATGGCCGGTCACATAAGCCAGCAGGCTGGCCACGGCGCCGCGGCAGGAAGAAGAATTGCCGCGCACCACGGTCGTGGCCGGCACCGCATCGGGCAACATTAACTGGGACTTCAAATGCCCGGCTTGCGACGGCAGTTTAAAAGCCTTTTTGCAGTTGGGACAACGACCGCGTTTGTTCACGTCCGAATCGCGAACCCATAGTTTCTGGCCGCAAGAGGGACAACTGACCTTGAAATCGATTTCGCCTTCTTCCCGGAAGAGATAGACGGCGATCGGCGGCGTCTTTTCCCCAGGCAGGCGACGGTAAATGGCGCGGATCTTTTCCATGGAAACGGCATCCATAAATCGCACCAGCAAAGCCACCGCATCCGACTTGCGGATGGTTTCGTCCCAGGACGGATTCAGCCGGGAATCGCCGGCTAAAACTTCGACGCGAATGGGACGGTTTTCAATGATGGTTTCCCCCGAGGTCCCGGCGGCTCCGGCACAAACACTTTGCAGGAACGTTTCTCCCAGTTCCTGATGAACGGAGAGAATCAACACGTTGACCTTGGGACTGTCGTTCTTGGTAGCGTCTGTCATAGTGATTCAAACGATAGTGATCCGCTGAACTCTCGGCAAGCAGAATTCCTTAACAAAGGGGGTATTATTGTTTTTTCGTAACTGCTCAGGTAGCCGCCCCAAGGCGGGCGGCTACCTGAGAGAAGTTGGAGGCATGGCTGTGTCGGGCGTGGACGCGAGGGTCACGAGGAGTTGATGGTCGGCACGAAGGGGTTGCCGGGAAACACACGCTGCAACTACGTCATAATTACAATTGCTGCTGCCGGGCCCAGCCCATCACAACGATCAGCGCGAGGAGGAGGCTTCTTCTTCCGTCAACGATTCCACGATGTCCAGGGGTATCTTTTGGGCCGGCGCTCCGACCAGGGCCGGACGCTTCAGCGGCCGGCGATTGTCATTCGAGAGCGCAGGGGAAGCTTTCTTTTTCGACGCGGAAACACGGGCGGCGTCGGACATCTCGCGGCTGCCTAAAATCTCGCTCAATTCACGGGCCTGCGAGGCCAATTCGTCGGCGGCGCTGGCGGATTCCTCGGAGCTGGCCGCTTCGTTCTGAACCACCTTGTCCATCTCGGACACCGCCGTATTGACCTGCTCGATGCCCAAAGATTGTTCTTTCGACGCGGCGGCAATCTCCTGAACCAGAGCAGACACCTTGTTTACGCTGGTTTGAATCCCTTCCAAATCCTTGGCGACATCCGCCGCCACCTTAACGCCTTCTCCCGCGTTCTTCTGGGAGCCTTCAATCAAATCCGCGGTATTCTTTGCCGCTTCCGCGCTGCGACGGGCCAGATTCCGGACTTCCTCGGCGACCACCGCAAAGCCTTTTCCCGCCTCGCCGGCGCGCGCGGCTTCCACCGCGGCATTCAGCGCCAGCAGATTGGTCTGAAACGCGATCTCGTCGATCGTCTTCAGAATCTTGGCCGTCTCGGACGCCGAGGCCTTGATCTTGTCGATGGACTGGACCATGCGCCGCATCGCCTCAACGCCCGTATTCACCTGCGCGCTCGTCTCCGCCATCAAGGCATTGGCATGGTTCGCGTGATCGGCATTTTGCTTCGTCATGGAAGACATTTCTTCCAACGATGCCGAGGTTTCTTCCAGGCTGGACGCCTGATGATTCGCATTGCTCGCCAACTCCTGACTGGCGGAAGCCACCTGCTGGGAGCCCCGGCTCACCCCCTCGACAATGTTCTTGAAGCGGATTCCGGTTCCCTGCAATTCCATCTTGCTGAATCGTTTCAGCCCCCGGAAAATTTCCTTTAGAGGATTCGTGATCGAACGCACGATCAAGATAATGGAACCCAACAGCAGCAACCCCGTTCCCAGCAAAATGGCAGGAGTCACCCTTTGCAGGTCTTTTTCCGCCCGCACCGAAACGTGACCCGCATTTTTCAACAGCTCGTTAGCCGTGGACATGATGCTTTTTCCGGCATCGTCCAACAGTGCGCTTTTCTCTTTTTCAGCCAAAAACAACTCATACGCATGGTCGGAAGAAGACAGAAAGAACTGCAGGTTTTTCGCAAAATCGGTCACCGCCGCCCCCGCGTCGACCGAACCTATTTTGCCCACATTTTTGGCCTGCTTATCGAAAGCGCCCACCACCAGGCGGCCTGCGCCGGCACGATGCTTCTTCATAGCCTCGAAGTAATCGGATTTTCCGGTCAGGGTAAACTGCTGATAAAGAGCCTGCGCCGTCAGGAAAAAGCCTTTGGCATCGCGCGCAAGATTTTGGAGAACCATTTCATTGCTGGAAAGGCTTTCGCCTTCCAAGCCAAGTTCATACGCCGCATTTTCCAACGCACTGACCACATCGTCCACCGATTTGGCGGCCACGTCGAATGCGCGGTTCATTTCGGCTTGAAGAGACTCCCGCTGACTGATGACGACCACCAACGCTTCAAAAGCCGTTCGGTAGTCCGAAATGGAAGAATTGAGTTTGTCGATTTCCGAACGCGTTTGAGCATCGACCGGCCCCTGCTGTATCAGGGCAACTTCATCCAATGCAGCGGCGCAGACCGCCTGCAACTGTTCGACATACTGCTGATCGTAATACTGAAGATAGGACTTTTCGGCAATTCGCGCGCCATCGATCTTGGCCAGGATGGCATTAACCCCGTCTTTCAGGATGCCGGCGGATTGGATTTTTCGGATCAATACAATCGAACTGCCCCAGATAACGGCAACCATCAAAGCAATCAATACGACAATCGCCGTTAGTTTTTGCCGAATGGAAATGTTCGACCACGCGTTCGAAATCATAAGTCTCCTTTTCCCTCAGACACGAAACCAACACGAACAAGGAGCGGCGCCTTCACGTCAGGCGCCGCTCTCTGCAACGGATCACGGCGTTTACTTGGTCAGCGTGGCGATCTCTTCCGGCGACACATCGTAGATGCCGCAACCGACGACCACATCTTTACCGTCGCACACCGCCTTTTTCACGTAGGAAAGCTTCTGTGAAGGAGCTTTTTCACCAGGCTTCGGCCAAAGATAGTCAACCCAACCCAAGCCCTTATTTTTGCAAACTTCGATGAAGTCCACAAAGAACATCTTGCCGTTGGAATCCTTGATTTGAAGAACGTTGTTGCCGTTCATCTTGTATTTGATCGGATGCATCAGCATGATGCCGTCAAAGTCGTTGATCCAGATATAGGTTCCCGCAAAAATGAACGGGCTGTCTTTTCCCTGGAGTTTCGCAAAGCCCGCCGAACCTTCTTTATTGATCAACTCGCAGGCCTCGTCGACCTTCGCCTTGACCATGTCAGGCGTGGCTTTCACGCTGGCGGACGCCTCGCATGCGGCCGTGCTTTCGTTGGCCAATGCTTCGGTCGTTTGCGCCCAAAGCATGCCCGACGACATGCTCAGAATGGCTGCCGTGCATAATGAAAATACGAATGCTTTCTTCACAGGAACTCCTTTTTAGAATTTATAGATCGCGGCGCCTTGGAAGCGGTCGTTTGTCGCGTCGTCGCTGCCTTTGTAGGACGTGATCATGTGAGAATATTCGACGGCCAGCGTAGCGGCCGGCGTCAGGCTGAAAAATGCGCTGGCAAAGCCCATTTTGTTCAAGCTTCGACCGTTCGCGTTCAAGTCATCGTCTTCCGGATCGTCCGCTCCAACACCCACATTCAAGTTAAGCCGCGAGGTCACGTCAAACATCGCCTGGAAAAATCCGCCCTTGGCGGCGATTTCCGTGGCAAGTGCCTTGTTGATGCCCTGGCCAATGCCGCCGAAATACGTGTCCAAGTTTTCACCCATCCAGAGCGTGCCTTGCAAGGCCACTTTGTCGTGGAGGGGGATAATGGCGCTGCCAATCACGGACCACGTATCGTAATTCTTGTCGTCGACAGTGGAAATTCTAGGCGGAGTGTTCGTGGTAACACCGTCCAGCGTTTCTTGGCCATAGTGTCCCGAAATACCGAGCTTGGTCGGCTTCGAGCTAAGCCATTTGGTTTGAATGACGAAATTATACTGCACAGTGGGCAGACCGGAATCGACGCCGTCGTCTTGTCCGCCGCCGTCGATATCCTCGCCGATCGTCCGGGCCACGGCCAATTTGCCGATGAACTTGGTGTCGCCGCCCGCTTCATAGGTCAAGCGAGCCTGAGGCCGGCGCAAGCCCAACGCGCCGCAATCCGCCAAATACGAAAAGTTGACGATTTTCGGAATGACGGTGATGAACGTTTCCCAATCTTGACCGGCGCGGAACGAAAGGCCGTTATTCAGGGCCAAGTCGAGGTACGCCAGGCGCAGACGGAGATTCGGCGAGTTGGCTGAACCGCCGGGGCCGTAGAAATCGCCTTCGATCTTGCCCGTGGTCTTCACGGTGTCGGAAGCGGGGCCGCTGATATCGAAACCGAACCGCGTTTCCTTGGCGGTCATGTTGAATTCGTTGTCTTTTTCACCGTTCACTTCCGGCAGGACGAAAAACATCAAATCGCCGGCGGAAGTTCGCTGCGTGTCGTACGAAGCGTCGAGTTTGACATACCCATAGAGAGTAATATCGAATTTGGAAGCTACTTGTTTGAGTTCGAGACCTTGAGCTACTAAGTTACTGGACAACAACACCAACCCCATCATGACAGCCACGATACGGATTCGCATCTACGTTCCTCCTTATTTGACTCTGCGGTTTAGATGGCGCGACGGATCCATCGTTTACTCGGCCGGATTTCATTTATCGGGCATTTTGCGCCATAAGTCCAGAACAGGATGCTAAAAATAAGACCCTACTGCACCAGGGCCGTATGGCCCTATTCTAGGGGCGAGCGGCCGGCTCCAGATCGGCAAACCAGTTCGGATATTTCGAGTACAGCGCCGCCAACTGGGAACGCCGGGACACGTTCATCTTTTCGAAGGCATGGCTCAGGTAATTCTTGACCGTTTTTTCGCTGAGCCCCAGGAAACGCCCGATTTCCTTGTTGGTTTTTCCCTCGGCGATGCCGGCAATCAGGCGGCGTTCCTGAGGCGACAACAAGGCCGCTTTTTTGGCCAGGCCGTCAACGCCGTCGCGCACATGACCAATCAACCGGGCTGTGGCCAGGATATCCAGAATGGGCTTTCCGCCATGAACCTTGCAAATGGCCGTATACAGGCTTTTGCTGCCGATTTCCTTGAGAATATAACCGTCGGCGCCGGCCGCGATGGCCTCCCAAACCAAGTCGTCGTCGGCAAAGGCGGTCAGCACCAAAACCTTCGCGGACGGCAGAACGGTCTTCACCGCGCGACAAACCGCCAGTCCTGAGCCGACTTTTAACCGCAGATCCAGCAACAACACATCGGGCCGCAGCCGCTCGGTTTTGCGAATGGCTTCCTCTTCGGCAGCGGCCTCGCCGATCACCCGAATGCGCGGATACCGGCCCAGAATGGAACGAAGCCCGGAGCGCACCACTTCGTGATCGTCCACCAGCAAAATATTGATCACGCCCATCGCTTTATCCATGATTATCCCCCCTCCCCCAACACAATACGCACCGACGTTCCACGGCCCTCTTTGGATCGAATCTGCATACGTCCCTTCATCTCCGCCACCCGGGCGCAAATATTGTTCAATCCGAATCCTTTGCGATCAAAATCCTGCTTTACAATCCCTACCCCGTCGTCGCGGATGACGATACAGACCTGGCCCTTCTTTCGGGCGATGGAAACGGTTACATGGCGGGCTTTGGAGTGCCGAAGACTGTTGCTGACCGCCTCCCTCACGATGTTGAGCACATGGGCGCTCTGACCGGCATCCAGGAGCTTACAGGCCTCTTCGTCGATGCGGGCGAGCACTCGAACGGCCCGGGTTTTGCGTATCCGGTCGAGAAAAACTTGAATCTCCCGGTCAAGAAAAAACGGAGGCGGCTTAATCGTGCGAACATCGGTAATGAAGGATCGAAGTTCGCGAATGGTGGTGTTGAGTTCTTTTATGATGGCGCGCAACCGCCGGCCGGTCTTGCGGGCCGATTCGGGCATGAGCTGGCTGCACAATTCCAACTCGAGCCCGAGCGCGTAGAGCGCCTGGATGCTCTGGTCGTGAAGATCCCGCGCCAGGGTTTCCCGTTCCTTCATGGCTTGGCGCATGGCTTCTTCGCCAGCCCGAAGTTTTTCGATCAGAATCCGTCGTTCCGTGATATCCCGGGCAATGCCGGCCAGACCGGTCACGCGCCCTTTTGCATCGATAATGGGCGTCTTGATGGCTTCGATCCAGAGCGTCCGCCCCTGCCGGTCCACCAGCGGTTCTTCGATGGCGATCCGTTGCCGGGTTCGCATCACATCCCGGTCATATTTTCGATAATACAGGGCCAACTCGCGGGGCCAGATGTCCAGGTCGGTCTTGCCCACCACGGATTCAGGATCACAGCCGCAGGCCTTGCCGTACGATTCGTTCACGGCGATGAATCGCGATTTTTTATCCTTCAGCCAGGCCATATCCGGGATGTTGTTAAGCAAGGCGTTCAGGACCCCTTCCTTTTGCTGAAGAGCCTCTTCCAACACCTTTTTTGCCCGCAGCCTGGCTGATGCAACGCGTTTCATAAAGAGGCCTCCCGGCTCGTGAATCGTCCGCGACCGGCATCTCCGACAAAGACGCCATCGCGCACGGCGATCTCGCCGCGAACAGTCACTACGCGCGGGCGCCCCCGAACGGCAAATCCTTCGTAGGGATTGTAATCGACCTGGGTCGACTGGGTCCGGGCGGAAATGACGCCCGGGTGCGCAGGATCGTAAACGACCAGATCCGCATCGCTGCCGACCTGAAGTGCGCCCTTGCGGGGATATAAACCAAACAGTTTGGCAGGATTCGAGCTGGCAACGGCGACCAGGGTGGACAAATCGAGCCGCCCTTCCAACACGCCATAGGTATGGAGTAAATTGATGCGATCTTCAATGCCGCCGATGCCATTGGGGATCTTCGTAAAACAATCCCGCCCGAGGGTTTTCTGTCCCTCGAAATCGAAGGGGCAGTGATCGGTGCCGACCGTTTCGATGGCGCCCCGGGCGAGCGCCGCCCAAAGAACAGGCTGGTTGCTCTTGTCGCGCAGCGGCGGCGATAGAACATATTTGGCGCCTTCGAAATGAGGGCGTTCGGCGTAGGTGCGGTCCAGCAGAAGATAATGGGGCATGGTTTCGATATGCACGCGCACCCCGCGCTGTCGGGCCGCCTCGGCTTGTTGCAGGGCTTCGGCGCAGCTCAGATGAACCACATAGGCGGAAGCGCCCGCTCTCCCGGCAAATTCAAGAAAATGCCGCACCCCGTCGGCCTCGACCGAGGACGGACGGCTGGGTTCGTGCCATTCGGGTCCGGTTTTCCCCTCGGCCAGCAACTCCTGCTGCCGGGCCGCGATGGTCCCGGCGTTTTCACAATGGGCCAGGGTAAGCGCGCCCAACTTTTTAGCCAGCGTCAGCACCTGGAGCAGCTCGGCATCGCCCAAATCCAATACGCCTTGGTACGCAAGGTAAACTTTGAACGACGGAATGCCCCGCTGCACCACGGCCGCCAACTGTTCGGCCATCCGAGGGTCGAAGCGGGCAACGGTCATATGATAGCTAAAATCGCACGCGGAATTGCCGCGGCTCATGTCGTTCCACCGGGCCAACGCCTCGAGGGGCGTTTCGTCCCGGCTGGCGCCGCAAAAGTCGAAAAAAAACGTAGTGCCGCCGATCAAGGCCGCGCGGCTGGTGGAGGCGTAGTCGGCTTTCGAGCAGAAGTCTTTCAGCGGCAGATAGGCATGGACATGGGGATCGATAAAACCCGGAAAAACGTAGCACCCGGCGGCATCGACCACCTCGGCGCCGGCGGGTTTGGGAAGGTGTCGCTCGATGCTGACAATCGTTTCGCCCTCGCAGAGAATATCCGCAAAGGCCCGTCCTTCAGCGGTGACGACTTCACCGTTTTGGATCAGCAGCGACATGCGTGCATCTTAGGACCGGACGGAATTTCCAGCAACCACCAAATGGCGGAGATGGCGGGCAAGAATGCCCGCCCTCCCATGAAGAGCCTCGCGTCAACGCAGATCTTCTCCTATCTCCCTCATAATCTTAATCGTAATCCTAATCCTAATCTCCTTCTGAATAAAAAGATTATGATTAAGATTAGGATTACGATCATGAAAAGGAAACAGGACGGCGGCCTCGTCGTCCGGCGATCTATCCGCCGAAACGCGCTTTCTTCTTCTTCGTCGTCGGGCGGTTCTTTTCGTCGACCAAAACGATGGTCGGCTTGTGCGTTCGGGCTTCGGCTTCGTCGACGGAACAATACGTCAGGATGATCACCTCGTCGCCGGGAACGGCCATGCGGGCCGCCGGGCCGTTCAACAGCGCGATGCCGGAGCCTCGCGGAGCCACAATCGTATACGTGATAATGCGTTCGCCATTATTGAGGTTCAAAATGTGAACTTGTTCGCCGGGCAGGATGTCGGCCTTTTCCATAAGGCCTTCGTCCAGGGTAATGCTGCCCTGATAATGAATATCCGTACCGGTTACCGTGGCCCGATGTATTTTCGATTTGAGCATGGTTCTCTGCATAATTTCCTCTTCGCTGTAATTAAATCATGAATGGCCGGGAATGAATACGATTTTTTTACGGATCGCGGACCGGGTACTGCGGGGGAAGAAAAACCGGCGGATGCATGTAAATCGGCGTCAGGGGCTCCGACGCGACGCCTTGCGCCCATCGCTCCAGGCCGACGCGTCCCAGCCAGTCCGCCGTGGGGCATCGGTCGGCTTGTTCCCAGGTCACGCCATCGACCTGCCCGACCGGCAACACCGAAACCAGGCGCGCCCAATCCGGACTGACCACGGTCGTGCCTTCCGCCAGATGCCGGGGCAGTTCGGCGATCGGAATCAGGGTCCAATCGAGGCTCTGCGCCAGCCCTTCGCGCTGAAAAACGCCGATCCACAGGCGCTCCCGGCGGGCATCCCCGATCACCGCCGCCTGACGCGCCGACGACCCGGCAAAAATCTCGGCGGCGAACGCCAGCCCGCTGTTCAACGTGTAGACTTGGAGGTCCTTCGGCAGCGCCAGGCTGCGGGCCGCCGTCAATGCCACGCGCAGGCCCGTGTACGATCCCGGCCCCCGGCCGACCACGAAAGCCTCGACCTGCTCCAGGCGCAGGCCCGCCTCGCCTAAGACTTGCGGCAAAAGTTCGAAGAGCGTCTGACTGCGGGCGCCCTCGTCGTTCCAGGTTTTCATGCCCAGCAGCTTTCCGCCGGAAAACAAGGCCAGACTGCCTTGCCGCGTGGACATCTCGAAAGCCAGCGCGATCATGACAAAGCCCCCCACAAAAACTCAAACGTCCGTTCTTCGGGCTCGTTGCCCGCCGTTATCCGCACATGAAGCGTCGCAGCCGGCAATAAATCCGCTGCCCGTTCCGCCCACTCGATGGCCGTGACGCCCTGGCCGTGCAGGTATTCGTCCAACCCCAAACCCAACGCTTCATCGGAACCTTGAATGCGATACAAATCGATGTGGTAAAGCGGCAGCCGCCCATAATGCTCGTTAATCAAAGTGAATGTCGGGCTGCCGACAGGACCGCGCACGCCGAGAGCCCGGGCCAATCCTTGTACAAAACAAGTCTTCCCAGCGCCCAGATCGCCGTGCAAAGCAATCACGCAGCCGGGCTTTAACTGCCCGGCCAATTCCTCCGCAATCCGAAAGGTGTCTTCCGGGCTTTTGGAGGTGCGAATTTGTTTTGTCTTTGTCACGACTGTCATATGCATACCACTCGCGCCGCCATTTTTCCAATCATTGGAAAAATTGGGCTCATCTTTTCCAATCATTGGAAAATTCGATGGCGGCGCATACTAGGGAGTTCTTTTCGTGGGGTAAAGCTTCAACTGTTGCCCCATTGCCTTTTGAACGCCAAACGCTTATCGTAGTCAAACTTAAAGGGGTGTTTATGCTTTACCGTCCGTATGGGAAAACCGGCAAACGAATATCCGTGATCAGTGCAGGAGGAATGAGATTCCGGGATTGCGCCGACTCCGCCGGCATCGAACGGGCCGCGCAAATTCTGGTGCACGCCTACCGCAAAGGCATCAACTATTTCGATACCGCCCCGTATTACTGCGGAGATCGCAGCGAAGAAATCGTCGGAACCGCCCTGAAGGAACTCCCGCCCAACCAAGTCTACGTGTCCACCAAATGTACGGCCGCCTCCGGCGCCGACCTGCGGCGTTCCCTGGAAAAATCGCTCCAGCGCCTGGGCCTTGACCGTATCCATTTCTTCCACATTTGGTGCCTGATTCGCCCGGAGGAATGGGCGGAACGAACGGCCGGCGGCGCCATTGAGGCGGCGTTCCGCGCCAAGGAAGAAGGCCTGATCGAACATGTCGTTGCCTCCACGCACATGAACGGAGACGACACCGCCCAACTTATCGAAAAGGGCGTCTTCGAAGGCCTGACCATCGGGTACAACGCCATCAATTTTCCCTTCCGCCAAAAAGCGGTCGAGGCCGCCGAAAAGGCCGGCCTCGGGCTGGTGATCATGAACCCGCTGGCCGGCGGCTTGATCCCGCAAAACGGACGCCGCTTCGATTTCATCCGCAGCCCGCACGATCCCGACGTGGTGACCGCGGCCCTGCGCTTTCTCGTCTCCCAATCCGCCATCACCAGCGCCCTGGTCGGCTTTAGCTGCGAGGAAGAAGTGGATCATGCCGTGGACGCCCTGACGGGCTTCGAACCTTACGATGCCGCCTTCATCGAACGCATGAAGAAACGGATCGAAAGCCATTTTGACCAGCTCTGCACCGGCTGCGGCTACTGTCTGCCCTGCCCGCAAAACATTCCGATTCCAAAGTACATGGACAGCTACAACCACCTGATCCTCGACGGCCGCGATCAAGCGGTCTTGGACCGCCTGAAATGGCACTGGGATCTCGGCGCGTCCGGATCGTCCGACTGCGTTGCCTGCGGCCAATGCGAAACAGCCTGCACCCAGCACCTGCCCATCGTCCAGCGCCTGCAAAGAATCGCCGCGCTCCCCGACGCTCCCGCCCCCGAAGAACCCTGACGGAGTCACACCCGTCCATAAAAAAACCCTCCAAGCTTTCACCCGGAGGGTTTTCGAAAATCGACTGCAATTACCGCTTGGCTCGCCGACGGGCAACAACCAACGCGCCCAAGCCCAACGCCAACAAGGCCATCGAGGCGGGTTCGGGAACCGCCATGATCGTGCCGGTTATAGTCAGATCGTTGCCCACCAAATTACGGAAACCACCCGTGCCCGTCGTTCCGACGCGTACAGGATCAAAACCATAATATCGGAAAGTGACCGTCGTTTGACCTGACAAGCTAAGAGGCGTCGAAAGAGCCTGATTGCCGGCCAGTTGATAGACAGCCAGATCGGCGGTGTAGCCATCCACACTGGACCTAAGAACAAAATTGGTCGGCCCCGTGCCGCCCGGATCGCGGGCAAGTCCGGCAAAGTTTGTAATCGTCATCTGATAGCCCGCAGCCGCAGCCACAGTCCATTCGAGATACTTGTTGTTTAAAACGGCATCAGCCAGCGTGGCCGTCGGCAGCCAATCGTCACCGATCCAAGTGCTGGCCGTATTCTGAGGCGTAATGCCGCTTCCAACCGTAATACTGGCGGCCTGAACATTACCCCCAAGCACAGCCGCAGCCAAGATGCCCCCTGCATCAACGGCGTTGGTTCCGTTGAAATCCCATGCTGCAATCACATCCGCGTTCGCCGACGCAGCCATTCCAAACAAGAGTAGAACGACCAGCAATTTCTTCATGTGAATTCTCCCAGGGAGCTTAATAGCGGCGTTTGATTAGAACTTTGCCAACTCATGGAGAGTAAAGTAGGAATCCTCACCCGGAATGTAAAGCGCTTTTTTAGTCAAAGATCGTCAAGGGGCGCATCTCGACACTGCCGCAGATTCATTCCGTTCAATAAGGATCGGGCTTACAAAATGGAGCCGGGGCGACCTCGCCCCGGCAGCGGGGCCATGTGGCCCCGCCTCCAACCGTCACTGGCCAGTTTATCCCCAGATACGTGTTTTCTGCGGCAGTGTCGGGATGCACCCATCGTCAAGAACTCTCGTCCGAGACGGAGCTCACTCGCCGCCTGCGCCGCCGCGGCGGGAGGCCTTTTTGTCGGAATGATGCTTCTTATCGGCCAGCATCCGTTCCTTTTGGCGCTTGGAGCGTTTGCGTTTTTGACGCCGGATGCGCTCGATTTCCTGTTGGCGCTGGCTTTTGGCGCCGAGAACACGCTCTTCCAATCGATCGCACAACTCGCGGCGAGCCAGGTAACGGTTAATCGATTGATAACGCTCGCGCTGGCATTTCACTTCCAAGCCGCTCGGACGATGCAGAATGTAAACGCAAGAAGAGGTCTTGTTGACCTTTTGCCCGCCCTTGCCGGCCCCCCGGATGAACCGTTCTTCCAAATCGCTTTCCCGAATGCCCAACCGGGCCATGCGCTCGACCAATTGGGATTCTTTTTCGGCATTTATGTTGAACAACGGCATACCGAAAGATTAGCGGCGAACGAAGCAACAGGCAAGTCCTTCTGTTTATGCCCCCCATTCTCATCCGGTCGCGACAGAGCGCGACCCTCCAAACAGCAAGAACTATTCTCCTCCTGGAGGGGTCCGCTCCGTCGGAACCTCTTTCCATCCACCCGCCCTGAAGCATACGGGGCTACGGCTTCCTGAATACAGCCGCAATGGCAAGCCGTCCCGGGAACCTCATCCTGCGTCCCGCAGTATGGGCCAGCTCGTGAACAACCTTCGAGTAGACTTGATAGAAAATGGACTTCGACGGCGGCGGGTAGCGATAGCTCCCTTCCGAGCCGCGGAAGTCTCGAACGCGGCCAACGCCCACATAATGGAAATGCTCCTCTTCGAGCTTCAGATCTCGCTGGAAGGAGTACTGCTCATAGAAGTTCGGGTTGAGCCGGCAAGTATCCACCGGATAGTCATGCAGCGGCCAGACGCATGGCGTCAAAACAACGAGCAGTCCGTTGGGCATCAGGATTTCCAGGCAGTTGTCCAGAACGGCAACCGGGTCAAAGGTGTGCTCCAGCACGTTCAAGACCAAAATGGATCCGAACGGGGCGACGTTCGCAAACACCTGGAGATCGTCTTTGTTCGTAAGATCGGCCGTAAAGTCCACGTCCCGCGATGCGTGCATGTCCGTGCTGTAATAGCGGAAGCCCGCCGCCCGGATCACCTCTCTGCAGTCCATGCCCCCATAGCCTGCGCCTAGTTCCAAGACAGGACCTTTGACCACATTCTGCGCGACCAGCTGCTGAATATACGTCAGATCGTTCTGCACCATGATGCCCCCCCCCTCCGGCCCAACGATAAGATGAAGCTTATCTTTTCGCCCGGTAAAAAGCTGTAGTCCTCCATCTGCTGCTCGGGAATATATGGCCTAAGGCAACAAATTCCAGATGTAAAAAGCAAATAAAGCAACACGGGGCATAAGAAAGATTGCCTTGTTTCGGGGTGCATCCGGGAACTGCCGCAACAGAGGACGGAGACCACGATCCGGATCGGGGTCGCTACCGTTCTTTGCCGTGGGTAGGGCGCTCACTCCGCTGAGCGCCTTCTTTTCCCCATACAATCTGGACCCGACTTAGGGTCAGCCCTTGAATTAGTACTTAACACGCCTCGAACTCATCGCTCCCCTCGTCGCTGAACCTCCAAGCGAGCCCGGGCCTCTCTTACCAGACGATTTAGTTTCTTATCCCTTTCGATCCGTGCCGCCAGCTTTCTCATCTGGTGGCTGATCGCTGCGCCGCTGCCTACTCCTAAAACATCGGCCGCCTCGCGTTGCGTCATGGCCGCATATTGACATAGAAACCTCGCCCCCACGCCCCTCAGCGTCGATTCGCGCCGGCGCTGCGTGAACTCTTTCACCGAAACGCCAAACGTTTCCGACAACTCCTTCAGCACAACCTCCGGCGTTAATGGCCTGAACGTTTTTCTAAAAGAAACATCCTCTCGCCGCTTATGCTTCTCCACCAAATCGCTGTAGCGTTCGTCCACCCACGCCCGAAAGGCTTCACTTCCGATGCAACAAGGCGATGCCTTCAACGCCACCTTCAAATCTTCATCGTCTTCAGCCAGGCCGCCTTCGACGACCTTGGCCTTATAGCGGCCATCGACCAAGTGCCCATGGCGTTGATGACGAAGATTAAAGTACACCGTATAGGCGGTCGTCAGCGATTGCATGAACTTTCCGCAATTGCCGTCCGGCGTTTCCAGCACCAGATGAAAGTAGTTGGCCATTAACACAAGAATTCTGCTTCTTGCCAGCCATCTGCATCACCTCCTTTCAGGTTTTCCGTGTGTTTCCGTTCATTCCACGGCGCTTGCCTAGCTCGTCGACAGAACCGCGGACACTTATAATCCCAGGGCTGCCTTGGCGATGTCCTGGCGCAACCATTCCGAAGTCTTGAAATGAAGCGTTAGGCCTCGGGCATCCCGGAAAAGTCTCTCGACGGTGTAGTCACGGCAGTATCCGTGCCCTCCCATGATTTGAATCGCCTTGTTGGTGATCTCCACAGCGCTCTCGGAGGCAAACAACTTGGTCTTGAACCCGTTGATCATCGCGGAAGTCGGTGAGGCGTCAGCTTTGCTGACGCAGGAGGCGAGAAGCGTTTCCGCCGCCTCCGATTGGATAATCATGTCCGCAATCAACGATTGAACGGCTTGATGGACCCCTATGGGGTCGCTGGCTATTGTTCGTTCCGCGGCATGTTTCACGGCCAAATCAACGGCGGCACAAGCGATGCCTACCGATATTCCGGCTGCCCCGAAAAAACCCCAGCCGATAACGTTCTGGCCGATAACTTGGAGGCCCCGGCCCTCGACACCCAAAAGATTGGCTACCGGAACCCGGCAATCGTTGAAAAACATCTCCCGCGACGATGAGCTTCTAAGACCCATCTTGTCTTCAGCACGTCCAAAAGAAAGCCCTTGCGTTTCCTTTTCGACTAGCAGCGCGCTTGTTCCTTGAGGATTCTTATCCGGGTCCGTCCGGACGAGCACCAGATAGACATCTGCTTCACCCGCTGACGTGATGAAGAATTTCGAACCGTTGACAATGTACTCGTCACCGTCGCACCTCGCCGTGGTAGTGATCGCTCCCGCGTTGCTGCCGCTATTGGATTCATGCACGGCGAAAGCCCCCAAGGCCCGGCCTGCCATCATCTTCGGAAGCCATTTGCCCCTGACAAAGTCCGTTGCCGCCGTCTCAATGGCTTTTTCAGCGATGATGTGGGACACGGTCACCAGCGCCGTCGAGGCACATGCACGTCCTAATTCGGTCGCAAGCAATGCAAGAGCCGTCCGCGAAGCGTCCGCTCCACCATACTTCTCAGAAACGACCATTCCCAGAAGTCCGCCGTCTGCGAGGACTTCGATTGCCTCGCGAGGGAATGCGCCGTTTCCGTCACGTTCTCCGGCCGTTGGGGCGATCCGCTCCTTGGCGATCCGCCGAACAAGGTCTCTTGCCTCCTTCTCAATGAACCTCTCGCTCTTTTCCATGTCTTTTTTCTCCTTTCCACTAGGTCACTAGACCGCGTGCGTAATTCAGTCTTGAAGCAACTACTTAACTATATGTCAAAAAAAAGAGAGCTTCCTATTTCGGAGTGATTTCCTTGATCCTCACTCGCACTTCTTCGAGCTCCTTCTTGAGCTCCCGCTCGTATTTTTGCAGTAGAGCGAGCTTGTCTTCCGCTTTTCCCAACTTCGCTTCCCGAACCCGACCAGTGCCCTTGCATCCGCAGGCGCAAACTTCGGTTAGGAGTTCCCGGCACTGATCCAAGGCGGACTGATCGATCTCGTAGGGAAGCCAGTAGCCCTTTCTTTCACTATGCACCAGCCCCGCGTATCGGAGCACCTTCAGATGTTGGGATACCGCCGAAGGGGTGATGCCCAGGGCTTCGGAAAGCTCGTTAACCCCGAGAGGACCTTTCTGTTTGAGCAGGTCGATAATCCTGATGCGCGACTCGACGCCCAGTACTTTGAAGAGCTCAGCTTGTTTGGCCTCGTCCATAACGCCATCTAATTCAGTACACACTAAAATGCTACATCGGACGAAGGACTTTGTCAACCCCCCTTTCTCTTTTTTTGAGGAGGTAGTCAGGGACATTTCATCTGCTTTGGTCGGACGAGGGCGTCCTAGACCGTGCCCTCCTCGACCGTCGCGCAGTTCGCCAAAGCGATCCAGCAGCGATTCCAGCGCCGGAGCCTGCCACGGACACGGCCCTGCGATGCGCTCCTCCTGCGCCGCCAGTTCTTCAGGCCAGCGCCCGCGCCGCAGCAAAGCGTAACCGCCAGGCTGGAGTTCCTTCATATACAACTGCTTCGGTTCCCCATGCTCGTCATAGAAGTCCCGGCTTGCCCGCTTGAAGCCAGCCGTCGCCCCAATCGCTTCAAAACCGCAGGCCCGATAGCAGACGCCCCGGTAACGGGTCTCGTCGACGAAGCTTTCGACCGCCAGGACGGGATGCTCCCAACGTGCAACCCACTCGCCGTCGAGTTCAGCCACATAGCGCAGGGTCCGTCCGACCATGCGAGCGCTGCACAGGTAATGCTTCTGTTCCAATAATTGATCGAATCGCGGACGTTCCTCGTCTCGAAGAAGTCGGACCGTCACACGCTTGAGAATCTCTGGCTCGCGGACTAATTCGTGTCGTTTCATGTCTTCGGGATATCAGAGCCAAGAAAAGATGTTCAGTCATTTAGCGAACACCTGTCCATCTATTGATCTTCCCTGCCGCAGATGAAATGACCCTGCATAAGACTCAGAGCCGCGCCCACTGCGGGCGCACTCTGCAATCTTGTTCCTTTGCTTAAAATCTGGCGGATTTCTGTCAGAACAATTACTGCATCAATGAAAAGGCACTGACCGCCACGGCTTCCATTCGCTCTTTGGCAGGGCGTCCCGGCAAGTCGCATAGGCGTCAACTTATAGGCATGGCCTAACCTTGGAATTATGGACCGGCCCTGTGCGTTAAAGATTTTCTGTCTTTTCGCCTTCCCTCTTTTTCGCGCATTTTGGCGTGTTTAGCGGGTCCATGCTTTTGAGAAAACCGGCGGTGAGGGCGCGCCGGCTCCAAAGAGGCCTGCGATTTCACAATTGGTCACGATGCTGTCATAATTCTGTCACAATTTCATGCCACGATCCGTCCCAGAAATTTAACGGGAGGATTGGATGAACTGGCTCGATAAGAATAAATGGTTTGCACTGGCGGCGCTTTTTCTAGTTATCAACGCTTGGGGAATTTTCCGATTGCGGCCGGCGGCGGTTGTCGACAATCCGGCGATTTTCGTTTCCTTTGAGCCGGGCGATGGAGCGACCATTTCGTCGAATGCGGTGCTGGCCTGGCAGTTCTCCGAAGCGGTGGCGACAGCCGCGCAGGTCGGACAGGACAGCGCGACGGCGCCGGCGACCATCACGCCCGCGACGCCGGGCCGCTTCCGTTGGACAACGCCCGACCGGCTGGAATTCAGACCCCTCGTCGAGTGGCCGGAGTGCCATCTGTTTACCGCCAGGCTGGCCGCCGATTTCAAGGGCCCCGCCGGCAAGGAGATCGCTCCGCCGCGCACTTTTTCGTTCCGTACGCCTGCGCTGAGTCTGCTGTCCGTACGCCAGGCAAATTTCACGGCGGACCGCCGCGTGACGCTGCGTCTCGATTTCAACGCGCCGGTTTCGCCGGCCGTGCTCTCGAAGTATCTGGAGCTGGAAAGCCCGCGGGACACCCTGCTGGAATGGACCGCCGCCGGCGACAAGGAAAGCCGCGCGGCGCTAATCCAGACAGCGCCCGTCGGCGCGGATTATCTGATCGTGAAGATTCGAAAGGGACTGCCCGGCGCAGCCGGACCTCTGGCCGTGGAAAGCGATCTGGAGCGGCAGGTTCAGTGCTACGACCGGCTGAGCGTCACGGAGGTGCAGGCGCAGAGCGAATCCTTTGAAAACAGCTACATCCGCTTCCAAACCACAAAGCCCCTGGATCTGGATACCGCGAGATCCTTCATCGCCATCGAACCGGCCGTGGAGTGGAATGTGGAATCGTTTTCGTATTATTGGGGCAACGAGGAATACCGCCTCCTCGGCGCCTTCCAACCGGGCCGAAGCTATACCGTGACTTTTCGCGAGGGGCTGACGGGGACCGACGGCGCGCTGCTGGCCAAAGATCAAAGCCTGACGGTTTACTGCCCGGATCGCCCCGCTTCGCTTGCCTTTAAAACAGGCGGGCAATACCTGTCGGCCCGGGGAAATTTGCTGGTCTCTCTATCCAGCGCCAACGTGCGGAAATTCCAGCTCGACGCCCGCCGCGTTTATCCGAACAACCTCGTTCAGTTCGCGATGCGGAGCGAAGGCAACTACAACTATTTCTACGGGGCCGCCGATGACGGCATTAACCGTCGGGAAGGCTCGCAGGAATTTACGGTGGAGGCCCCGGCCAATCAGCCGGTCGAAACGCAAATCGATCTTCGAACCCTGCTGACCAACGGCGCCGCAGGCGTCTTCAAGCTCTCGGCCAGCGCCGATCCCGGCGGCCGCGCCGAGCAACTGGTGGTGATCACGGACACCGGGCTTTCCGTGCGGCGTTCAAAGACCGATATATTGGTGTGGGCCAATTCGCTCTATACGCTCGAACCCATCGCCGGCGCTTTGGTGCAAGTGTTCAGCCGGACCAATCAAAAGCTCGCCGAGGGACAAACCGACGCGCAAGGGCTCGTTCGCATCACCGGGCTTTTCGAAGGGGAGAACGAGCCGTTCCTGGTCACGGCCGGACGCGGAGACGACCTTTCGTATCTGATCTTGCAGAACACCGAAGCCGAGGCCGGCGGCGCACTCGACGAGCGGCCCTATATCGACAAGGGGTACGAGGCCTGCCTCTACACCGACCGAGGCATCTACCGGCCTGGGGAAACCTCCCAGGTGCGGGCCATTGTCCGCGAGCACGCCTCCCCGTCGGCGATGACTTGCCCTACTCCCTTCCCGGTGGAACTGCATGTCCTGCGCCCCGACGGACGAAGTCACAGAATTCTGCGCGCGATGCTCTCCGACGACGGCACAGCGGACTTTGCCTGCGCATGGGCCGATCATGACGCCACCGGCGCCTACGCCTTCGAATTGAAGACCCCGGGCGCAAAGGAAGCGATGGGCTCGACCGGCGTATCGCTGGAGGAATTCGTCCCGCCGCAGATCGCGGTGGTCATTGAAACGCCGGATGGCCGGGCGAACCCTGAATCCGGGCTTCGCTTCACGGTGCAAGCCCGTCATCTCTTCGGCCCGGCGGCCGCCGGAAATTTAGTCAAGGCGTCGGTTCGTTTTGTCCCGGAGGTTTTTTGTCCCACGAATTGGCCGGGCTATGATTTTTCCGACGGAGAAAAAGATTTCAGCCCCATCCAGAAGCCGCTCGGCGACAGGCCCCTCGACGCCAATGGCCAAATGGTGTTTGAGGAAGACATTTCAAACGCCTGGCGGCCTGCGTCGGCGCTCAAAGCCGTCATGGAAGGAACCGTCATGGAAACCGGCGGACGTAGCGTCACCGCCGTGGCCAAGCAACCGGTGGATGTCTATCCCTGGTACATCGGCCTCAAGCCGGAACGCGAAGGCGGCGCCTGCCGGGTGGGCGAGCCGCAGCGCTTCACCATCGCCGCCGTGCTCCCCGATGGCGCCCCGGCCGACGTCAAACAAATCCGCGTGACGCTAAGTTCCGTCTCGTGGTCCTCCATCCTGCGTCGCGACACCGATGGCCGCTATACCTGGCAGTCGGAGCGGCGTTTGACCCCGCTGAAACAAGAAAATGTAACGTTAAGCAATGGGCTGGCCCCATTCACTTTCTCGCCCGAATCTTCGGGCGCCTGCGTGCTCCAAGCCGGCGATCCGGAATCGGGCGCATCGGCTTCGCTCGAACTCTACGTCGGCTCGCCGGATCAGGAATGGCAAGCCTGGTCGAAGGAAACCCCCGACCGCGTGGAATTGCAGCTCGATAAACCCCGCTATCAAGTCGGAGAGGAAGCCCTCCTGACCATTAAGGCGCCGTTTATCGGCAAAGCGCTGCTGACCGTCGAGAACGACCGCATCCTGGAAACGCGCGTGCTGAACTTGGAAAAGAACACGGCGGAAATCCGCCTGCCGGTGAAGAACGAATACAAACCCAATGTCTACTGCACGATCAGCCTCGTACGCGGCATCACGCCGGGGGAAGCCTGGTCGGCCCATCGGGCGGTCGGACGGATTCCCTTGCCGGTGGCCATGCCGGAGCTTCAAGTCTCGACCCGCCTCGAAGCGCCGGATTCCATTCGCCCGCTGACCAAGCTGCCCGTCGAAGTACACGTGACCGATCCGGACGGACGCGGCCTGCCGGCGGACATCACGGTAGCGGCCGTCGATGAAGGCATCTGCATGCTGACCGGATTCGAAACCCCCGACCCGGCCGCTTTCTTCGGCGCATTGCGCAGTCCGGGCTTCGTCTTGTATGACTTGTACGCCCTGCTCATGCCGGAACTTGAGCGACAAATTTCCCAAACGCCCTCTGCGATGGGCGGCGGCGACGACGACCAGCGGCGAAAGCGATTAAACCCCGTCAAGGCCCGGCGCTTCAAACCGGTCGCCTTGTGGACCACGGCGCGCACGGACTCGAATGGAATGGCCGCCGTTTCGTTCGACCTGCCGGAATTCACGGGCGCGCTCCGCCTGATGGCGGTCGCCTGCACCCGCCAGGCCTTCGGCTCGGTGGAGCGGCAGGTGACCGTGCGCCGGCCCTTGGTCGTGAGAAACTCGCTGCCGCGCTTTCTGGCGCCCGGCGACCTCTGCATGACGCCCGTCGAACTTTTCAACGATACCGGCCATGACGGCGAGGCCGTCGTCGAGCTGTCCTGTCAGGGGCCGCTCGTCGTTCAGGCCGTGGAAACGAATCGCATTCGCCTCGCCCAAGGCGAAAGCCGGACGTTGGAATTTATGCTGAAGGCGTCTTCGACCGCCGGGGTTGGACGAGTTCGGATTCACGCGGCGATGGACCAGGAAACGTTCGATGACGAGACCGAGATCGCGGTCCGTCCGGCCAGCGCCTGCATTACGGTCGGCGGCTCGGGAAACGTACAGGGCGGAAAAACGGCGACGCTGACGCTGCCGGGCGGCTGGCTCGAAGGCACGGTACAAGGCTGGGTACAAGGCTCCGGCCTGCCGTCTGTTGAATGGAGCGGCGGACTGGATTATCTGCTGCAATATCCCTATGGCTGCCTGGAGCAAACGGTGTCGTCGGCGTTTCCCTTGCTCTATCTGGCCGACCTCGCCGACCGTTTGCAGCCCGGCCGCATGACCCGCGAGCAAACCGCCCTGCGCATCCAGGCCGGCCTCTTCCGGATTCTTTCGATGCAAAGCGCCAACGGCGGCTTTAATTACTGGCCCGACAGTTCCTCCCCCTACGAATGGGGTTCGGTGTATGCCGCTCATTTCCTGACCGAGGCCGCGCGAGCCGGTTACGACGTACCGTCCGACCGCCTCAACGCCGCGCTGGAATTTCTGCAAAAACGGCTCGCCCAGCGGGTCACGAAGGCCTCCGATCTACAGCTTCGTCCCTACATTTGCCTGGTGCTGGCGCTGGCCGGCAAACCGGAGCACGGCTGGATGGCCCGACTGCGCGAGGAATCGCTGGATGCCTCGGGCCGGGTCGAATTGGCCGCCGCGCTGGCCGCGGCCGGACGCCGTCGCGACGCGGCCGCGGTCCTGGCCGGCCAAACAGCCGCCACCGATACTCCGTCGGAAATCGGCGGCCGGCTGAATTCAGCCACGAGGGACATCGCCTTGTTGCTGTCCGTCCGGCTCGACATGGAGCCCGACCATGCCGAAGTGCCGACGCTGGTCCAGCAACTGCTGCAAGCCCGCAAAAACGACGCCTGGCCGAACACCCAGGAAAATGCCATGGCCCTGCTGGCGCTCGGCAAATACAGTCGCGTGTTGCTCGGTCAAAACAAGGCGTTTGCGGCCCGGCTGCTGTGGCCGGAAGCCCATCAGGATCAACGTTTCGACTCTACCGCCGACGCCCGGGTCGAAGTGAAGACGTCCGCCGGCGCCACGCTGCAACTCACCAACAGCGGCCCTGGAACCGCTTATTATAGCTGGAGAATCAGCGGCGTACCCACCACGGCGGCCCTTGTCGAAGAAGACAACCTGCTGAGCGCGCGGCGACGCCTGCTGGATTTGCAAGGGGAGCCGCTCGAAACGATGTCGTTCCAGCAAGGCGAACTGTTGATGGTGGAATGGACGCTGGAGGGCGCGACCGATTACGACAACATGGTCATCGAGGATCTGCTGCCGGCAGGATTGGAAGTCGAGAATGCGGCACTGGCCACCTCCCAACTTGTGCCCTGGGCGAAAACCAAATCGAATCTGCCGTTGCGCCATGTGGACGTACGCGACGACCGGGTGGTCGGCTTCACCGATCGATTCACGGGCGAGAGACGCTTCTACTACGCCGTACGCGCCGTCAGCAAAGGCTCGTTTGTTTACCCCGCCCTGTCGGCGGAATGCATGTACGACCCCGGCATTCGGAGCATTCATGGAAAAACGCAAATTGAAGTTAAATAGACGGTTAGTATTTATGGGGCTTGTCGGCTCCATCCTGCTTCTGACCGGAGCGACTTATCGGCTGCACCGATCTTCGGCGAAGCTGGAGGCGTATCCCGCCTCCACCATTCTGCTCGACCGGCAACAGCAACCCCTCCGCATCCGGCTCGGCGCCGGCGATCTCGATTGCCGGCCGGTGCGCCTGGATCTGACCGGGTCCTGGGCGGCGCAGGCGCTGATCGCGGCGGAAGACAAACGGTTCTATTCCCATCCGGGCATCGATCCGCTGGCCATCTTACGGGCGCTGGCGCTGAACGTGGTCAAGGGGCGCGTGGTCTCCGGCGCTTCCACGATCTCGACGCAGGTCATCAAGATGAACCAGCCCCGTCCGCGCACGTTGAAGACCAAGCTGCTGGAGGCCGTCGCGGCGTTGCGCATGGAATGGGCGTTGAGCAAACAGGAGATCCTGGAGCAGTATCTCAATCGCGCGCCCTTCGGCTCGAACCTGGCCGGCGTGGAAAGCGCCGCCCAGCGCTATTTCGGGAAGCACGCCGCGGACTTGAGCTTGGCGGAAGCCGCCCTGCTGGTCGGACTGCCGCGCGCTCCTTCGCGATACCGGCCCGACCGCCATCCCACCCAAGCCTGGCGGCGGCGGCAGGAAGTACTGCACGCCATGCGGGCGCGCGGACTGATCGATATAAAGCAATACAATCAAACCCTGCGCGAGCCGCTGAAGCTCAAGACTAGCGCCGGTCCTTTCCGCGCGCCGCATTTCTGCGAGCTGGCGTTGAGCCATACGCACGAAACCGGCCCCGTGACCACCACCCTGGACGGACAGCTCCAAGCCGTGACGGAGACCGTGGCGGAGAAATATCGAAAAGGATTCCGCGAGCATGGAGTGTTCGGAACCGCCATCGTCATCCTGGACGTCCGCACCGGCGCCGTCAGGGCCCTGGTAGGATCGCCCGACTATTACGATGCCGCGCATGCCGGGCAGGTCAACGGCGCCATCGCCCCGCGCTCGCCGGGTTCCGCGCTGAAACCCTTCGTATATGCCATGGCCCTGGACGACGGACGAATCACGCCCGAAAGCCTTCTTAACGATCGTCCGCTGCAATTCCGCGAATATGTTCCTCGCAATTTCGATGCCGATTTTTCGGGTCCGGTATCCGCCCGCGACGCGCTGGCCCGGTCGCTCAACATCCCCGCGCTGGAATTGACCCGGCAAACCGGAACGGCCCGGCTGCTCGATCAACTCCGCAAGCTGGGACTGCATACCTTGGACAAACCCGCAAGCCACTACGGCCTGGGCCTGATCCTGGGCGACGGCGAAGTGACGCTGCTGGATCTGGCCAATGCCTACGCCTGCCTGGCGCGAGGAGGAGAGTTCGAGGAATGGACGCTGTTTGAAGGGGAGCGGAAAGGACCGCCCACGCGAATCTTCTCGCCCGAAACAGCTTTCCTGGTCGCCGACATGCTCAGCGGCGAGGATCGGTTGCCCACAGCGGGAACGCGTACGCCGCGCATGGCCTGGAAGACCGGAACCTCCGCCGGCGGACGCGATGCCTGGACGTTCGCTTGGAATCCCGATTATGTCGTCGGCGTCTGGGTGGGCCATCCGGATGGGCGTCCCTTGCCCGAACAAACCGGCAGCACAGCCGCCGCCCCCATCGCCGCCGAATTATTCAGGGCTCTTTATCTCCCCCAGGGCGAAGCCCCCTGGTTCGAGCCGCCGCCGGGGCTGGGACAGAGGGAAGTCTGCGCTGTCAGCGGACAAAGCCCAGGCCCCCATTGCCTCCGTAAAACGACCGGCTATTATCTGCCGGGCATTTCGCGCAACGAAAGCTGTACGCTGCACCGGCCGGAGGAAGCCTGGCCGGTGGAAATGCAAACCTTCCTGCGATCCAAAGGGATGCTGTCCTCCGAAACCGACGCTCCCGCCGGCCTGCGCATCACATCGCCGGCCGACGGACAGTCGTATTTGAAGTTAAGCGAGACCGCCGGCTTCGCGCAGGATTTGCCGTTGACCGCCGCAACCGCCTCTTCCAGAAAACTATTCTGGTTTGCCAACGGCCAACGATTCGCCGAGCAAGAAAACGGACATGCCGCCTACTGGCCTCTGGCAAAAGGCGAGTGGACCCTGACCTGCTGCGATGAGGCTGGAAAGAGCGACTCGGTACGAATTACCGTGAGATAAGACAGCCGCTCGTAGCCTCCCGTTAAGAAGACTGAATAATTCAAGGAGCATCAAAAACATCCCCCTCGGCAAGTCCGAGCAGAAAGGCACTCTTCTCCGGTTCATTTTTGAACTCCTCGGCCATGACCTTGGCACACGCCATCAGTTTCTTTTTCGTGTATGGGTTCATATCATTAAAGACCTCAGATGGAATAGCCCGATTCCCGCTGAATTTCAAACATAGCAGACTGCGAATGATCAGGCGGTGAAGAATTTCAAGCGAATCATTTCCTTGGTTCATAACATCAACAACTCATTGACCATAGCAAGAGCATTAACGAACCTAGTGCGCGGGACATCCCCCCGCAAGCGGCCTGCCCCGGCGCGCGCGTCTTCGTCGTTGCTCCGTGTCTCAGGTGTCACGGAAAGAAGTCGTCTATCAGCTTCAAAGACTCCAGCAAGGAACCATCGTCATCAGACACCGATGTAACCCGGCCCGTCTTCAGTTCGATTTGCGCGAACACCAACTTGTTCTTGGGCGCGCTGTTCGTGCCCTGCTCATCGAACGAGAAGCGCTCATACGCCACGATCACACTCTTCCTGCCGTTGGCATATCCGATTCGCACGACGTTGCCGTAGACAAGTCCCTCACCCTCCTCGTCGCCGATTCCTACCACGTGCCTGCTCGTCCGGTAACGCCCCGCTCCAAGCTATCAGATCAACCAGCCAGCACAATGGGGCACTCTATCGGACGCTTACTAAAGATAGACACATGATCGTTTTCATTTGAGTGTATCTCCTTGTTTGTCTTCAAGGGTGAATGTGAGCACAAGACTTGCCGTCATGGACCATGTGCAGGATCAATGATGGTCAACTCTGAAGAAAGCTCATCGCCATGACGGTACTTAGCTTGAAGGAGCGTTCCCGCCCGAGAATCCCAGTAATAGAGCTCTCCATGTTTGAGAGCTTTCTCATCGTCGCCAATGTAGTAACTGTAGACCAAGGTGCTTCCTTTGTCCTTATTTTCTTCAAAATGCACCCTGATTTCCTTCTCGCACCTGACACAGCCTGTTGCAAAGGCCAACATGAAGGCGGTCGAGCACCACACTCCCCATAGCCAACATTTCATTTCGCGCATTTTGAACTCCTCCACGCTGTTTCAGCGCTGTTGTATGAAGTCTTTGCCGCGTCTCTCTTTGCTTTCCGGTCGGCCAATCTGCTTTCTGCGGCGGACCCGCCATACTGATCAACGTCGAATTGCGCATTTTCAACGCCAGCCTCGTATGTATAGTATGTTAATGCACTGTTCGCCAAATTGACTGCGAGGTCTGCACAATGCGCCGAGCAGAAGGCCGTTTCAAGAGGATCAACAAGCGGCTTGAGACGGTTCCACCAATCCTTATGCATCAAGGCATGCCTTCGTTCGTGATCCACAACCGTCAATCCGTCTCGACCGACGGCCACCTGAAAGCTTCAAAGCACTACTCGACTGCATCGGTTTGGCCCTTAAGACCAACGCTGATAATATTCACGACCCTGTCGTCTAGGCCGAAATGGACCCGCACAAGTTTCT
Source organism: Lentisphaerae bacterium GWF2_57_35 (assembly GCA_001804865.1). Taxonomy (GTDB): domain Bacteria; phylum Verrucomicrobiota; class Kiritimatiellia; order CAIQIC01; family GWF2-57-35; genus GWF2-57-35. The sequence goes on from MHBK01000024.1 coordinate 37,420, forward strand.
CGTCCTTCTCAACAACGCTTCCCGCCTCCTGCTTCCGCTGGATAACGTAGACGAACGAGTACCCAATCTTTTTCGCTGCCTTGACGTGAATGCTGTTGTAGGTTGGATTCACCTCATCGGGAGCACCGAGGCGGGAACGCACTTCAGCACCTGACATACCAACATGCACTTTCGGAAGGCCGTCCAGAATTGCCGCAGTCCGCGCAGTCGGCGCAACATACGGATAGGTAATCCGCACAGGACGATCTTCATCCCCACTAACGCAACTAACATCGATCATGGCAAGCAATACAAGAAAAAGGCAACTCAACATCGTGTGTGTTTTCATCATGGCACCATACAGCAGTTCTTCATCATCTAGGGCTTCTTTCTTCTCCTCAGAATCTGGTCAAGGTGTGTCTCCACTTGTATCGTGAGATCGCTGGCCATGAGGCTCTGCGGTTTTCTTGTCAAGAGTGATCTCTGCAATCTCGGAACCATCACGGTCAACACGTATCCGTAGTATCCATTCTACCGACTTGCCGTCCTCGCCGAACATCGCAATGAACTCGTCTCCGGCATTCAACCGCTGAGAATCAAGCGCGGCTGCAAGACTAAGCCGGACCTCGCATGGTTCTCCATCCGGAGACTTCCACTTGATCGGAACCTCTTCGGGAATTGGCGTGGTAATATCGGATATGCTATGCGAGTTGGTCATGCTTAATGACGGAATGCGAAAATTTGAGGATCCATAAGAGATGTCAATATCCCGGATCTCCTTTTGGGCAAGCGCAATGAAATGGATCGTGTATGAACGGGAAGAGCACGAAACGCAGGCAAGCTCCAAAACCGCTAAAAAGGAAAATAGTACAAGCGTTCTCACTTGAGTGCCTCCCCAAGTTTATCTTCAAGGTTGAAGGTGAGAACAGGCAGTATCTCGTTGCCCGAACCGTCTACGTAGACAAGGACTTCCCTTTTGACTGTGATTTTCACGCTCTTATACGGCATAAGATTCCCTTGTCGAGTGAATGTCCGGTAGATATACCCGCCGCCGTCATTAGGACCAAAACCGGGAACATACTGATCGGCGTTCCAGAGTTTCTCGGCAACCACACTGCCCGGATACTCCAGTGTTACGAAAGGCTGATAACGCAAAGAGTAAGTCTTGTAGTACTCGTCATACTGCCACAGGCGAGCAGGATCGCTTGAGTCCTCAACCTTACTGAAAGACGAGTTCTTTGTTGGTTCTGCATAGACAATGAGCGTGGCAGCCTCCCAACACGGTTTTCGTCTTTTGGCGGCTGAACCTGACAAAGAGATCGAAACCGCATTTCCGGAGCCGGTTCCCAACCAGCTACCAATATCGCCCAGCCCAAGAGGACCAATGTTGCGATAAACAACCTCGTAGCGCCACTTGATATTCTGATCAAAGCTCGCCAAGCCAAGTCTATCGAAACGACTAATGGGGTTGTTGCCGACGAAGCTGTAGAGGTTAAGTCCTCCTCGCTCCGTAATTGGATCGCGCGACATGAAACGGGCCTGGCTGGGCTGATAGAGACGGAAGCCAAAATCGTAAGCGCCGGTTTCCTCGTCGAGCGGCTTGCTACTGAACCAGTGAGAGAAGTCATCTCTCTTCGCACCGGTCAACACGAGGGCGTTTCCAAACACATCATATTCCCAATGCGCGACAACGGTCCCGTTCGTGTCCACGTACTCCGTGACATTACCGTTTGCGTCCTCGCTCACGAAGTAGGTTGCGCCGGACTGAACAGTGGCGAGAAGTCCGCCCACGCCGCCCGCGCCCTGCATCGTGCCGCTGAGGTCAAGCCCCCACAGCTTGAACGAGGTCGAGCTGGCGCAAACGTCCGCGATCTGCAGCCAGTCGTTCCATACGAACGTTATCACGCTCGTCGTCGAGTACGCGCCGCCAATGAATCCGCTTTCTACTGTCTTCCGTACACGCCGCCCCTGATTGTCATAAGTAAACGCCAACCGAACTCGCGGCGTTGCGCTTTGCAGGTTGGAGCGTGTCTCCGCGACGACCAGCCTGTTTTCGCTATCCCATTCGTACAGGAATCGAGCGTCCTGTGTTAGATTTCCGTCTGCGTCATAGGCGAACGCTTCCGGGGTTCGGGCGAGAAACACATGGCCCGTGTCCACGGCCACGATGTCCTCGCCGTTGGTCGCGCCACCCAAAAGTACGCCGATGGCGCTGAGTTCAGCCCACACGTCCGCCGCCGTGTTCGTGAAATAACGTTCGGTCGACCAGTACGAGCCGCGCCGGTCCACCGGCGAATTGTTGAGCGTCACCGTGGCTTCGGGATCGGCGTTCCCTCGCAGATTCACCCAGCCCTGCACAGTGCGCTGAGTGTACTGATTCAACTGGTTGGCTTGATAGGCGTTCGTGCGCCCGCTTTCCGAGACCACAACCCGGTTTCCGATGTCGTCATACGCGAAACCGTGACTCAACTGCACAGCGGAGCCGTCCTCGAAGCGGCGCATGGCCCCGGTCACTTGTCCGCGCGAATCGTAGGAGTATTCCCAATAACTCCCGGCAAGCCCGCCGGGCATGACTGCCCCGCTCATCGTCATCCGCGTCCGCTGGCCGAGCGCGTTGTTCTGGTAGTCAAACTGAGAGACCGTTTCCGCGCCGTAGGCGTTCTTGTGCTGAAGCACCAGATTGCGGTTGGTTTCATACGCGCGTGTCGTCACGAGCGACGAGCCGGAGCCCTGCCGCGTGATGCTGTGCTGAGAGAGCCGGGCGCTGTTCGGCACGTAGGCGTATTCCACAACAGATGTGACGGACGCCACAGCCGCCGTGATCGATGCGAATTGACCGGCGGAATTGTACACGTAACCGAGCGCGTATTCATTACCCAGGCGCAGCCCGGAAGACCGCCCGAACGCGTCAACGGTGTGATTCAATAACGTGCCCAAGGCCGTGCCTTCCGTGAGAATTGCCCCTTGAACGCTGTAGACGTTCGTCCTTGTTCCGGTGGCGTCAGTTGCGGTCTTCACGCGCCCCATTCGGTCGAAGGTGAGGCTTACGTCGGGCGTCGCGTCGGAATAGTTGATATTCGTAACTTGGCCCAACGAATCTTGAGCATAGAGCGTGGACACGCCGCGCGCCCATGTGCGGGAGGCGAGTTGACCCGCAGCCGTGTACGCGTAAGTCGGGCCTTGTCCATCGGCATAGACCTTGTTGGTCAGCAGGCCGGTGGCCGGGTCATAATGCCAGCGCGTGGCGTCTCCGCTGCCTGCGTCATCACGCCAAAGCGTCATCGCGGTCATGCGGCCCATTTCATCGAAGGTGTAGGCTGTCGGATAAACCGCATTGCCCCATCGATTCGTCAGGTTCCCGCGCAAATTGTACGCCGAGTATTCGACGTAGCCCATTGCGTTGGTCTGCGCGATGAGTCGACCGGTCGCGGGATCGTAGCCGTAACCGGTGATTGCGCCCGAGGGGTCGGTGACTTGCTGAACTTGGCCGAGGTGGTTGTACGTGATCGCGGTTGTGCCGAATTCGGTATTGATCTCCGCCGTCTTGCGTCCGAGGTCGTCATACTGGAAACCGTTTGTGACGCCCCATCGCGACACGCTCAGGATCAGTCGCCCGTTGGCGTATTCCTCGCGCGATTCGCGATTCGAGTCCGGGTAACTGACCGTGCGAATCTCGCCGGTCGTCGATCTCGTCACGAACCCGAGCATCCGCGTGGTCTGGCCGTACACGTCCACGGATTCGCGCGCCGAAACGAGCCCGCCGGACCAACCATTTCGGCGCTGCCGAACAACCGAGTTGGTTACCGCCTGACTGCTATTATCTATCGGGTAAACGATGGTCCGCTCGGTTTCCCAAACGTTGGTGCTCTCAACTTCATAGAAACGCTCCGATTCGCTTATCCGATCCATCGAGGCGCGGTCAAGCGTGCCGTTGTTGTTGGCGTCCACGCCCTGCGCGGAGAGGTCCCCTCGATCATTGTATTCATAGAGCATGTCCGCTTGGAGCGGGCGGACCGTGCGGACCAGCAGACCGCGTGTGTCGTAATGGTTGGTCGTTGCGCCGGAGGCCGGTTCTCGAACGACGCTTTCGCGCCCGAGTTTGTCGGCGGCGCGGGCGGTCCAGTACGCTCCCTCAACCTCGCTGTAATACGCGTAGGTCCATTGTTTGCCGGAAGCGTCAGCCTCATAGGTGTAGTAGACCGGAGCGGCCGCCGTGCCGGTGACGCTCTTCGCCTTGCCGTCGGAAAGGTTCTCGGTGATCTCCGTGCCGCCGCCGGGCAAGGTCTTCGTGACAAGAAGGCCGCCTTGCTGGTAAGTCCAGGTTGCTTGCAGGCCCGTCTGATCGACTTGGTTGGTCATCTGTCCGGCACGATTGTACTGATAACGGTTTGTTAGGGCAAACGAGCCGGCGGACTGAACCTCTTGGAGAACGCGTCCTTCCGCGTCGTATTGAAATGTCCGGGTGATCCCGCCCCGCGTTTCCGAGAGCACGCGTTTGAGACCGTCGTACGTGTAGAGGGTCCGCAAACCTGTGCGTTCTTCGTCCCACTCCTTGCCGCAGCACAGCGACCAGCCGCTTGCGGAGTACGTGCCGTCCGAGTTGTAGGTCTTCACAACGTGGCCGAACGCGTCGAATTCAAACATTCGCCAATCCATGACGGAATAGCCGCTTCCGTCGAACACCTGACGTTCCTCTGAAACGAGCCGGCCCAACGAATCGTAAATCCGGACTTCACGGAGTGTCTTATACGCCACGCCCGAGGGGGCCGCCTTCGTTCCGTGCGTTGTCGTTTCCCGGATTGCGTTCCCGCCGTTGGTCGTGAACGTGTAGCTCCCGGACGGATAATCGAGAACCGCGACGGTCCCGGTTTCAAACGCAGTCGTCACGGTCTGGCCGTTCGGGTAGGATGCAAAAACAAGTTTCCCGGCTGAGAAGCCCGTGCCGTTGCGATCAAGATAGATATTTGTCGTCGTGAGCGTGATGCCGAACTCGCCGTGCTCTGAAATGACCTCTGTTGTTTCGCCCGCCCCGTTGGTGGAGTACGAGTATTCCGTGTAACGGACTTCATTCCCATCTACGTATTCGCGGACGGTTCTAGGCATTTCCAGGCGTGGCCCGGTGGCAGCGAATACATTGGTCACGATCTTCATGCTGTTCGTGCCCCACGGCGAACGCTCGGAAGTGATCCGACCCGACGCGTCAAATGTCCATTCCTTCCAGCCGCCATCGGGATAGGTCTGCCGGGTGATCAGGCCCTTGGTCATGTCGTACGTGTTCGACGTGCAGAGCGCCATGCCCAGCGGGTCCACGGTTCTCGACTGCAAGATGTCGCCCCATACGGTGTTCGTTTGATACACGCTCTCGATCTGGCTGGCGATAATCCCGGAAGCGTCGGCTACCGTCTGCGTCTCGATTCGAAGTCCAGCGCTTTTGCTGATCGAAAGGGTTTCGATCCGAAGTCCGTTGGCCTGGCTCAGGGTCCACGAATTTCCCGAAGAAGTCTTGCTGTACTTCGTCGTGACGGCGCTATTGCCCTGCAACTGGACAACGAGCAAGTTCGTGATGTACGTCGTTCCGGGAAGCCGAACGGGGTTTTCAACCCGGTAGGACACGACGGACTCTGCGCTGTTGGTGATGTAGAAACCGGCCTCGTTGGTAGCGGTGAAAACGTTCGTGTAGTAGTTGATGTAATACAGGTAGTCGTCCGCGACGACCAAATCGACCAGCCCTTCCGGCAGTTTCAACTGCCGGAGCATGGCGAAGTTGTCGCGGAGCACGATCACATCGTCGCGCACCATGTTGTAGGTCAAACCCGCCGGACTGCTCCAGTAGAGCGAAGGTTCTTCCTGCTTCAAGTGAAGGTATCCGGCAGATTCGCCGCCGGAAGCCGTGCCGAGCCCGAAGAGCACGTTAATAGATCCCATTGACGAAGAAAAACTGCCGAGACTTTCGCAATCTCCACTCATGCACACGCATTTGACCTCAATCGTGTCTTCGACGTAAATGCTCGTGTCTGAGGCCAGCGTCGCGCGGACGGTAAGCGTTCCTTCCTCCGTGCCGGCCTCAATCCAACCGTCTTCCGAAATGGTGCAGTCTGCTACGCCGCTGACGCTCCAGTTGACTTCAGGCTCCGAATCGTCGCAGGTATCGGCGACGACTTTCGCCCGGCATTTGCCTCCGACAGGCGCCACATCTTCGCTGAAAGTAATGTCCCGCAATACCACTTCTTGCTGAATCGCTGAATAATTGATGGATATATCTGCGCCGAACTCAGCTGGATTCGTCGGCGGCTGCCACGTCCCGCCGTCGTAGATGTGCAGGGTCGGGGTGTCTCCCGCGCAAAACATCGCCTTGGCGACTTTGGTCCGCCCGCCTTCGACCGTGCCTTCCACATCGTCCGACCACGAGACATGAAACTTCTCGTCCGTCCAACCGCCCTCGGAAACCGTTACTTCCATCAGAATGGAACTGGTGATGCTGGAGAAATTGCAGTGGATGGCTCCGTAATGCCCCATATCCGATCCGTTTCCCGACCAATTCCCCTCAACACTGTAGCCGACTTGATAGAGATCGCCGAAGGAAGAAGCAACAAACGCCATTGTGAAACAAACAACCCAACTCATAAGAAATGATTTGCTCTTCATGTTGATTAGCGCTCCAGAGGTGAAAGAATGGTTAAACCGATGGCATTTTCCGAATCTTGCGACGCCCCGACAATGGGGTTTCGTCCTTGCAGGTATTCGGTCAGGTTGTTGGCTCCATCTGAATCAGGATCGCCGTTCGGGCCGTTTCGAATATTGCCGCTTCCGTCGTCGCCCGGGTCCAACCCGTAGGATAGCTCCCACCAATCCGGCAGGCCGTCCGAATCCGTATCCAGGGCCAGGGTGATGTTGACGCCAGTCACTCGATGGCTGACGGCCACGGCATTCGAATGCTGTCCGGCGACCTCAAAGAACGTGTGTTCGCCGTCATAGTCTTGGTCAATAAACGCTCGAACGTAGTAATTTGAGGCTGGAAGCCCAAGAATGGCATAATTAACAGGAAACGAGAGATAGGTCACGCCACCCGTGTCGCTTGGCGAGCCTTGAATCCAAGGAATGGAAAAGCTGTAGGTTTTGTCGAAGCTGTTGGAAGTAGGCGCCGCCACTACATAGACATCGCCCGTCGCGGTTCCCGAATAAGAGATCGTACCCCAAAGGGACGGGACATCCTGCAGCGTCATGTTGATGCCGCCCAGATTCGAGGTCACGTAGGTAGAAGACGAACTATAGAGCCCCCAGGGTTCCCATGCGTCGCGGCTGTGGTTGTTGTTGATATCGAGGAAGCTCCGGAACCAGTAGGATCGCGGTATGGCCACGGCGTTGTTTGTGTAAGGTCCGGGGCTGGAGAGGGAGGCGGAGCAGCCGATCGACCAGCCATCCTCATAAACCGAAGCCAGGGCGAAAATCGTTCCCGTCTCAGCGCCACTGTACGAAATCACTCCTGACACGCTGACGGGATGGGATGCGGCATTATTTGGGTCCGAGTGATACATCATAATTTCACGCGAATCCGAAAAGCCGTCTCCGTCCGAGTCAAAGGGCGAACCCAACGCATACAGGCGCGGAGTCGCCCAAACGTTCGTCACGTCGTGGTCTGTCCACTCGATCCAGTTGGTGGAGGCGCTAACGTTCGTCGTCGCCGCCAAATCCCACCAGAATTCCATCAGGTCGGCCGAATGGAAGACATCGAGCCTGTTCGTGTAACAATTCGTCGGATAAGTGGCGGCGTTGTAAGGGTAGGCGATGGTCAGTCGGATAAAGTTGGTCGTTTTTTCGATGGCCGTGAAACAGAAGTTCGAGACCGGAGGGCCTTGGTAACTCATCAGCACCATCCCTCCGCTCAGACCAGAAGCAAGCGCTTGCATTTCTACTTTTTCCGCCAGGCGCGACTCTACATAGAGGAAGTCCTCGGCGTAAATTTCCGGAATGAGAGTCACTTCCAGGGCCACCCTCGCAGGATCGTAGAATCGGGTCATCCAATTAATGTACGAAGGCGTGTAGCGCCCGGAAAACAGATCGGGATGAGTTTCTTTCAAGAACCATCTCGGATCATAGCCGGGCTCGGGCGGCAGGCTCAGGACCAGTTCCCCCTTTTCGTTGTAGAAAAGAGTGGAGCGGCTTGTGCGGTCCTCGACCAGCCAGAGCCGATAAGATGGAACCGCATTGAGATAACGCACGATTAATTTCTTCGTGAAATCAGAGGAAAACTGCCGGGGATTAAATGGGAGGACTCTGCCCGTGGGCTGACGCAAGACCGACTCGCCCGTTTCGTCGGGCAACGCCAAGGGCAGCCAGTCGAATTGACAGGCCTTGAACCACAAGTCCAGGTCGGCGGCGTCCGACACTCGCGAAGCCATCAACGCGTTATACTGCTCCAAGTCCACCGCCGGCTCCTGAACCTTCGATGTGGCCCATGCCGCCATCGCCGACAACACGGACACAAAAACCAAGCCGACGCGAATAGTTACCTTCATTACTCCCCCTCCTTGTGTTTCTGAGGAAACGGTCCCTCTCTCGCTCATAATTCGCGCCAACGATGTTAACTGATAAAAAACAAAGAGGCGCGGACAATCCAACTTTTGCATTTCCCTCGAGGCACTGGCATGCCTGTCACAGAAACACAAAGACAAGAAAGCCGCGCCCCAGGTGGGGGCGTGTTTCTGTCAGTGTTATTTCTGTGACTCTCAACGTGCCAGTTTTCGAGAGAAACAACTGCTGCAAAACGCAAAACTGATTTATCAAAGATCGTCTTCTCCCAGCCCAACTGCGAGAAGCATTGTCAGCTTACAAAACACACAGACAAAGGCGAGCAGTTTTTTCGATAAACCCCGATCCTTAGCGAACGGGCCAGGGTGGCCCGTTCGCTAAGAATATAAGGTTCCGTACGCCGTGAATGGAGGGGGCAAGGTGTTCGGTTGGCGAAAAACGGGACACGCGAGGGCAAAAAGGTCGCCAAGGGAATCTGAAAGCGGCATGGGGCGTGGAAACGGGCAGACCTCGGATGTGCTCGGGAACCTGCGGACATTCCGTTACGCGCGAGGGGCTACGAAGTGCCGGAATCCTCGTTTCGACCGGGACGGCCGGGTTTTCGCTTGGGGATCCATTGGTGCAGGAACAGCCACCCCATGCATTTTTCCCTGCTTCGCTAATGATCGGGGGCTGTAGTTCAACAAAGAATTAAAACGGCGCGGCCGTGCCGATTTTGCTTTGCAGGGCGGCTTCGGCAATGGAGCGTCCGTCGCTCAGCTTTGGCGTGCGGCGGGGCACCCACATGCGGCGCTTTGCGCGCACGACGATGTTGCTGCCCAGCATGAAGAACAGGGCATAATCCAAAACGTGCGCCAGCCAGAACAAGCCCTGAAAAAAGGCATAAATCCGCAGCGCCTTCTGAAGCCGACGGGCGGCATCCTCGTCATTATCGTCGTCCTGTACGGACGGATAACCGGACAGCCACTGAAGAAGCGCGCCGGTCATTTCGACAAAAAACTGGGAGTAGGTGTGCGACTCCTGCACATCGAAGCCGTCTTTCAGCACCTCGAAAAGCTGCGATTCGGTATAGCCCGGGCGCGCCAGGGGGCGGGATTTGTCCACCAAGCCGGTCAGCTCGCGGAAGATGCGCACCAACGACCAGGGACGCGCGCGGGGCACGCTGATGACCAATCGTCCGGAGGCTTTGAGCACGCGATGGCATTCGGCGATGAATTTCTCGTCGTCCGCCAGATATTCGAGATGATCGGCCACCACCATAGCGTCAAACTGGCCGTTTTCGAACGGCAGCGCCGCCCCTTCCACCATCGAAATATTTTCGCGCACCAGCTTCCGCAGCGCCTCGAATTTCGACGCGCCGACCGCGGAACTATGCCATCGGCAGCCCTTTATTACATTCGATTGGCGCAGGTTGTAACTCGTCGCCTCGTCATTAACCAAATCCAGGCAAGCCTGACTGTCCACCGGCCCCAGAATGCCGACGATTTCCCGCAACCGCATTTTCTGAAGCCACAGATAACCAAATAGTTTCAGCTTAAGCTGCTCAGCCGACCACGTGCCTTTGGACGAATTTCTAAACATAGTGCCGCCATGATAGCAGATTCCACCCGAGAGTTGTCTAGAAAAAGAGGGATTCCAAGAAAACAGCCTGTCCTCCGAAAAAGGACCGCAGGCATTCTTGCCTGCGATGCGAGGCAAGCCGTGATCCTCATCGTAGCCGACGGAAGCGCGGCCGAAGTCGCAGTTTGCTCATGTTGTGTTATCATTTTTTTTACGATCGCAATGGGGGTCCGGAAAGCGCATCGCATCAGGGAACGCGCTTCAACTCGACGGCGTCGAACTGCAAGGAGCCGCTGCCTCCCGCCCCGCTGACATTCACGACGACATGAGCGGCATTGGCGGAGACCGGCGCGGTCGCGGTGAACGCCTTTTGGGTCCAGGCGGCATGAACGTCGTTTAAAAGGAGCCGACTGGTGCTGATGCAACTTCCGAAGGAATAAAACTCCACTTTGAATTCCTGGACGGCCGCAGTCCACGTATTGTCCGCCCAGAACCAGGCGGAAGCCTGGTAGGTCGTAAGGGCATTGACGGCGGACTCCTGCCAAAAACCGCCGAAATTTTCGTGCGTGCCGCCCCACGTTGTTTTTACGACGCCCTCCCATTCGCCCTCCCGCGCGCGCCAGCTTTCGCGGGCGGCATTGCCCCATTTCCCGGCGTAGGAATCCGGCAGGCCCGCCGTCCAATGATACGCGTCGGAATCGGTATTTCCCGGCGCTTCGAAACCGGCATTTCGCAGCAGATTGGTCGGACCGGATTCGTCTTTGATCAGGCGATAGGTCCTGACGCCTTCCGGGCCGTTGGTGTCGGCCAATGAAACGCCGTACGCGGAAGCCGTGATCGCGCCGCCGCAAGGGCTCCACGCCGGATGCGCGAGATCGGAGCAGGCTTGCAGCCGGTAGCAGCCGCCCGGCAGGGTCGCCCACTCGCTGACCGCGGCCTGGGTCGAAACCTCCAACCCGGAGGGCGTTGGATCGGTGCGATTCAGCCGAAGCGTCCCGTCGCCGATCACGACCATGCCATAGGTCCAGGAAGGCATCCAAAAATAGCCCCAAGACTGAAGCTCGTTGAACCACTGCACAAACGCGCCGCCGATCGATTGGCCTTGCGCCAGCGGCTTATAGAATTCCTCGTCATAGAGCATGCCCCCGGTTTTGGCGCTACCCCAGCAGACCAAGCCGGCATTGGTCAAATTGAACGCGGCGGCGCCGGCCAGATAGCCGTCGCTTGAATAGTCGGACCCGGAGCAAACGAAGAACGAATACATCAAGGCCGGCGGAGTCTGCTCGCGATAATTACGGCAATAAACCCATTCGAATCCCACCGAGGGATTCGTAAAGGAATGCCCCAACGGATAGCCGTGGGATTTCACGAAAACAAGCTCGTAGGAGTTGGATAACCGCGACAAATAGTTCGTCATGACGGTCGCCGATGGATTAATGACGCTGACGACATTTCCAGCGCCGTACAAACGCCCGACTTGTTCCACGTCCTCGCCGCCGTAATCGGCCCAATCGTCGTCGATAAAAACCAACGCCCGCCGGTCAGGACGGAGCCGCCCGGCTCGATAGGCCAAGTCTTTATCGAAGTAAGCATTCAGCAGCGGGATTTCCGGCCCCAAGCTCGACAGATTATCCGCCTTCATGCGCGACACCCAGATTTCCAGGTCGAGATTCCCGCTCCGCGCGTCATATTTGCCCTCGGCATACGGCAGCTCATTGTCCAGGTCGTGCCACGAACCGTCGAGGTCCATGTAAAATAAGTCGCAGGGAAAATCCTCGTAGCCGTCGTCGCCATAACCAAAGTCGTCCATCATTTCATACAACGCATAGGGAATGGCGCCGATCAACACGGCCCCAGCCAGCGAATTCGATGCGGCATACAACCCGGCCAGATAGGAACGCAACGATTCCGCGCTGCCCGAATCGTAGCGGTAGACGACGGGCGTCCAGCCGTCGAGACAGAGAGCTTGCCGATACGATTCCAGCTTATTGGAAATGGCGACCAGTACATTGGAATGAACCACCAGACAAACCCGATTCGAACCGGACGAGGCCCCCATGAGCTTTGCGTCAGTGATCAGCCGCCCGGCCAGCGACCCGGTGCAAGCCGGCGCCTCGTGCGACGGCTTGGGCCCGCCCAGCGGGTCCATCCAGCGGGTCACCACGGGAAGGGGACGCTCCTTCGCCGCTTCGGCCGTCGATCCGATTATCCATACGGCCAAACCCGCCCACAGCCAGGGAGAAATAGACATGAAAACCTCTTTAATGGGTGCTAACAAGGAAGCTACAAAAAACGGCAGCTCCTGTTTAGCCGACGCAAAATGGCCCCTCCGCCGGATACGATCTTCCCATGTTTGGATAAACGGTGTAATAAATTTCCAATCATTGGAAAAAACGGGAGCCATGACGCATGCAGGAAACGAACAATCACATCACCGTCAAATTCGAAGATGGCCGTAAAACCGAATGCGCGCCGCAAACCCAGGTTAAAACTCTCGCCCCCGCCAAGCGCGCTCCTTCCGGACTGCATTACCTGGGGGCGCTGGTCAACAACGAGGTGGTCTCCATGTCGTACCCGCTCGACGTGGATTGCACCATTCAGTTTGTCACGCTGGCGGAGCATCACGGCTGGTTGATCTACCGGAATTCGCTGGCGTTTCTGCTGGCCAAAACGGTCAAGGAGCTTTTTCCCAGCGCCATGTTCCTGATCGAACATTCCCTGGGCAACGCCTTTTACTGCACCTTCGAAATCAATGGGCGCAAGGAAATCGCGCAGGAGGAACTCGACGCCATCGACAAGCGCATGCGCGACGCCGTCGCCCGCGACGTGCCCATCCGCCGGCGCAAGGGCTCCTACACCGAGGCCGTCCTGCAATTCGAGAAGGAGTCGCAGTGGGATAAATTCAATCTGCTGCGCTACAGCAACCCGCCGAAGATCGTCATGTACGTCTGCGAGGGCTTCTCGGATCTCATGCACGCGCCCTTTGCGATGAGCACGGGAGCGCTGCCGTATTTCCGGCTCGTCCGCTACCCGCCGGGCTTCGTCATTCAGTTTCCGGAGCGCTGGAATCCCTCGCACCTGCCGCCGTTCGAGCCGCAGCCGCATTTGTTCCAGATTTTCAAGGAACACAAGGAATGGGGGCGCATCCTCGGCGTCAATACGGTGGGCCGCCTGAACGAGATCGTGACCAAACGCGAAATCGGCGATTTCATCAAGATCGCAGAGGCCTTCCACGAAAAGAAGATCGCCCGGATCGCGGATCACATCGCGGAGCATCGCAACCGGCTGAAATGGATTCTGATCGCCGGCCCCTCCTCTTCCGGCAAGACCACCTTTGCCAAGCGTCTGGCGGTACAGTTGCGGGTGAACGGCTTCAAACCGCTGACCATCTCAGTGGACAACTATTTCGTCGACCGGGAGAAAACGCCCAAGACCGAAACCGGGGAATACGATTTCGAGAACATCGAAACGATCGATCTGGAGCTGTTTAACAAACACCTGAAAATGCTCGACGAAGGCGCCGAGGTCGAATTGCCCTACTTCAATTTCCAGGCGGGGCGTCAGGAATTCCGGGGCGAAAAACTCAAGATCAACCACGACGAAATCGTCATTGTGGAAGGCATTCACGCCCTGAATCCGCGGCTGTCGCACATCCTGCCGGCCGACCGGAAATACCGGGTGTATGTCAGCGCCCTGACGCAATTGAATCTCGACTTCCACAACCGGATTTCCACGACCGACAACCGGCTCATCCGCCGCTTGATTCGCGACCACCACTTCCGGGGCAATTCGGCTCTGATGACGCTCCAGATGTGGCCGAACGTCCGGCAGGGCGAGAAGAAATGGATTTTCCCGTTCCAACAGGAAGCCGACATCGCGTTTAATTCCGCGCTCGACTACGAACTGGCCGTGCTCAAGCCGTACGTGGAAGCCCTGCTCTACGAAGTGAAACCCTCCGATCCCCAATACGCCGAGGCGCGGCGTCTGCTGGGGTTCGTATCGAGGTTTTTGAGCATCACGGCGGACCTGGTGCCGCCCACGTCCATCCTGCGGGAATTCATCGGCAAGAGCGCCTTTCATTATTGAGCCAACTCATGGATGTTCTTCCCTCTCTTTTGATGTTCGATCTCGACGGAACGCTGATCGATTCCCGCAACGACATAGGCACGGCCGTCAACCTCACACGGGCGGATTACGGGCTGCCGCCTCTTCCGATGGAAACCGTCAGCACGTTTGTCGGCGACGGCATCCGGAAGCTGGTCGAACGCTCGCTTCGCGGCCAAACCATCGACCTCGACGAAGCCGTGCAGAAATGCGCCGCCCATTACGGCGCCCATCTGCACGACCAGACCACCCTGTATCCGGGCGTACAGGAAGGACTCCTTAAGCTGCATGCCGCCGGCATTCCTATTGCGCTGATCAGCAACAAGCCGTCCGCCGCCTGCCGGATTCTGATGCATCACTTCGGCCTGGAGCCGTTGCTGACCCTCACCCTCGGCGCGGGCGACACCGAGTACCTGAAGCCTCATCCCCAACCGCTGCTCGAAGCCTTGAAAAAACTCGATCTCCCCGCGTCCGGCGCCTGGATGATCGGCGATCACCGGACCGATCTCGAAGCCGCGCGTCACGCCCATGTCCGCAGCGGCTTCGTCCGCTACGGCATCGGCCAAGCCAACCCGGAAACGCCCACCGTCAGCTTTAACTCGTTTGGAGAGATTCCAGACTTTTTTCTACATACGGAAAGACCGGGCAAAACCTTCCCGTCAGCGCAAGTTTTGCCGTAAAAAAAGAGCAAATGTTGCCGTTTTTATGAGCATTTTGCCAGCGGCATTTCCCTTGCTATCAAAGCGATACATTAAACAATAGCCGAGTACAGTTGGAGACGAATCGATGCGTAAAATTGCCTTGCGATATTTGCGGCGGGCCGCCATTTTGTGTTTTCTTCCCGCTCTTCTGGAGGCCTCAGCATCCGCACAAACCATCCGTTATATTTCCACCGCCGGAAGCCACCTCGCGCCCTACACCAACTGGATCATGGCCGCAACCAATTTCAGCGCCGCCATAACGGCCAGCGTAAATGGAGATTCGATTCTGGTGGCGGATGGGGTGTACCGATTGTCGGGAACCGTCATTACATTGGTCAAAGGCATTAGCATTCAAAGCACGAATATTCCGGGCCGCAACGTGGTCGTTGACGGGGCCGGCATGTCCCGTTGCTTCAATATCAGCCATGCCAATGCCCACCTCGCCGGCATGACGATCACCAACGGCATGACCAACGGCATCGGCGGCGGCGTCTGGGTCCAAACGGCAGGCACGATCAGCAACTGCACCATAACCGGGAATCGATCGCTGGGCAACAATGCCGCGGGCGGAGGCGTCGTCATGAAAAACGGAGGGCTCCTGGTACAATGCCGGATTTCCGGCAATTGGATTTCCGGCACGAATGCGCCGGTCGGCGGAGGCGTTCATGCAGAAAACGGCGCGCGACTGCTGGGCTGCGAGATTTCGGATAATGCCGCGATATCAACCTTAACCAATGCCGGCGGCGGAGGCTTGTCGCTGGGGACGGGAAGCTCGGCGGAAGGCTGCACCAGCCGCTGGAATCGGGTCGCGGGTTCGGGCGGAGGCATTCTCTGCGGATCGGCGTTCACCACCCTTCAGGGATGCTTGATTGAAGGCAATGCGGCCAGCAATCGGGGCGGAGGAGTCGAATGCTATCAGGGAGGCGAAATCAAGGATTGCGTTGTCCGCAATAATCAGGCCGGCAAGAACGGCGGAGGGGTGGACTTTTTCGCCAAGGGGTCTACATCCGGCTCGTTGATTATCTCCAATGCTGCCACACGCGGCGGCGGAATCCACTTTGACTACGGCGGCGCCGCGACCAACTGCACGATCCTTTTCAATCAAGCCGCTCTCGGCGGCGGGATCCATTGCAGCGCCAGCAACACCTTCAACACTCCGCGCGGCGTGCTGCGCAACTGCATCATCGTGAGCAATACGATCGACAACTATTATTTCACCAACGTATTTGGTCAGGGGCTCGATTACTGCATCACGGAGCCGGAAAGCTCCTATTTCAATGGAACGGGCAATTCGACCACCGCACCCTGGTTTGTCAGCTCATCCGATTACCGGCTGGCCGCCGGCTCGCCCGGCATCGACTCCGGCGACGAGGGCCAAGGAACGCCACTGCGCGAGGATGCGGCACAAGGCCTGCCCTGCGACGGTGATTTTGACGGCTTCACGGCCTACGATGTCGGCGCTTACGAGTTCAGCACCAATCGAGACACGGATGTCGATGGGCTGCCCGACGGCTGGGAATATCGTTACTGGCTAAATCCCACCAATGGATTTCCTGCCGCGGACGACGACGGGGATTCGAGAAATAACTCAAACGAATTCGCGTCCATCAGCAATCCTCGCAGCGATCTGAGCGGAACGCCAAACTGGAACGGACTTCCGCTCGGTTGGCGAATCAAATATTTTCCCACCAATTCGCTGGATGTCAGTTCGACCGACGATCCCGACGGCGACGGCCTCAATAATTTTCAGGAGTCCATTGCCGGCACCAATCCTACCAATCAATACTCCTGCTTTCTTGTCGCGGCGGAACGCATCCCCGGCTCCGAGACGTTGCGCTTCACTTGGGCCAGCGCGCCGGACCGAAGTTACACATTTTATGCAGGAACCCAACTGACGGGGACCGTCAATTTTTCGCCCCTGGCCTCCGGATTAGGGCACACCCCATACCCGTCGACCAATCGTTACGAGGTAAATATGGCCGAAGGGGTCCATTTTTACCGCATCGAAGTCATGACTCCGTAAAAGCATTTATATGCATTATCAATTAAATATTAATTGCTTACAACAAATACGGATGGGGCCTTTCACCCAGAAGGGAGTGTGTTTGTCAGGTCATCCTTAAGTTTAACAGCCAAAGACCCGAAAGGTATATTAACAGCCTACAGTTTTTCAATGGGACATAACCAAAGGAGGTCCTCATGTACCGCAGGTTATCAGCAGGTGTATTGTGTTTGGGGGTTCTGTTTTGCATGCTAAGCGTCAGTTTTGTTCAAGCCGATCCGGTCTCACCCGATGAAGCGATGGCGTTGGCTAACGCCGCCTTAAATCCGAACGGGCAACCGTCCGGCTATTCCGCCAAAAGCGTTGAAGCCGTCAAGGATGTCGACAAGACCGTTCTCTATTATGTGGTCTATTGCAATCCCCGCGGATACATGATTGTCGCCTCCGATGACAGCATCGAACCCATCATCGCGTTTTCGGATTCCGGCACGTTCGAAAAAACCGCCGGCAACCCATTGTTCGCCCTTCTCCAAAACGATCTGAGAACTCGCCACGACATCGTGGAAAGCATCCAGCAAGTTGACGACAACGCCCGGTCGCTCTCCGCCTTGGCTGCGGACGTCGATCCGGAAAGCTTGACGACGTATCTGGAAGAATCGCAGGCCAAATGGGCGGCCATTGAAGCGACCGCTCCTCAAGCGATCACCGAGCAGACAGCGGAAGACGATCCCTTTGCCAACGAATCGATTCAACGGCCCGTCATGGACTTCCAATTGCCCCCTTCGACCCCCGCTCCCGATCCCGGCCCCGGAGGGTTTGCTCCGGCCGGATTCACCATTTGGGTGGATTGCCTGATCTCCAGCTCGTGGGATCAATACAAGCAATACGGCAGCTTTGGCTCGGACCTCTACAATCTGACCACCCCGTCCAACCGCTACGCCGGTTGCGGCCCTGTCGCCGTGGGTCAAGTCATGAAGTATCACAAGTATCCACGCGGCCTTGCGCTCAACGGCTCCTCCAATCTGGTCGCTGTGCAGCAGGCGGACGGCTCCATCACAACCAACTGGTTCGCCTACCAGGCCACTTACACCAATGCGACCGGCCTTCGATCCTGGACCAATTTCCTGGATGAATACAAAGGTACGTCCTCCTCGCTGGCTTGGACCAATGTGGCCGATCTGCTCCGCGACGTCGGGGTAGCCGCTGGCGCGACTTACTATACCAATAAGACCTACAGCACCCTCGCGAATCTCCATCTCGCGCTGACCAACATTTTTTCTTATCCGCGAGCGGTCTTGGTTTCCAGCATAACGGCTACAAACACCATCCTCAATTTCAACATGCTCGGCCGCAAGCCGGTGATCATGGCCATCCACAACTCTGCGGCGCCCACGGAAGGGCATATCGCCATTGTAGACGGTCTGGCTGTATCGGCACAGGGAACGGTTTTCCATCACTTGAACATGGGTTGGGGCGAAGTGGGACAGAACACGGCTTGGTATAACCTTCCCAATATCATTGCCTATAACAGCCTCGGCGGCTTCATCTACAACATCATGACCAACGGCGCTGAATTAGTCGTGGGTCGCGTGGTGGCCTCGGGCACGACAACACCGATGAGCAACGCGGTGATTGTATTGGATGGCGTAACGAATGGGGCAACCGACGTCTATGGCACTTTCGGCGTCGATACTGTCGCGGGTATTCATACCGTGACCGTAAGCAAGGTCGGTTATGTTTCTCAGACTTATGTCGTGACCAATACGACTTCTTCCGGCAACGCCTATGGCAACGTGTACCGCTCGCTCACCCTCACCAACGGTGGGGACATGAGCTTCTCGGCCGTGACCTATTCCAGCAACATCGTGCTGACCTGGTCCGATCCGACGTCGTCCTTCTATCCTGCGGCCATCCATATCATCGCCACAACCAACTCGGGCGGCTCGGATACGGGCTACGGGACCTACTGGACCAGCGCCGTGCGTCGGACGGATTGGTTTAATGGGTACGCCGCAGGCGGACGGGTGCTCGGACTCATCGGCTGTAATTATCCGTCCAACCTGGTCTTTAGCGGCAACGGTTCGAGCACGACCAGCCTCACGATTACCAACCTGCCGTTGAACAAGACCTATTACTTCAAGATGTGGTGCTCCAATGCCACAGGCTTCGTGCAAATCGACAACGGAACCTCGACCGCCTATGCCACGCCGGATGCCAACAAGGTCATCCTGTACTTCCAGGAAACCAATGGCTCGGGCCGGGCTTATTACATGATGCCTCCATTGGGCGCCCAGGTCGGAAGCACCTATGCGCTGAAGGCCCAAGGCTATTGCGCCACCAACAGCATGTCTGCGTACAAGATCGCCGCCGTCGGCGACTTCAACACCAACGGAGTGGACGACATCCTGTGGCAGCGGCTGGTTAGCAACACGAACCTGTCCTTGAATTACGAAGTCTGGCTCATGAACAACAGCGGTCTGTTGAACAGCACGGTCACCATGGCCACCGGCTTGACCGTCTCCAGTACCTGGACGATCACGTCCGTCAACGATGTGACGGGCGATGGGCATGGCGACGTGGTGCTCAGCTACGACAGCGGACGCCTGCTCTATTACTACTATTGCAGCAATGGCGAGTACTTCGCCAGCTCCCCAATTATCACTAACGGGATGCCCTTCAACGCCTCCTACAAAGGCGGAAGTTTCCGGTAAACGGAATTAATCGGCAAACAAAACACCCCGCCCATCCGGGCGGGGTGTTTTGTTTGGCAGCCTAAGGTCATTTCGCGCTTCCCGCCCCCAGAGCAATCGTCTATGGTGTCGAGCCATGATCTGTATTAAGCATATTCTTCCAATCCTTGCCTGGCTGTTGACTGAAGTTGGTTCCTCCGCCGAATTCGTTGCCTGGACGCCGGCGACGCCATCCCGCGACGACCGGATCGAGATAACCAGCTCCAACTGCACACAAGCCGCCACCCTGCATTGGGGCGTCAATGCGCGCGGCAAAGAATGGCAGTCGCCGGCGGCGGAGTACATCCCGGCCGGCTCCTCCCGGGATGGAGCCGCCGTTCGCACCGGCTTGGCCGGGCCGGATTCCAACGGCCTCTGCCGCCTTCAGCTCGGCCCGTTCAACCAGTCCAACCAGCCGGTTCGATCCGTAGATTTCGTCGTACAATGGGCGGACCAACGGTGGGAGAACAACGGCGGTCGCGACTATCGCATCGATATCTCCAACCAACGCATCGTGGTCAAGCCCGCGACGCCGAACCTCAACAACCGAATCGCCGTCAGCGTCCGCTCCAGCCAACCCGGCGGTCATTTGCGCTGGGGCGTCAATGCGGTGGACGGCCAATGGATGCCGCCGGCTCGCGATTACTGGCCGAAGGGAACGGAGGCCACAGACGACGGCTTGGCGGTCGACTCCCCCCTGCCCGCACCCGACAGCAACGGAGTCTCCGTCATTTTCCTGGGCCCCTTCAACAGCGGAGCCCAAATCGTCACGTCGCTGCACATGGCCGTGCATTGGGGAAAGGATTGGGATACCGATCTGGGACGGAATTATAGCGTCCCCATCCAAAGCGACCATGGCACAGGAGAACCACCCTTTCGAATCGTCTGCCCGCTGGATGGCACGACATTCAAGGGCAGCCTGGCCGTGGTGATCGAAAGAAAGAAGCCCGAACCTGTCACACTCTGGCTGGATGGACGACCCATGGTTTCCCTCGTTTGGAAACCGCTGGAATGGATGCTCGAACTCCAGACGCTTCCATTTGGACTCCATCACTTGACGGCTCAATCAGGCAGCAACACCCAAGTGACGCTCGACCGCGTCAGCTTCTGGTATGTGCCGCGTTTTGACAACGACACCGCCCGCCCAGACATTCCCCTGGGCGCCACGCCGGATACCAATGGCGTTACCTCGTTTGCCCTTTATGCCCCAGGCAAGCATTTCGTGTCTCTCATTGGCGATTTCAACGATTGGAGTCCGCGGCGCGGCGCCATGAACTGCTCTACCGACGGAGTCTGGTGGTTGTATCGCTCGCTGGACCCCGGGAAGCACACGTATCAATATCTGATCGATGGAAAGATCCGCCTTGCCGACCCCTATTCGAAGGATGTCGAATGGAAAGACGATTCAGGACGAGAGACTCAGCACCCTGAAATGGCCAAATCCGTCGTAGAGGTTAATGCCATGCCGTTCGGCTGGAGCAGCAAACCATTTCGCCGCCCGTCGCCGGATCGCCTGGTAATTTACGAATTCTCCATCGACGACGTAACTCATGGCGGCGGATTCAGCAATACGCTGCCGTGGTTGAGTCACATGCACAATCTGGGCGTCACCGCTGTGGAGCCGATGCCCTTCCAGGAATTTGCCGGCAGCCTGAGTTGGGGCTACAATCCGTCCTTTCACTTCGCTCCCGAATCTACACATGGAAGCAGGAACGACTTAAAACGGCTCATCGACAGCGCCCATCGCCAGGGCATGGCCGTCATCATGGATATGGTTTTAAATCACATGGATGCCCAGTCGTCTCTTTACCAGCTTTACGGAAAAGACTACGCCGCCAGCCCCTATTTCTATCCGTTCGAAGGCGAAAACTGGGGTTTTCCCGACCTCGAGCAGGAGCATCCGGCTTTCAAGCAATACGTGGCGGACATGCTCCAATTTTGGCTCCGCGAATATCGCGTGGACGGCTTCCGCTACGACGCCACCCGCTGGGTCGGCTGGCAAGGCTACAACGACTGGGGCGCCGGCTGGTTTGCCTATGCCGCGAAACAGGCCGACTCCAACGCCTATCAAATTGCCGAGCACCTGCCGTCCGATCCCGACCTGCTCAACCAAACCGAGATGGATGCCGGCTGGGATGCGGAATTCCGCTGGCGCATCCGCGACATGCTCCGCAACGCCGACTTGAATACCAACGAGTTTGTACGCGTCATGACCCCCGCCCGCCTCGGTTACAGCAACGCCCTTCAACGGGTCGTGTATACCGAAAGCCACGACGAAGAACGCGTCATGAAAGAGCTTCACGAGGCCGGCTTCGGCGGCCAGGAAAGCTTGCTCCGCGCAGAATCCGCACTCGTGCTCACCCTGACGGCGCCGGGCATCCCCATGCTCTACGCGGGCCAGGAATTTGGGGAATCCACGCCCAAAATTGTCGGCCAGAACTTTCTGCACTGGGAAAAGATGAAAGACCCCGCCGGCCGGCGGCTGTTCCAAAGCGCCCAGAATCTGATTCGATTGCGAACGACCCACCCCGCGCTTCGCGGCGAAGACCTCGCCATTTCGTTCCCCACCAGCCAAACCGTCGTTTATACGCGAGGACATGGGGCCGAATCGGTCATCGTCGCGGTGAATTTCGGACGAGAAGAGGATGAGCTTTTCCTTACTCTTCCAAATAATTCAACTTGGATCCAAGTTCTAGGAAAGGATGTCGCCATCGAACCCGGTCATTCGGCGGTTACGGTCAATCTAAAGCCCGGCCAGAGCGCCGTCTTTTCGTCGCATGCTAGCGAATAGTGGACCATAACTTCGTTGTTAATGATTTCGATTTTCACGATTTTCCGAACCTCGCATCTGGCCGCTCGAAATATGTCCGCGCCCGGGTTATACTGCATGTCATGAAAAGAGGCTTGGTTACCGGCGGCATTCTATTTTTTTGGGCGGCCATGATGTTCTGGCTGATCCGCTACGAGGCGTTCCCCTCTTTCTTCACCCACCGCCTGAACGGATATAGCGATTTGATGCAGGACGGCCCCCTGGTCTCCGATAGTTGGATGAAAATTCTCGTCGACGGCCGACATGTGGGCTTCAGCCATACCCACATCGACGTAAAAGACAACGATCCGGCCGGCCGCGTCCAAATCAACAATCAAACGGCCGTCAATGTCCGCCTGTTGGGCCGCGTACAGCAGATTACCGCCCGCTCCACGGCCTGGCTCGACATCCTGTACAAGCTGCAACGATTCGCTTTCGCGGTGAATGCCGCCGACTTGCCCTTCAGCCTTCACGGCGAGCGGAAAGATCATCGGCTTTTCGAGATCCGCGCCCGCACCCCCATGGGCAGCCAAGTTGTGCACATCGAACTGCCCGACGATTTGATCCTCTACTCTCCGTTGACCGAATTGGCTCTGAAAAAATTGAAGCCCGGCCAAACCCTGACCCTGACCACGCTCGATCCGTCATCGTTGTCTCGCACAGATATGCTCGTCACCGCCCTGAGACAGGAAACCCTCCTGCTGAACGGCACGAACATCGAGACGAGCGTCCTTTCCTGCCGACAGGGCGGCCTGGAGACCCTGACCTGGCTGGATGCGGACGGACGTCTCGTCAAACAAACAACCCCCTTGGGCTGGCAGCTGGAAGCCTGCGACCCTTCGGAAGCAGCCGCCTTCGGAGAGAACGCCGTGGAAACCGCCAGCCTGTTCAAGCTTTTCGCGCTCGCTCCCGCCTTCTCAACCACCCCGCCGGAAACCGCCAAACCCTCCGGCCAGACAAAGGATTGACCCATGCCCGAGCAACCACCGCCCACGATCGATATTCAACGCCTGAGCAAACGCTTCGGCGAATTCAAGGCCGTCGACGATTTGTCGCTTCAAATTCCCCAAGGGGAAGTCTTCTGTTTTTTAGGCCCCAACGGAGCGGGAAAAACGACGACCATCAAAATGCTCTGCGGCCTGCTGAAGCCGTCCGCCGGAACCATCCGTATCGCCGGCTTCGACATTCAAACGCAGGCCGCCAACATCAAGCAAATCACCGGCTACATCCCCGACCAGCCCTATCTGTACGAACGGCTCACCTCGGAAGAATATGCCCAATTCACCGCCGACCTTTTCCAGACGCCGCGTCCCCTCGCCCGCGAACGGCTCGACCAGTATTTCGAGCTCTTCGGCCTCAACGAGTATCGCGCCGCTCTCGTCAAAGATCTCTCGCACGGACTGCGCCAGCGGCTGGTCTACGCGTCTACCTTCATTCACGCCCCCCAGGTGCTTTTCGTCGACGAACCCTTTATCGGATTGGACCCCTACAGCATTCGGACCATCCGCACCCTCCTGCGCGAAAAAGCCGCCGGCGGCATGACCATTTTTCTCACAACTCATATCCTGGCGCTCGCCGAAGATCTGGCGGACCGCGTGGGGATCATCCATAACGGCCGTTTGACCGTTTGCGGAACGCCCGCCGAGTTGATGGAACGACACACCGCCAATGGGAATCTCGAAGATGTTTTTATGAAACTGACTTCCGCATGAATGGATTGATCACACTTCTTCGCTACCGTTGGCGCGCCGCCGCTCATATCGGGGAGCTGCTCCGCGAGCAATCCCTGTTCAAGGTCGGCTTCATCGCGTTGTTCGCTCTGGGCATGATCGCCGGCTTATGGGGGTTATTTCTGCACGGCTTCACCTTTCTCGACAAACTCGGAGGCGTCGGACTGATCGTTATTCCACGGCTCTTTTCGCTCTTTTTTCTGGGCTTGAGCTTCATGCTGGTCCTGTCGAGCTTGCTCTCCACCTACACCACGCTCTATCGGTCCGACGAAATGCCGTTTCTGTTGCTGAAGCCGCTGAACCTGACGGACATCCTGGTGTTCAAGCATCTGGAATCGGCGTTTTACAGTTCCTGGGCATTCTTTTTCGTTATCATCCCCTTTGTCGGAGCCTATGCCTGGTATGACCGCATGCCGTGGTATTTTTCCATCTACACGCTTCTCTTTGCCGTTCCGTTCGTCGGGTTTTGTGCGGGTGTCGGCACGTTGGTTACGCTGCTCTTTGTGCGTTGGGTCCCCCGCCGAACCCGGCCGTTGGTTGCGATGGGCGTATTGGTCCTCCTCACGTGGGCCGGACTGTCGCTGACGTCCCACGCCCGCCTGGCGGGCGCCGACGATTCGATGCTGATGCTCGACCGGCTGATCCCCGGCCTGAAGCTGGCATCCCACCCCCTGCTCCCAAGTTGGTGGATGGCTGAAGGCATACTTGCCCTGTCCCGCGGACAGTGGATGCGAGGACTCCTGCTGTGGAACGTCCTACTGGCCCACTGGCTGTTCGCCGCCCTGGCGGTGGAAGCGGTCGGCCGACGCGTATTCTACGAAGGGTGGCAGCGGGTTGTCGCCGGCGCCGGTTCGGTCCGGCGGGCGCCGGTCATGCTGGTCCGCTTCGAGCGGGCGCTGACTTTTCTGCCCGGCGATCTGCGTTGCCTGATCATGAAAGACCTCCGCCTCTTCCTGCGCGATCCCCAGCAATGGATGCAAGTGCTGATCTTCTTCGGCCTGCTGGGACTCTACTTCATGAATCTGCGCACCCTGCATTACCACCGGTTGGCGCCCGAATGGAAAAACCTGATTGGGTTCCTGAACGTATTCAGCACCTCGGCCGTGCTGTGCTCGCTCGGTTCGCGTTTCGTTTATCCGCAAATGAGCCTTGAAGGGCAGGCCTTCTGGATCATCGGCATGGCGCCCACCGCCATGAAGCGCGTCTTGAAAGCCAAGTTCGTTTCCGCCTGCGCCGCCATGCTCGTCATCAGCATGGGGCTCATCCTGATTTCGGTCCGCATGTTGGGATTGCCGCCGCTGACGCAAGCGGTGGCCTGCGCCATTGCCGCCGCCGTAGCCTTGGCCATCGCCGGCCTTTCCACCGGATTGGGCGCCGTCTTTTTGGATCTGCGCCAACGCAATCCCGCCGCCATTGTTTCCAGCTTCGGCGGAACGTTGAACCTCGTATTGAGCCTGTGCTTCATGCTATGCGCCATCTTGCCCTTCGGCGCACTTTTCCACTTTTACAGCCTTGATCGCATCGGCCCAAGCGCTTTACATAAAGGCGTGTGGGCCGGCTTGGCGGCGTTGGCCGCGCTGACATGGGCCACGGCGGCCCTTCCTTTGTATGTGGGAAGAAAAAGCCTGGAAACCAGGGAATATTGATTCATGAGAAGACGACTGTCCCAACTCTGCTTGCTGGTCTTCTATGTGTTGTTGCTGCTGTCCACGCTCTTCCCGTCCATCCCCGGGGAATCCTTCTGGTTTCCCATCCTCGTTGGCGTTTCCGTTGTCCCGGTTCTCTTCGGCCCCGAACTCTACCGCCTGGCCGGCATCGTCACCCTGATTCTCGCCTTGATCCTCTGGAACGGCGACGTCAAATACGGCAAAATCTACAAAGAAAAACGCATCAAACGGCTGGAAGCCATCATGCAGGATCGGGAGATCAACCGGTAGGCATTACCTCACGCCCTCGAAACAAAACTCCCGTCCCGCGTATCCACGCGAATCTTTTCGCCGGGAGCGATGTATTCGGGAACCTGAACCACCAAGCCCGCATTCAGTTTGGCGGGTTTCGTGCGCGAGGTAGCCGAGGCGCCGCGCATCGAGGGATCGCATTCCAGAATTTCCATCTCGACCACATCGGGCAATTGAATGCCCAGCACCCGCTCGCCCGACACGACAATCTTGAGCCCCTCCATCCCATCGATCAGATAAGGAATGCTCTCTTCCAACTCGGCGGCATTCAGTTCCAACTGATTGTAATCGCTCAAATCCATGAACGTGAACTGATCGCCGGTGCGATAAAGAAACTGCGCCTCGCGGGCCTCGAAATCGGCGTCCTTGAGCTGATCGTCGCCCCGGTAGGTTTCGTCGCGCTTCTGACGGGTTTGCACGTTGCGGTAGCGTACCTTGTAAAGCGTCGAGCCGCCGCGTGCGGACGGAGTTTGCACCTTCAACTGCTCCACCACATGAGGAATACCGTCCAACTCCACCACCGAGCCCTTTTCCAACGTACAAGCCTTGATCACGAGCGTTCCATCCTTCCGATAAGAATCCCGGCAACCTGCGACAGGCAGGCGGCCGAAAGCCTGGTAAATCGTATAATTATGCAAAAAGCCTATCATGGACATGCGTATTCTGGCAATGGCGGCTTTGGCAGACGCATGGAAAGGAGTGCATCTTCACAGCCCCTCCTAAAACGTCTGGCCCCGGAAAAAAGCCACCGGCTTACGCCGGCGGCTACGTAGCCGCGTCCGTAAGGACGTAGATTCTTATTCGTATGCGCGGGGGCCGTGTCAAGATGACCCTCATGGAAAGAACCTGTTCGTCACCCATCTCCTCCTGTGATATGAAAAGAACATGAACTGGAAAAAATGGTCCGCCCGGCTGCTTCTTGCGATTGGACTTCCTCTGACCGTCCTGCTGACAGCCGAAGGAATCCTGCACCTCGTCAGCTGGGGCTGGCCAACGTCGTTTACCATTCCATCCGTTATTTCCGGACATTCGGTTCGCATCGACAACCAATTCTTCGGCTTCCGCTTTTTCCCGCCGGCACTGGTCCGCACGCCGGCTCCGTTAATGCTTCAGACCAGCCCAACCAACGACGCGATCCGTATCGCCGTTCTCGGCGAATCCGCGGCAATGGGCGAGCCTCTGCCGGAATACGGCCTGACGCGTATTTTGCAAATCATCCTGGAAACTCGCCACCCGTCGCGCCGATTCGAAGTCATCAACGCGGCCATGACCGCCATCGACTCGCAAGTCATTCGCGAAATCGCCGGCGACTTGTGCGAATTGCATCCCGACGCGATTATTATCTACGCAGGCAACAACGAAGTCATCGGCCCGAACGGCCCCGGAACCGCCTGGGGCGCGGCCGGTCAATCGGCCCTCCTTGCTCGCACCCGCGTTCTTTTCTCGCGCACCCGGTTCTCCCAGTTGCTGAAGACTTTGATCCCTGTGCAAAAGAAAAACGAAAAGAGCACCTGGGCAGGCATGGAGATGTTCAAGGAAAACGTAACGGCTGACGACCCGCGCCTTCGTCCGGTCTACGAAAACTTCCGGCGCAACCTCGCTGCCATCGTCAAGAAGGCCCATCGAAACAAGTCGGCGGTCATCCTCAGCAGCATGGCCGTAAACTTAAAAGACTGCGCCCCGTTTTCCGATCTCGAGGAGTGCCGCCGCGCCTATGCACAAGGCCGGCAAGCCGCGCGTTCGAATCAATGGGAGGCGGCGATGCAGGCGTTCTCCCGTGCAAGAGACCTGGATGCTTTGCGCTTTCGCGCCGACAGCACGATCAATCGGATCATCCGCGAGACCGCACAAACATTTCGAAAGGAAGTCGCCTTGGTCGACCTGGAAACCTACATAGCCGTACATAGCGATCAGGGCATTCCCGGAAAGGATTTGTTTCTCGATCATGTTCACTTTAATTTCGAAGGCAACCGGCTGGCTGCATCGCGCCTGGCCGACGCGGTAGAACAAGCACTGCACCTGCCGCCGGATGCGGCCGCCCACGAACCCTCCGCCGAAGAATGTGCGCGGCTGCTTTTTTACACGCCCTGGAGCGAATACGAGATGGTCTCCAGCATGATCGAGCGTTACTCGCGCCCGCCGTTTTCGATGCAGGAGGAGAATGCTTCAAACCTGAATGATTGGCGAGCCCAGCAAAACGACTTGCGACAAATCGTTAAACAACGCCCCGTCGATTCGTTCCGCTCTGCCGCCTTGGAGCGGATGCAACGTCATCCGGAAGACAGCGTGTACCCCGCCGAATGGGGAAAAATCCTCCTGGCGGAAAACCGCCGGCCGGAAGCCGGCTTCTACTTCGACAAAGCCTTGGAACGAGCGCCCCACCGCTACGACTTAAGAGGCCTCGCCGCCATGGTCAAAAGCTTGCAAGGCCAGCCGGATGAAGGCCTTCGAATCGTCAAAGGCGCCGAAAAAGACAATCCCCTGACCGCCCAAACGCTGATTCAATGCGGCCGGCAACTTTCCGATTACGGCCGTCTGCCCGAAGCGGCCCGCTTTCTGGCCGCGGCCTTATCCATCGCCCCCGACCACGCAGAAGCCAGCCTTCAACTCGCCGGCTGCGAAGCCCGCCAGGGACGCCCCGGCCAAGCCGAGAAGCTTCTTCGTCAAGCCCTGCGCAAACACCCGCGCGACGACCGCCTGTACAAGGAGCTGATCGCCCTGCTGCTTTTCCAGCAGCGAAACGTCGAGGCGGAGGCGCTCCTGCAAGAAGCCGAACCCGAGATGGCCCAAAATATTCGCAGGCAACTTGGCCCGGCCATCCAATGACCGAAGGGCACATCTCGACACTGCCGCATATTGTATGGGGAAAAGAAGGCGCTCAGCGGAGTGAGCGCCCTACCCACGGCAAAGAAAGGTAGGGACGGCGCTCCGTCGCCGTCCGCTGTTGCGGCAGCGTCAGGATGCATCCATGACCGAACCCATCTTCAGAGAGTTTGTTATCGTTTTCTCCCAAGCAACATCCACAAGCCCACGGCAACCGTAAAAGCCGTAAATCCGACCACGATGGCTATAACCGATAGAACAGGCCACATCACATACCATTCAAGCCCTTCAATACCCGCAACGTCATAGAAGAATCGCTGACCTCGCACTAAATTCAATCCATCGCTGTTGGGGGGTTCCTCGAAAACAAATTCATAAAACGGATAATGGTCGTTTGATTGTTGTCGCCCGCCAAGGCATGCAAAAATCAGGCGCGCACCTGTTTGGTCATACGCATCGACAAGAATGCCGGCCAGAAAGTCGGCACGAGAATAGCCCTCCTCCGGATTCGCCAGCAACCCGCTTCCGACGATCAAAGGAAGCATATCGGGGATAGATGCCAAATTTGAGGAAAGGGATGCGGGAAGCAGGCCGCGGTCCTTCAACTCAAGCAGGATTCGATCATCCAGGCAATAATAGGGATCCTTAGGATGAACAAAAGTAATACTGGGCGATAATGAGCAAAGTGAGGAGGAGCAGTGTTTGTGTTTTCATGATTCCAAGATCTTTCGTGCGTATGAAATGTTTTTGATAAGGGTCCGCGAGGCCGCGGACCCTCCCGTCATGGGGAGGGACGACGGCCTTGCCGCCAGGCTCTCCACGCCAAACATCCTCCGGCCAGGAGCATCAACCCCCACGTCGAGGGCTCCGGCGTCGCGGCTAGTTCCAAGGCCTCAAAATTCTTGAGCTTTTTCTTTTCGGTTAGTTCCAGCATCTTCCATTGCGCGCTGTTTTCCACCACGATGTAGGATGTGGCCGGCGTCAGAATCCCGCATTGCCGGCTCTTTTCTGCCAACAACGGCTGCAACTCGAAGGCCCGCGAAGCATCTCTCTCGGCCGCGGCGTGGATCAACAAAGCTTCCGACCCTTGTCCGTAGCGGGATTTTGAGGACAGCCACGTCGCTTTTTCCAAGGGTTGGAAATCTCCGCGAGCGGGATCGTAAACCCGAAGGACAGAGCCTTCGCCTCGCAGAAAAGTCAGGGCGGCGCTGCGACCTCCATCGGCCGGACAAGCCACTATTTCACCTCCCAACTCGAACAGCACCACGTTCACCGGCCGAGTCCGCAAGCAAGCCGCGTCTTCCTGCTTTCCATCCAGTCCTTCGGCCTTCAATTCGTTTTCCTTTGCCGCCGTGTAAAAGCACGGAACATCGGGCGAATGGGCCATGAAGGCTTTCAGGTTGCCTTGAGCAAGCGGCCGGCTTTCATCGGTCGATACGACCACGACGACCGGATACCTCAGGAAGAATGGAGCGGCGGCGTCCGCAGGCTGCAGGCGCCCGGCGTAGACGGCCAACGCATGCCGGATCGCGCGATCCCGGCAAAACCCGCCGCGAACGGGAAGAAGCTCGCCGCTCAAGACCTGCTCCAGGCTTTCGACAGGAATCAATGCATCGCTTGCATCGCACACTTCGTAATTGGCATAGGTGACTGCGCAATCCGCTATCTCGGGAAACTGCGCCGCCAAGCTCCGGCAACGAGCAACCACGGAGGTTGAGTCGACGGCGCCGGATAAGGAGCGATCAATGATGAAATGCAAGTACGGCCGCCGGGTTGCCTTGGGCAGAGCGGCCAACGTTTCGGACGAAACCACTGCATAGGTTCCTGTCGACTCCGAGGCGACCAGGGAAATGCCTTGCCCGCCCTTTGGAGAAAAGCGCCTGTCCCCCATGGCGATGGCCGGCGACAGGGTTCCCGGATAAAGGAATTCTATTTCCACTTGCCGCGTCTCTTTCGCCGCCAAAGGAAACACCCGGAGTTCAAGATGGTTTTTGTCCTGGTAATACAGAAGCCCCGGATCGCGCCGGGTCATGTCGCGGATCATACGATAAACCCAGAGCGCGGTTTTCTTTTCGAAAATCCGGCCGGGCACGCGATCCTTGCCGATGTGCAGCCAGAAGCCCGAAATCATCACGCCATCGGGCAGGCTGATCTGCGTAACGAACTCCTCCTGTTGGTCGAGCGGATTCCGGATTTCGAGCTGGGCCAGCATACTACGGCAGCCGTCTTCCTCGAATTCCGAAGTTCGGACGGATTCCAAAACCGCCTGAGTCGGAACAGGCCGCATCGGCGGTCTGATGGAGAAGGCCCGAGGGCGACTTGAAAAATAGGCCGCATACTTGCCTTGTGAACGGGGCTCCTCCAGATCGCAGCCAAAGAATGTTCGATGCAAATCCTGCATCTTGTCGTCGGGAAGAACGAGCCCATCGAACACGATCTTGTTGTACAAGGAAGACAGAAACGGCAGATGCCGCCCTGCCTTGAAATCCCGCAGACGGTGGAGACTGTGCTTCAGCAGCAACCGGCTGCCACGATAGGGAGCCGTATCCGAAGGCTGGTCCTGATAGGCATAGCGAAGCGCTTCGTGAAGATTGATCCGGTCCATAACCGCACCGCCCAGAATATACGCAGGAATCAAGCTCAGGGCGCCTACCATCAACCCCATGATCTTTGCGCGCGACAGGGTCGTCGCCGCGTGGGAAAAACCTTCCGCGATCAAGCGCGTGTGAAACAGGAACAGCACGGTAGGCGTAAGAATCAAAAAGCCGGCGCCCATGATGATCATGGCCGGAATGGAGAAGGGAAGAAATGGCAGGAACACGATAAAGAAATAAAACGTAAACGGATAGAGCAAGCAACGTCCCAGCCAAACGATAAGGCGACTGCGCTCGGCGCCGTCATCCGGAAGCAGAAGAAAAACGCCATTCAAAATAGCCAGCGCATAAATGGCAAGGAATTGAAAATCCGCCGGCAGCGGCACAAACCAATTCACCGTCAACCCGCCGAGCGGCAGAATCAACCCGAACAAGCCCGCAAAGATCATTTGCACGGCTCTATTTTGCGAGCGCACACCGGCACAAATAATGAAGACCAGACGAACCAGCGCGGCGATGAGAACAAATGTAAATAGTGCAAACACCACGGGTCCCATCCAATCCATCCAGGAAGGAAAATGCGGCCATCGAATGCTTACCAGGCCAAACCATCCCAGCGGAATGCCGATACAGAGCGAAAGGGTCAGCGCCAAGTCCCGATGATTTCGCGGCCGCCTTGGATAACAAGCCATGCAGGCGAGTCCGAAAAAAGCCGCCGGCATGATCAGGGCAAATTGATAATAAACAAAAACTTCCTCGGGTAAGATCCAGGTCGTGACGGAACTGGGCAACAGACCCTCCCCCAGCGCGTAGCAAACAAGAAACAGAAACCCGGCATGCAACACCAAACTCGAAGCCCCTATCCATCCGTTAAAGAGCCTGCGTCGCGCCAGTAGAAACACGAAGAGCCCCGCGTTCGCCGCCAGCAAGCCCACTTCTCCGGCAAAAACAAAGAATGCCCATTGCAGTTGATCGTCCGCCATCTCCCCGGAAACCAGATGCCAGGATTGAATGTTCATCCAGAGCAAAAGCGCCTGCGGTAAAATGGCCGTCCAAAGAATCATCCAAGGACGTTTCCATGACTCCGGAACCAGCGGATACGCGTCGTTACCATTCATAATAGACCTCCTTTTTCTGCCCTACACCATAAGGAAGTCTTGTGAAAACAGTATGAAGCGGATGTGAATTATGACCCGGGCTGCCCGCGCAGTAGATTCCGAGAACCGTGGATCACGGCGAGAACATCAATCTGATCAGGGTTGATATAGTAAATAATTCGATAGGGGCCTTCAACAACCTCTCTAATTTGATCAAGCTCATATTCAGGAACAGAATGGCCTGATAAAGGAAAATCTCCAATTTGCTGAGAACGTCGAGTTAGCCGATCTACCATGCGGCGTCCATATTCAGGGGAATCTTGGGCTATGAACTTAAATATCGATTCGAGATGAGCTTGTGCTGTCGCTGTCCAGTGTACTCTCATTCTGGCAGACCGTATCGGGCACGGACTTCTTTGATGTCCCTGGTTTTACCCTCTTTACTGTCAGCCAAACCCTTTTCGATAACCTCGCGCACATAAATCTCATGCATGAGATCGTCCCACGTAGCTCGGTCCGGCATTCGATCGATCAGTTTATGCGCCTGTTCCTTGACCATCATCATGTCGTTAAGTCTCCTCTTATCGATGAAAATACTATACTGGAGAATCGCGTGAACATCAATTCCTTGAATCGACGCGAACAACAAAATGACACACTTTACGAATGCATTGGTGGCGGCTGCGATAGCGAAAGAGTTCTGAAGACTCGATTATCCGTGGGACGCTTTGCCATCCGTGGGGCCACTTCTGACAAAAAAAAGAGTAACCCCACGGATGGCAAAGCGGCCCACGGATAAGGGAACTGGCTGTGTGAAGCCGTCTGTTTTTTCGTGCATTTCCGGCGTACTGCGAGTAACTAACTGGGCATGCAGAAGATTCTGGTTATTGAAGACGAACCGTCGGTCGCCGACAACATTGCTTATGCGCTAAGCACGGAGGGGTTTGAGCCCCTCTGCTGCTCTACCGGCCGAGAAGGCTTGAAGCAACTTCAGAAGAACCCCATCGCGTTGCTAATCCTGGATGTCGGGTTGCCGGACATCAACGGCTTCGAATTGTGCAAGGAAATCCGCAAAACCTCGACGACGCCGATCGTCTTTTTGACGGCGCGCGCCGATGAGGTCGACCGGGTGGTGGGCCTGGAAATCGGCGCCGACGATTATGTGGTGAAGCCTTTCAGCCCTCGAGAGCTTACTGCTCGCGTGAAGGTCATTCTGCGCCGCTGTCCGGAGAGCCCAGCAGCCCAACCACAGCCCGCACAAGAGGACCGCCCATTCGAAGTCGACGCCGAACGGTTCTGCATTCGCTATGCCGGGCAACTGCTCAACCTGACCCGCTACGAATTCAAAATCCTAGAGATTCTCATCCACGCGCCGGGCCGAGTCTACTCGCGCGAGAAGCTCATGGACATGGCCTGGGAGGAGCCGGAAGCCAGCATGGACCGGACGGTGGATGCCCACATCAAAAGCATCCGGGCCAAACTGCGGGCGATTCAGCCGAAGGCCGACCCGATTGTCACGCACCGCGGACTCGGGTATTCGTTGAAGGAAAACGGATGAAGATCCGCACCCGCATTTTCATCTGCTTCTTTCTGATTGTCGCGGCGGGCTTTTATTATCTGGTCGATTGGATTGCCGACGATTTAAAGCCCCGCTACCTCGAGGCCATGGAGGAATCGCTGGTCGATACGGCTACGATTCTGGCCGTCATGGTGGGACAGTCCACCCCCGATGCATCGGCCCTTAAGCCGGATCATTTGCATGCGGTGTTTGAAGAAGCTTCGCAGCGTCCGCTCCAAATTCACATTTACAGCCTGACCAAGCGGCAGGTCGATTTGCGCGTGTATATCGTCGACACCAACGGCATTGTGCAATTCGATTCGGCGGGCGGAGGGGATGAAGGCAAAGACTATTCTTTGTGGAACGATGTCTATCTTACGCTCAAAGGGCGTTACGGCGCGCGCGCCACGCGCAGCCATCCCGACGATCCGGCTTCTTCCATCCTGTATGTGGCCGCTCCGATCCTGGTGAAAGGCCAATTGGCGGGTTCGCTGACCGTCTGCAAGCCGACCGTCAGCTCCAATCTGTTTCTCGCAAGCGCCCAGCGCAAGCTGGCGGTGGCCGGAACGCTGGCGGGGCTCGCCGTGATCTTGCTCGGTTTGGCTACGTCGGCATGGGTCACGCTGCCGATCCGACGGCTGACCGCGTATGCCGAGGCCATTCGCGACGGTCGCCCAGCCAAGCTGCCGCCGTTGGGGCGCAGCGAAATCGGGATCATGGGCCGGGCCATGGAAGACATGCGGGTCGCGCTGGAGGGAAAGGAATATGTCGAGCGTTACGTCCAAACGCTGACGCACGAACTGAAGGGGCCGCTTTCGGCCATTCAAGGCGCGCTGGAGCTGGTCCAGGAAGAATCGATGCCGCCCCCCAAGCGCACTCAGTTCCTGGAAAATGCCCGTCGCGAATCGTTGCGCATCCGGCAGATGGTGGATCGACTGCTGCTGCTCTCTTCGTTGGAAAGCCGCCGGGCGTTGAGAGACCTGACGGAACTGGACCTGGCGCAAGTGCTCCAGGATGCCGAAGAAGCGCTGGCCCCGCTGCTGGCTTCCAAATCGCTCCGACTGAGCCGGCAAGTTCACGCTCCGACTCTCGTGCGCGGAGAACGTTTTCTTCTCTTTCAGGCCGTTTACAATCTCCTGCAAAACGCCATCGGCTTTGCGCCGGGCGGAAGCGAAATCGCGATCACGCTGACCGTCGCGGATTCTTCCATTGAGCTGTGCATTCGTGATAAAGGCCCTGGCATTCCGGATTACGCGCTCGCACGCGTGTTCGAACGATTCTACTCGCTGCCTCGTCCCGACACCGGACGGAAAAGCTCCGGTCTCGGATTGGCGATCGTCCGGGAAATCGCCGGACTGCACCAAGGTTCCGTATGCTTGGAGAATGCTCCGAGCGGCGGCGCCTGCGCCACTCTCCTGCTGCCGCCGGTCTAATCCATCGGAGCGCGGACATTCATGTCCGCGTTTAATTGCAAGCCCACCTCTGGAATGCATCGATCATTTCATCGGCATTTCACGCCCGCTTCATACAGATTTCACAGGGCTTTCCTATGTTGTCTTTACGAAACAGGGAGGACTGAGCATGAAGCAAACGATTTCAAGGTTACTGGCGCTCTGCCGCAAGCCGGAGCAGGAGGACGGACGCCTTCGCGAAGCGGCATGGCCGGACTGCATGATCTATGGCCTGATCGTTGTTTTGGGCGCGGGCATTTATGGAGCAACCATCGGGCTATGGCGGGCGCCGTTGCAGGCCGCCTATGTCTTCGTCAAGTTCCCGTTGTTGCTCTTGGCGACCACGGGCGCCAATGCGCTGCTGAACGGAATGCTGGCCCAATTGATGGGAGCGCCGATGTCGTTCCGTCAGTCCACCCACCTCATCCTGGCGGCATCGGCAGTGTTCGCGCTCATCCTGGCCTCGCTCAGCCCGGCGACCTTGTTCATCCTCTGGAATACGCCGCCGCTGGCGGCGAACAACGCCGTGCTGTCGCATAATTTCATCCTGCTGCTGCATGTGGCGATCATCGCTTTCGCGGGCGTGGCGGCGCACGGACGGCTCTATTGTTATCTTCGGGCAATCTGTCCGACGCGACACATGGCCGCCGGCGTTCTCGGCGCCTGGCTGGCCGGCAATCTATTTCTGGGCGGCCAGCTTTCCTGGATCTTACGACCCTTTATCGGCTCGCCCAAGCTGCCGGTCGAATTCTTCCGCAGCGACGCATTTTCCGGCAATTTTTACGAATCGGTCTGGCGGGCGTTGGTACGCCTGCTGGGCTCATAACCCCAAGGAGATCCCCATGACAACAACGAATGCAAGTAACTCACAACCCCCAACCCCACCCGCAATTCCCAACGAAAACGGAGAGCCGTTGGGCTTCAGAGGCTCCATCGAAAGCCTCCTCAAGAAACCCGAGAGGCTGGTTTGCGAAATCAGCCGGGGACGCGCAGGCGCGACGGCCTCGTTCATGGGCCTGGCCGCATTGATCTGCCTGGCGGCCTACGGCCTCACCGCAGGCATGTTTTCGTGGGGCGACCAACTATGGGCCGCCCCACTCAAGATCATGCTGGGCGTTTTCTTCAGCGCCTTGATCTGCCTGCCGAGCCTGTTCATCTTTTCCTGTCTGTCCGGCTCGGAGGCCGGATTGGCGGAAACCGGCGCGATCCTCGCAGGCACGCTCGGGTTGCTCGCCCTGCTCCTGCTGGGGTTTGCGCCGGTCTCCTGGATTTTCGCCCAGTCGACCGATTCGATCGTCTTCATGGGCCTGCTGCACCTGTTCGTCTGGGGCATCGCATTCCGCTACGCGATGGGCTTTCTCCATCGGGCTTTCGGATTGTTGAACAGCTCGCGCAAGCATCATCTGGTCATCTGGAGCGTCGTGTTCGCCCTGGTCCTGCTTCAGATGTCCACCACGTTGCGGCCTATTCTGGGAACATCCGACCGATTCCTGCAAACCGAGAAAAAATCGTTCTTCACTCATTGGGGCGATTGCCTGAAAACAGGCGGCAAAGCAACGAAGTAGATGGTTCAAGCCGGAGGCTTTTCGGCGGCAGGCTTCGAACCGGAGCCGTGACAATAAGCGCCCTCAACACGGTGTCACACTTTGCAAAGTGTGACACCGCCCCTACGGAGAGTCGGCCTACAACATCGGCCTGGATTGCGCCAAGACACTCCTTCATGCGGCGTAAAATCGAGATTTTCCAAGGATTGGAAAATCGGGTATGCTTTTTTCCAATGTTTGGAAAATTTTCGGGCGATTTTTCCAATGATTGGAAAAACTGAAACGATCGCGAGGCCGCCATGAGTTCACTATTGATTAAGAATGGGCGCATCCTGACGCTCAACCAGAGCAACGAGGTCATCGACTGCGGGAGCGTGTATATCGAAGGGGCGTTGATCAAGGAGGTTGGCACTTTTCCGGACGATCAGTATGCGGCGGACCGTACGATCGACGCGCAAGGCCGGGTGGTCATGCCGGGCTTCATCAATACGCATCATCATCTGTATTCCAGCTTCGCGCGGGGTTTCGCGGCGCCCGGCAAACCGGCGGGAAATTTCAAGGAGATCCTGGAGAGTTTGTGGTGGAAGCTGGACCGGGCGCTGAACGAAAAGGATGTGTACTACTCGGCGCTGCTCGCGTTGATGGAGAGCATCCGGAGCGGCTGCACGACGATCGTCGACCATCATGCATCGCCCTCCTGCCGCGATGGGAGCCTGGACATCATCGAACAGGCTTTTCGCGAAGCCGGCCTTAACGGCTGCCTTTGCTACGAGGTCTCCGACCGCAACCGGCCGGGGGAAGGCATCGAAGAGAATGCCCGCTTCATCCACAAGTGCCTGAAGTATGGCGACGATCAGATTGCCGCGCTGTTCGGGCTGCATGCGGCCATGACCCTCGGCCCCGAGACGCTGGAGCGTTGCGCGGGCATCGGGAAGGAAACCGCGACGGGCTTTCATGTCCACGCCGCCGAGGATTTGATCGACGAGGAAGTCTGCGCCGGCAAGTTCGGCAAGACGGTCATGGATCGATTTCACGATGCAGGCATCACCGGCCCCAACTCCATCTTCGTGCATGGAGTGCATTTGAGCGACCACGAGCTGGACATCCTGGGCGGCACACACTCGATCCTGGTGCACAACCCCGAATCCAACATGAACAATGCCGTGGGCGTGACGCGCATTCTGGACATGCTCGAACGTGAGATTCTGGTCGGATTGGGCACCGACGGCATGGCTTCGCACATGATCTCTTCGGCGCGGGCGGCCTATCTTTTGCAGCGGCATTTCCACCACGATCCACGGGTGGGTTTTCTCGAAGCCGCGGGCATGCTCCTGAAAAACAACCGCGCCATTTGCCAACGGATCTTCCGGGAGCCGCGCGGGGAAATGAGCCCGGGCTATCTGGCCGACGTCATCGTGGCCGATTATATCCCGACTACGCCGCTGCAATCGAATACGCTGGCTGGTCATGTCCTCTTTGGGCTTAACTACGCCCCCGTGAGAACGACCATCTGCCGGGGCAAACTCCTCATGGAAGACGGCAAGCTTCTAACGCTGAACGAAGAGGAAATTTGTGCCCGCTCCCGCGAGCGGGCCGAGAAACTCTGGAGTCGCGTTAAATAGTTCGCCCCTATGGTTTCAGACCTCGCAATACCTGCCGATGTTCTTATCTATGAGGAAATATCTAGAACCCTATATATGACCATACGCTATCATATTTAACGCTATATGTTGGGGTGGGTATACTGTTTTGCAGATAAAATGAGAGCGCTTCTTGATTTATTGTCTAACGGAGGTATAGATAGACAAGAAGTTGAGCATTTGAACCAAGTCGCAAAAGCACGAGATTCATGAGGAGGTTCTATTACATTTTAATAGGGCTTGCGATGCTGCCTATGCTGCTGCTGGCCGGCGGACCGGATGCTTCGTCCGAATGCCAGGACGCTTTCCAACCGGTTCGATTTCTCGGAGCCTGGACACCTTTCTTCGAAAGCAACACGGGCCGCTTCCCTGCTGACGTGAAATACTTTTCCCGCGGGATAGATTATGCCGTAGGCCTCAAATCGGATGGGTTGGATTTGCTGCTCGTCAACCTCGAAGCGAAGACCAACGAACCCTATTCTTCCTGCATCGGCATTCGTTTCGTCGGCGCCAGCCCCTATCCAACCATTGAAGGCGCCGGCCGATTCCCCCAACCCATGCGATATTATCTCGGAACCATGCCGCCCAAGCTGCAAGAAGTCACGGCCTATTCCAAGGTGCAGTACAAGAGCGTTTTCCCAGGCGTCGATTTGTTTTTCTCCTGCAACAGCACGTTCCTCGAATATTATTTTGTGTTGTCCGGACGAGCCAATCTTTACGATGTGGTCATGGAGTTTAGCGGCGCGGATAAAATGTCGTTGAACGAAGATGGCGAACTCGTCATCCGCACCAAGGCCGGAACGATCATCCGTCCAGCGCCGAAGCTTTATCAGGAGGTCAACGGGATTCGCGAACCCATTGCCGGCGGCTATGTGCTGCTGACCAAGAACCGGGTCGGCTTCGATGCGGGCCCCTACAATCAAATGGCTTCGCTGGTCATCGACCCGGTGCTGGTCTACTTTAAAACCGAAAACAACTGGGCCAAGAATAACGAATCGGACAAAGCCCCCCGCCTCATGGTCGCTCCGCCGCGGTAAGGTGCGGAGCAGGGGACGCGAGCGCCCGAAGAGGCGGCCAGCGGAGTGGCCGCCCTACCCACGACGAAGAGCTTCTGGATTGCGGCCGTATCGAGAAGCACCCGATGGACTGCACGGACCGCCCAGCACATCACCCCTGCAAACGCCGCAGAAGCTCGTCGAAATTTTTGAGGGTTAGCGATTGAGCGCCGTCGCTCAGCGCTTTTTCCGGCTCCGGATGAACCTCTACGATCAGGCCGTCCGCCCCCACCCCCACGGCGCCCATCGACAGCGGAATGACAAAATCCCACTTACCCGCCGCATGACTTGGATCGGCGATGATCGGCAAATGACTGACCTGCTTCACGACCGGAATCGAACTGAGATCCAGCGTATTGCGCGTGTGATCGGCAAACGTCCGCACGCCCCGTTCGCAAAGGATCACTTGCGAATTGCCGCCGGACACAATGTACTCGGCCGCCATGAGCAGCTCTTCGATGGTGGCCGACATGCCGCGCTTCAACAGGATCGGCTTGGAACTTTTGCCGGCCCGGCGCAGCAGGGAAAAATTCTGCATGTTGCGCGCACCGATCTGGACGATGTCCACGACCGCCTCGACCTTGTCGAAATTCTCGTGGTCGATCGCTTCCGTCACCAATCCGACGCCGAACTGCCGGCGCACTTCGTCCAACAGGGCCAAGCCCTCCTCCCCCAGCCCTTGAAAGGCATAAGGGGACGTCCGGGGCTTGAAGGCGCCCGCCCGGAACAAGCGAACGCCCCGTTGGGCCAGCGCCTCGCCCACGCGGAAAATCTGATCCCTCGATTCCACCGCGCAAGGTCCGGCAATCATGCCCAACCCGCGGCCGTCGCCAAACGACACGCCATGAACCTCGACGACCGTATTTTTCGGATGGGTGTCGCGACTGACCAGCTTGTAGGGTTTGCTTACCCGGATGCACTCGCTGACGCCGGCGAGCGACTCGAACAGAGCGGCTTCCACCGGGCCGCGATTGCCCAACACGCACACCGCCGTGCGTTCGGCGCCCGGAACGGGTTTGGGGTCGAAGCCGTGCTCACGCACGGTTTCCATCACATGCGCCACTTGTTCTGCGGTTGCATCCTGTCGCATCACGATCAACATAAGCCTGCCTCCATCGTTCAAAAACATCCGGCTACATCCGGCCGGAAATCGATTGCCGAGGATTTTAATCGGAGTGCATGCGAAAGCAATCATCAACCATGCGCCCCAACCCAACGCTGGCCAATACGGCTGAATATGCTATGGTAGGGCGCGCTCAGGAGGTCGGCATGGAAAAAGCCCGGTACTTGGAAGAAACATATACGGTTCGTTTTTACGAGGTCGATACGCAACGTCGCGTGACGGTCCCTACGATTTGCAATTACTTGCAGGAAATGGCCGACAACCACGCTTTCATCCTCGGATTTGCCGTGGATCAGGTACTTCCCAAGGGCTTGACCTGGGTGCTTTCGCGCCTGCATTTAAGGATGAAGACGTATCCGTGCTGGCGGGAAACCCTGCGAATAGCGACCTGGCCTTCGGAAGTGCGGAAGCTGTTCGCGTTTCGCGACTACAAATTGCTGAACGCGCAAAAGGAAGAGATCGGACATGCAACCAGCGATTGGTTGTTGCTGGATCTGAACACGATGAAGCCGATCCTCATTCCCGACTCCATTCAGCAGAATCGCGCCACGGAACATGGCCGCGTGTTTGTCGCCCCGACCATCAAGCTGCCGGAGCTGGACCGCGTCGAGCACGAGAAAATTTTTCAGGTCCGGCAAAGCGATCTGGACATCAACCAGCACGTCAACAACGTCAGCTACATCGAATGGGCTTTGGAAACGGCGCCCGAAGAAGTGCGGCAGACGCATCAACTCACCGAGTTGCAGGTCGTTTTCCGCGCCGCCGGCCAATACGGCGACGAGGTCGTCTCGCAAAGCCGGTTGCTGGAAGAAGGTCCTCACAAAGCCTATCTGCACCGGCTGCAACGGAAGGGCGACGGGAAAAAAATGACCGACGTCAAATCCATCTGGGCGCCGACAGGAATTACAACTTAAGGACCTGTGGTTGTTCCGCCCCCCCCGGCTCGCGGCACGTGTTTTTTCAACAGCTCTTTAAACGCGGCGTATTCTTCGGCAAGCATATTTCTCCAACGCCGCTTTCGGAGGCGGAGCTCGACCTCGCCGGGTTCGACGACAAAACTGGTCACATGCCGGCCTTCGGCATTGAACACATGCGCACGCCCCTGCGCGCCCCGCACGACAAAAGCCTCGGTTCTTTCGTCGAAAAACAAACCGTCGTTTTTCACGGCCTGCGCCTCTTCAAAGGCCTTGTGCACCGGGCGCTGCTGCTGGCGTCGTTTCTCGACATGCCGCGTCCGGCGCACGCCCTGGCGCGAACCGCGCTCCAACGATTCGGACAACCGGCGCAAGATGGAGGGGATCTGCTGAAGGCAACGTCGGGCTTCCTCGTTTTGGCCGGCCTGACGCGCCCGCTGGACGCGCAGTTCCAGGGCCTCGATTTCGCGCAGGGCCATATCGCGGCCTCGGGCCAGCGAAGGCTCCCATTCCGAAGCCAGCAATTCGACCAAATCGCTGCCGGAAGGCAGGTTGGTCAGGATATTGAGGTTCAATTTGAACCGTCCGCCGGCACTGCGGGTTTCGACAATCTGAAAAGTCATGGCCAATCGCCCCGGCAATCCGCCGGACGGCAGGCTGTAGTAGCCGGCCACCACCTGTCCCAAAACGGCATACGTCTTGGACGCGCGCCCGAACGAGCTAAGCTGCTGCAACTTCAGATCACGGCCCAATTGGACCCGCGCCAGTACGAGCGGAGGCTTTCCGAAAAGCCGGTCGACCCGTTCGTCGCGCGCTTCGATCAGGGCCTGCGCAAAATCCATCCATTCGGCCACACCGGTCGAGGTATAGCCCCGAAAAACGGAAAGGGACGTGGGCGGCAAGGCGTGTTCGCAGGAAGACGAATCGCAACGAAAGCAGTACGCGGCCCCCTTTTTGAAGATATCCAGTTCGGCCTGGTGCTCCTGCAACTGAACCGCCATCTGTTCGTTCACCGGAGGATCGAATCGGATCGTCCAGTTTTCGCCGGGCCGGACCTTCAAGGACAGCGAAATGTCGAGTTCTTCCCTCGTAGGAAGCACGGCCCCAAACTGATCGGCATAGCCGTCGCGCAGCAAGGTGCGCAATACATCGAGCGCCGCCCTTTCGCGTCGCTCCACCCGGTTCAGCGTCCGGGGCTTGGGTTCCGGAGCCTCAGGGGCAGGTTTCTGTTCATGTTCGGCAGCATCCATGCTTATCCCTCATCCATCAACCGTCGTACCGCATCTATGTTATTATCCACGGTAAACGGCTCGCCTGCAACCCGGCGGGCGCTGGTAATATCCTTTAAACCGTTCCCGGTGATCAGGCAGACGATTCGTTCGCCCGGTCGGACGAGCTTTTCCTCCGCCATTTTCCGCAACGCGGCCCAGGCGCAAGCCGCGGCCGGCTCGGCAAAAACGCCGGCCTGCCGGGCCAGCTCGGGAATGGCCGCAAGAATTTTTTCGTCGGACACCGTCACGGCGTTTCCTCCGGACTCGATCACCGCCCGAACCGCCGCCAATCCGTCGCG
This sequence comes from Lentisphaerae bacterium GWF2_57_35, assembly GCA_001804865.1. Taxonomy (GTDB): domain Bacteria; phylum Verrucomicrobiota; class Kiritimatiellia; order CAIQIC01; family GWF2-57-35; genus GWF2-57-35. The sequence goes on from MHBK01000024.1 coordinate 80,890, forward strand.
AGGAATATCCACCGAAATGGAGTCGGCGAGCGTCGTTGCGGAAACGGGGGCAATCGTTACAGCGTTCCAGTCGGAGGGAAGACGGCCCCCGGCGCGGAGCTGACGGACGGCCTTGCAAATGGCGGCGCTGGCTTCGGATTGCGCGCAATCGATTTTCGGCAGGCGATCGATCCGGCCTATCGCATGCAATTCCCTCATGCCTTTCCAGATGCCGCTGATGATGTTGCCGTCGCCCGTCGCCACCACCACGCGATCCGGTGCCTGCCAGGCCAGTTGCTCGCAAATTTCGAAGCTGCACGTCTTCTTGCCTTCGCGAGTGAACGGGTTGAAGCCGGTATTCCGATTGAACCAGCCCCGCTCGGTGGAGATTTTCATGCAGAGATCGAAGGCGTCGTCGTAGGCGCCGCGGACAGCAATCACCTTGGCGCCGAAGACCAGAAGCTGCGCAATTTTTGCGGCCGGGGCTTTTTCCGGAACAAAAATCACACAAGGCATGCCGACGCTGGCCGCCAGGCAAGCCATGGAACTGCCCGCATTGCCGGTGCTCGCTCCGGCAATGACCGACGCCCCGGTTTCGCGGGCCCGCAACAGCGCCACGGCGCCGGCCCGGTCTTTGAACGAGGCGCTGGGGTTGAGGCCGTCGTCCTTGAGATACACATGGTCCAACCCCACGGAGGCGCCCAGTCTTTTAGCGTGGTAAAGAGGCGTCATTCCGATTCTAAGCGGGGCCGCCAGATCCAGCCGGGTCGACGGCAAAAGGGCCGCGTAACGGAAAATGTCGGGTCGCCCGACCACTGGGAATAATGCGGACGGCCCCTTCTTCAGCTCGTCATAAGGGTACAGCAATTCCAAATTCCCGCCGCAAGCCGGACAGACAAAACCCGCGTAATCCGCGGGTTGCTCCCTGGCGCATGCAAAACACTTGAAGCCTGAAAAAGACATGGGTTGCCTCCGTTAAGACGGGTCATTCATCAAGGAACGATGTGAGTTCCGTTCCTTTCGTGGATCGCGTCTTCCAGGAGATGGGGCTGTGTGATAATCACTTTCTTGCCGCCGTTTTTCAGAAAATCCACGGCCGCTTCGATCTTGGGCCGCATGCTGCCCGGCGCGAAGTGGCCCTCGTCCAGATATTTCAGCGTCTGCGCCAAGGTCATGTGGTCGATGAATTGCTGATTCGGCTTGCCAAAATTTATGGCCACCTTGTCCACGCCGGTGGAGACGATGAAAATGTCCGCCTTCAAATTTTTGGCCAGCAAACAGGAGGCCAGATCCTTGTCGATGACGGCCGCGCAACCTTCCAGATCGCCGGCGGCATTGCGAATCACGGGAATACCGCCCCCGCCGACGGCAATCACCACGACATCCTGTTTCAGCAACAATTCGATCACCGATTCCTCGATGATCTCCAGCGGCTTGGGAGAGGACACGACCCTCCGCCAGCCGCGGCCCGAGTCTTCGCGCACCGACCAACCCTCCGTCTCCTTGTGCTGAAGGGCTTCCTCCTGGGTATAAAACGGGCCGATGGGCTTCGACGGATTCTTGAAGGCCGGATCGTCGGCGCTTACCAGCGATTGCGTCACCACCGAAACCACTTGTTTCGCGATGCCGCGACGGCGCAGCTCGTTGAGCAACGTTTGTTCGACTTGATAGCCGATGGCTCCTTGCGTGTCGGCCACGCAGCTTTCAAGCGGAACCTGATGCAGAACGGTTTTCGCCAATTCCGACCGCAGCAAGATGAACCCGACCTGGGGCCCGTTGCCATGAGTGACCACGATCCGATATCCCTCCTGGACCAGGCCGGCAATGTGCCGGCAGGTTTCGCCGGCCGCGCGGTATTGATCCAGCACCGACATATGCCGGGAATCGGTAATCAGGGAATTCCCCCCAATCGCAATCACAACCAGAGGAGATGGCTTCATCTTGCATTGCTCCGTTTCTGCCGCCGGTGGTCTGGCGGCCCCGTCTTTTCTTACGAAAAAATGCGCGGCTGTTTGCGTTTCATCAGGTTTTCGAGCACGGCCAACGGGTTTTGCATCCGATTGGTCAGCATCATGGCGGCAATGACGAACGGCTTGTAGCCCGCTTCCTTGTAGGTCTCGATGCGATAGCGTTCGAACACCGAGTCCTGCACTTCCCCTTCCTTGCAGGAGACGCCCGTGATGTCGGCCGGCAGGCAGTGCATATAAAGGGCCTTCCCGCCTTGGGTCAGCTTCATCTTGGCTTCCGTGCATTCCCAATCCTTGAAATGGGCGTTCTGGCCAAGGCATTCCTTTTCGAGCGCCTTCAAGCCGTCCTTGTCGTTCTTCCGGAGCAGTTCGGTGCGGCGGCCCATCACTTGGTAGGAAGCCCACGACTTTGGATAAACGATGTCCGCATCCTTGAACGCTTCGTCCATGGACGTGCCCTCGGTGAATTGTCCGCCGCTGGCGGCGGCGTTCTTTTTCGCCACCTGGACGACATCCGGAATCAGGTCGTAGCCTTCAGGATGCGCCAGCGCCACGTTCATGCCAAAGCGGGTCATCAAACCGATGATGCCCTGCGGAACGGAAAGCGGTTTGCCATAGCTGGGCGAATAGGCCCACGTCATGGCAATTTTTTTGCCCCGAAGGGCTTCGAGCGACCCGAAGTGCTCCTTGAGCCAGCAGAGATCGGCCATGCTTTGCGTCGGATGGTCGACGTCGCACTGCAGGTTGACGATGCCCGGCCGTTGGGGCAGCACGCCGTTCTTGAAGCCGTCATCGAGCGCGGCCGCCACTTCGAGCATATAGGTGTGGCCCGCGCCCAGGAACATGTCGTCGCGAATGCCGATGATTTCCGTGAGAAACGAAATCATGTTCGAGGTTTCACGGACAGTTTCGCCGTGGGCTATCTGCGATTTGCCCTCGTCCAAATCCTGAACCGCCAGCCCGAGCAAATTCGACGCCGAGGCAAACGAAAAACGCGTGCGCGTGGAGTTGTCGCGAAATTGGGAGACCGCCAGCCCGGTTTCGAAGCATTGGGCGGAGATGTTCTGACCGTGAAGGCATTTCAAAGCTTCAGCCGCCAAAAGCACGAGCCGCAATTCGTTTTCGGTCTTGTCCCAGGTCAGCAGGAAATCTTTTTGGTGAAGCGATGCATTCAATTGGCCGATTTCGCTCAACAGTTGACTGTAATTCATGATCCCTCTCTTGTTAATTCAGCGGCTTCTGCCCGATAAACTTACCAATTAGGGCTTTTCGCGTTTAGCCCGAAAACGAATTGAAGAAAAACGATCCGCCGGCTGCACAAGCCGGCGGATCGTCAAAACTGCCTGTAGATGACCGGTCTGCTACCGGGTTAGGAACAAACGCCAAACGTCTTCTTCGGCCGTTGAACTGAACAGAAGGTCTGCGTTGCCGTAACCCTCGATGACCGAAACGGAAACATGGCGATTGCCGCCTTGACGGATAAGCTGGGCGGCATGGTTCTGATCGCCGTAGCCCAGCGCCGAATTGACCCAGACGACTCGCTCGTCAATGTCATCCCAGCGTATTCGATAGGAGCCGCTGCCGGCCGCGGTTGCCGTCACATCGCGTAAAAGAGCCAGGGGGATGATCCCGGAGCCGTTTTTCAATGACGCCAGCCGAATAAGGCTCTGGTCCGTATACGTGAAACCAAACCGATCGTCCAACGGATCGGCGGCCAATTCGTACGTACCGCTCAGCGTGCTCATAAGCAGAGGCCAATCGCGCGGCAAGCCGGAAAGCGCCGTATGATCGCCCGCCAGCAAACCGGAATAGATCATCCAGAAATGGAGCAATCCGTCGTAGGTAAAAGCGCCCTCCAACGGCAAGCCCACCAGGGCGCGAGGGACGCCGGAATCGCCATCGGGATCTACCGTCGCCATGGCCGTCAGATATTTGAGTTGAGCCAGCGAATCGTCGACATAAGTTCCCTCGCCGATCATTTGATTCAAACAATTCTGGAGATGGAGGGCCGTTTGGATTTGATTGGTTTCCGTCACCGGATCGAAAGCGAACAAGTCGGCCACGATGACTTTATCCAGCCGGTCGTCATACGAGGCGGCATAATCCAGGACCGTTGCCCCCGCATAAGAAAACCCGAACAAATCGTAGCGCAACCCAAGACGCCGGCGAACCACATCGACGATCTTTCGGACATCTTTTTTATGTTTTTTCAGGCCCCATTCCGCCAGCGGCGAACAATCCGCGCCCGCCGGGACAGCGTTTTCGCGAGCGGTTATTCCAACGACCAGATATCCGTGCTTTCGAAAAAACTGCGCAAGATTGTCGTGCATGGGCGTAAAATAGGTCGACTGAAAATTCATGCCGCTGACCGAGAGCATATACAGCACCTTCCGGGGCGGGCATCCATTTCGACTGCCCAGCACGTCGATGGTAAGCGGATACTGTTCGTCCTGGTACTTCAATTCCACCCACACCCAATCGTTGGTTTGTACCTGCTTCACCTTGGCAATGGGCGCCGTCTTTGACAACGCATGAACAACCCGGTCCACCAACTGCTGCTCACCGGGCCCATGCCCGGCCCTTGCACCTTCGGGAAACCCGAACGCGCTCACCGCCCATACGCACAGACTCAACCTGATGGCTCTCGATGTGGAATTCGACTGAATGTTGATCACTTTGCATGCTCCTTTTTGCTGTCATTTTAATGACGACCATCCTCCCCTTGCTCCCATCACCCAATGGGAAGCCCTGCTGGAGACCCTGAATGGATGCAACCCACCCTTTCGATCTCGTACGCGTTCTAATCTGCGTCACATTCGGCATTTATCAAGCGCAAACAAATGAACTTTTTCGCAATCCCCTGTTCATTCTGAACCAGGCTGGGTATACATGCAGGCATGAGTATTTCGATCGGCTCGATTTTGGACGCGTTCAAGACCGGCGCAGGCCCTTCCAGCTCGCACAGCATAGGCCCCCAGCGGGCCGCGCGATTTTTTCTGGCTCGATCCAAGCAGCAGCCGGCGCGCTTTCGGGTAACGCTGTACGGCAGCCTGGCGGAAACCGGACGGGGCCACCTGACGGACCAAACCATCGCTCAGGCGCTGGCGCCGACGGACTGTGAAATCGCATGGGACACGCAAACGGACAACCTGAAGCATCCCTGCACGATGAAATTCGAAGCCTTCTATTCCGATGGCTCCGCGCCGACCGTGTGGACCGTCTACAGCGTCGGCGGCGGGAACCTGGAAGACGACGCCGGCCCCATCGGCAATCCCGAGCCGGCGACGTATCCGTTTCTTCACATCGGGGAAGCCATTCGTTGGTGCGAGGAGAATCGTCTTTCGTTCTGGCAACTGGCGGAGCGGCACGAAAGCCAGCTCTGGCCGCGGCTCGGCGCCGTTTGGGACACGATGCGGGACAGCGTGGCGCGGGGCTTGAAGAGCAAACAAGTTTTTCTGCCGGGAACGCTGGGGTTGCCCCGGCGCGCCCCCCTGACCTGGCAACGGGCCCAACAACTGCAAAGTCCCCAACGGGACTTGGCCAGCCTTTCCGCGTTTGCATTGGCCGTCGCCGAGGAAAACGCCAACGGAGGCGCGATCGTGACGGCGCCCACCTGCGGATCGGCCGGAGTCCTGCCGGGCCTGTTGTATTATTATGAAACCGTCAAGGAAGTGCCCCGCCAAAAAATCCTGCAAGCCCTGGCCACCGCCGGGTTGTTCGGCGCCGCCATCAAGGCCAACGCCACGGTTTCCGGCGCCGAGGGCGGCTGCCAGGCGGAAATCGGCTCGGCGTCCTCCATGGCGGCCGCGGCCGGCTCGCAGATCCTGGGCGGCTCCCTCCGTCAGATCGAATACGCCGCCGAGATCGGCATGGAACACCATCTCGGGCTGACTTGCGACCCCGTGGAAGGCTACGTCCAGATTCCCTGCATCGAACGCAACATGATGGCCTGTCTTCGCGCGTTCGAGTGCGCCGCCTTTTCCGTGCTGACCGACGGCCAACACCTGGTGAGCTTCGACGACGTCATCGATGTGATGTATACCACCGGGCACGACCTTCAAAGCGCCTACCGGGAAACAGCCCGCGGCGGGCTGGCGCTGCTGTGGCGCAAACGCATGACTCGTCCTCCCCCTGTTTCCTCGTAAAGATAAGGCTTTTGTCTTTAGGCGGATTCGCGTAAATATAAGACCACTATGCAGTTTGCTCCAAGAAGCACAGCAAAAACAGGCCAAGCGTTTCTCGGCGTGCTCGGACTCCTTCTGGCCTTTATCCTCCGACCGGAGCCTCTCCTGGCCCATGCCGAGCCGGAACAACCGCATCATCACAATCTGCTCGTCCTGAACTCCTATCATCCCGGATACAAATGGTCCGACGCCATTATGGCCGGCATCCGGTCGGTCTTTCCCGACGCCATGAAATACGAGATTTTCATCGAGTACATGGACAGCAAGCGGCGCGAAGACCCAAAAAATCTCGAACTCTTCAAACAACTGTGCGCCCATCATTTCGAACGGATGAAGCCCGACATCGTCATCTGCAGCGACGACAATGCCTTCGATTTTCTGATGATCAATCGGCAGGAACTGTTTCCCGGCATTCCGATCGTGTTCTGCGGCATCAACAATTTCACGGACAATCGCCTGGCCGGGCAAACCAACATCACCGGGGTGGCGGAGGATTTCGATTTCAAGGGAACCCTCGAGCTCGCCCTGCAACTCTGTCCGAAAACCCGTCATGCGGTACTGATCGGGGATGGCACCCGCACCTCGCAAACCAGTCTCGAACGCATCAGCCGGCTGACTTCGGCCTATGAAAAACAATTGTCGTTCGAGTATTACGATCAACTCGAAGTCGGCGAGCTGACGTGGCGGCTGCATACGTTGCCGGACCATAGCGTGGCCTTCCTGATCTCGTATTTTCGGGATCCTTTCGGACAAACCTATTCCTTGGAGCAAAGCGCCGGCCTCATCGCCAAGGCCAGCCGGGTTCCTGTATTTTCTTGTTGGGACTCGTTCATTCAAAACGGCCTTCTCGGCGGAAGAGTGGTCAGCGCCTTCAATCAAGGCCGAAGCGCCGGCGAACTCGCCCTGCGCGTCCTGAACGGCGAATCCGCCGACCGGCTGCCCATCGTCCGCGAAAGCCCCAACATCCACCTGGTCGATCACGCGGTCCTGAAACGGTTCAAACTGCGGGAGCAGGACTTGCCGCCGGGAAGCATCCTGCTGAACAAAACCACGTCGCTTTACGAAAAATACTTTTTTTGGATTTGGGGACTGATTCTGATCATGGCCTTTGAAACGGTCTTGATTGTCATCCTGCTGCTCAGCCGCCGGCGGCGCAAAAGAAGCGAGCGGGCGCTCCACCAACAGCAGGCCCTTTTGAGAAACATCATTTCCACCATCCCCTCCAGCGTTTCCTGGAAAGACACCCACCTGGTCTATCAAGGCTGTAACGAGGCTTTTATCCGCACGACCGGCGTGGAGGCCCCTCACATCGTCGTTGGAAAAGACGATTATGAACTTTTTGGGGATAAACAGGAAGTCGAGGAGTATCGGGATTTCGACCTGAACGTCCTGCAAACCGGCCGGTCGGTATTCGACATCGAGGAACAGGTGACCAGGCGCGACGGGTCCTGCCGCAATCTGCTGGCCAGCAAGGTGCCGCTTTTCGACGAAACCGGCGCCATCTCCGGCGTGCTGGGCGTGCTCACCGACATCACGGAGCTCAAGAAAAACGAGATCGCCCTTCGTGAAAGCGAGGAACGCTTCCGCACCCTGGCCGAAAACATCCCCAATGTGGCGGTGCAAGGCTGCGACCGCAAACGGCGCATCCTCTTCTGGAACAAAACCAGCGAACTGCTCTACGGCTACTCCCGCCAGGAAGCCCTCGGGCAACGCCTCGAAGATTTGATCGCGCCGGAAGCCCTGCGAGACCGGCTGGTCGACGCCATCGAACAAAGCCTTCGCACCGGCAGGCAACTGCCTCCCGAGGAACTCGAGTTGCGAAGCAAATCCAACCAGCCGGTTTATGTGCACTCCACCCAGATAGTCATCCACAACAGCCGCAACGAGCCCGAGTTTTATCGCAGCGACGTAGATCTTTCCGAGCGGCGTCGCATGGAAGCAAAAATCCAGCAAACGCAGAAACTCGAAAGCCTGGGCGTTCTGGCCGGCGGCATCGCCCACGATTTCAACAATCTGCTCATGGGCATTCTGGGCAATGCCGATCTGGCCAAGGAAAGCATCACGCCGTCTTCGCCCGTGTACGAGCACCTCGCCGACATCAAGACCGCCGCCAAACGCGCCGCCGACCTCTGCCGCCAACTGCTCGCCTACTCCGGCAAAGGAAAGTTCATCGTCGAGACCATCAACTTGAACGACATGACCCAGGAAATGACGCATCTTCTGGAGATCTCGATTTCCAAATCCGTCGTCCTGAAACGCCGGTTTGCACCCAACCTGCCGGCCATCAAGGCCGACCCGACCCAACTCCGCCAGATTGTCATGAATCTGATTACCAACGCCTCGGAAGCCATTGGCGACAAGAGCGGGGTCATCTCCATCGCCACCAGCGCCGTGGAATGTTCCGCCGAAGATTTGCGTCAGACCTGGCTGAACGAACCGCTGCCGGAAGGCCGGTACGTTTGCCTGGAAGTCTCGGACACCGGGTGCGGCATGAACGAAGAAACCATGAAGAGAATCTTCGATCCCTTTTTCACCAGCAAATTCACGGGCCGGGGTTTGGGACTCGCGGCCGTGTTGGGCATCGTGCGCGGACATCAGGGCGCCCTCAAGGTTCAATCGCACCCCGGCCAGGGCAGTACCTTCCGCCTCTTTTTTCCGGCGGTCGCCGGCGCCGCCGAATACCGTCCTGCGGAACCCGTCTCCACCGATACCTGGCAAGGGCAAGGGTACTTCCTGTTGGTTGATGACGAAGAAACGGTCAGGGCTGTCGGCAAACGCATGCTCTCCTGGCTCGGCTTTGAAGTGCTGACGGCGGAAAACGGCATCGAGGCCCTCGAGCTTTTCCGCCAATATAGCGACCGGATCGCCGGCGTGCTCCTCGATCTGACCATGCCCCACATGAACGGCGAGGACACCCTCCAGGAGCTAAAGAAGATCCGTCCCGATGTCCGCGTCATCCTCTCCAGCGGCTATGCCGAACAGGAAATTTCCCGGCGCTTCGACGGCAAAGGCATCGCCGGCTTCATTCAAAAACCCTACCAGGTCGAAAGCCTCAAGAGGACGCTGCAAAAAGTCCTGGAGTAAGAACGGGAAAAGCGATCAGGCCTTCGACCTCGTAATCGTTGAGGCGCTTGTCGAGCCCCCCCAGGACCTGTCTTTTTCCAAGGAATCGGAATTCCTTATCCGTGGGGCTCCTGCTAACCCTGGAAGAGCGGCTCCACAGATAGAAGGGTATTCAGACTTGACGACCCGTGGATTGAATTAAAACGTCAACGCCAGTTGGATTGTCGCCATCTGACGATCATCCAGCTCCGCCCCCTCGAAGATGCCGTACAAATACTCCGCACTCAGCGTGGAGAAGCGGTTGAGAGCGGAGGCCGCCGTTAAACCATATTGAGCTTCCGGCATTTCGTCGGGTAGAAACTCGTCGGAACCCTCGTATCGCACGGCGCAGGTAATTTTCTCCGTCACGGCATAACCGGCTTCGATGGCCCAAGTCATGGGCGAGGCGTCGTTCTCCTGGCCCTCGGCATCGGTCCATTTCATGGCCGCAACGGCGCCCACATATTCGGCATGGAAGGTCACGGGCTCGAGTTCCAGCAACAGGAAGACGTTCCAGGCCCCGGTCCGTTCGTAAACCCCGCCGGCATCCAAGACCTCATTGATGGAGTCCAAATATCCACCTTCGGCGATATCCGACAGGAAGCCGCCTCCCAGCGTGAGGCCATCCATCGGCGTAAACTGCACGGAAGCCATGCCTTTTTCGATGCCGTTGGCATCGTCGAGTTCGCCTGAAAATCCAGCGACCCACACGCTGAAGGCGTCCTTTTCATACCCCAACCCCACCGCCGTCTCGCGCGTTTCGCCAAGTTCCAACGTCAAAGGATCGCTGATCATCAGGCTATGGTAGGACCCGAACGGCATGTACATCCGCCCCACCGACAAGCTCAGGGGAAGGGAATCCGAGCCGCCCAGCACGATGTAGCCCGTATCAAGGTCGAGCGGCTCGGTTCCATCCTGCTCCCACAACAGCGAGGCCATCCCGCGGACCCCCGGCATCAGGTTCGCCTCCAGCCCCAGTTCAAACGTGGCCAGCTTAACGGCGGAATCTTCTTTATCGCCCTGCTGTTCATAGGACGCTTCGGCTTCCATGATCACGTCAACCGTGACTCCCGGGGCGAACGGGATGCCCTCCCGGCCGCATTTTTCCAAGGCGTCCAACAGATATTCCTGACACGTTTCCCCTTGTGCGGCCAGCGCGCACATCGCCGACATCATCGCGGCCGCGGTTTTTCTTATCATTGTCCATGTTCCTTTTTATGCTTGTGCGCCCTTCCCGATAAGGAGTCTCGGCATGGGTCACGAGCCAATCCCACCTGCGCGGCCAATTTGATAGACCAGAACGGTCAGAGCCCAGGCCAACGCCGTCAGCCCGGCAAGTTGAAAGAGCGCCCACCGCCAGGAATTGCTCTCCCGCTTGGTGACGGCGATCGTGGCCATGCAGGGAGCGCTGACGAGGCAGAAGAGCATGATGCAAAAACCGATTAACGGGTTGTAGGCGCTCTTCAGCTTGTCACGGAGCGTCTCGGATTCCTCGTCCGCTTCGCCGACGGAGTAGACGATGCCCATCTGGGCCACAAACACCTCCTTGGCCGCAAACGCGCCGATGAGCGCCGTGCCGATCCGCCAATCGAAGCCCATGGGTTTCAAAATGGGCTCCATCGCGTACCCGACGCGACCGGCGATGCTGTGCTTCAGCGCTGCTTCCCCTTCTTCGTTGCCGATAGCCGCGAGGGACTCAACCTTTTCTTGCTCCGTTGCCATCCCGGCTGCAACCGCCTGTCGCGCCGCTTCAAAATGGGCGACCTCCTCTTCGGGCAGCCGGGGAAAGGCGGTCATCGCCCACAACACGATCGAAAGGCCCAGAATGATGGTCCCGGCTTTCCTCAAATAGAGTCCGCCGCGTTCTCCCATGTGAATCAGGATGCCCTTCAGGGTCGGCATCCGATAGGGCGGCAACTCCATCACGAACGGCACGGATTCGCCCCTTAGCAGGGTACTGCGCAGCATCTTCGCGCTGACGACGGCCAGCAGAATGCCGATGAGATAAATGATCCAAAGCATGGGCGCATGCCATGCCTCCGGAAAGAACGCAGGAATGATGAGAGCGTAGATCGGCAGCCGGGCGCCGCAGCTCATCAATGGAGCGACCAGCATGGTGGCCAGCCGGTCGCGCCGATTTTCCAGCGTGCGGGTGGCCATGATCGCGGGCACGGAGCAGCCGAAACCGATTAGCATCGGAATGAAGCTCTTGCCGTGCAGCCCGATCTTGTGCATCAGGCGATCCATGATAAAGGCCGCGCGCGCCATGTAGCCGGAATCTTCCAGGATTGCGATGGCCAAAAACAGCAGCAGGATGTTCGGTAGAAACACGACGACCCCGCCAACGCCGCCGATGACGCCATCCACCAGCAACGATTTCAGCAAGCTTCCGGAACCTTCGGGCCACCAGCCTTCGACCATCCCGCCCAACCAACCGAAGGCCTTTTCGATCCAACCCATAAAGGGATCGCCCACCGTAAAGGTCAGCTGAAAAACGAGGTACATCAGTCCCAGGAAAACGGGAAGGCCCAACACGCGGTTTGTCGCCACGGAATCGATGCGGTCCGAAATGGTGCGACGGATTTCTATGGTGGAGCGCACCGCCTCCTGGCAGGCGCCCGAGATGTATCCATAGCGACGCCCGGCCATGACGGTCTCCGGCGTTTCGCCCGTTATTTTTTCGATGCGTTCGGCGCTTCGGGCCGCCTGTTCATGCACTTCGGGAGCGGCCACGGACGCCTTCAGTTCCTTGTCGTTCTCCAACAGTTTCACCGCCAGCCAGCGAGCGGAGTAATTTCCTTTGACGCGCCCATGGGCTTGAATGAGCGCCGTGATTTTGGAGAGTTCCGCCTCGATTTCCCGCCCGTAATCCAGCACGAAGGGGCGAGTCCCTCCAGACCCGTTCTGTTGGGCGGTCGTCACGGCAGCCGAAAGTAATTCCTTTATCCCCACCCCCTTGTGCCCGACCGTCTCGACAATTTGGGCCCCAAAAAATCGGGAGAGCTTCTCCAAGTCGAACTCGAAGCCCCGAGCCCTGGCCATGTCGCTCATGTTGAAGACCAAAACGAGCGGCGCCCCGAGTTCCATCAGTTGAACGGCCAGATACAGGTTTCGCTCAAGGTTCGAAGCATCCAAAATGTCCACCACCACATCCGGTTTCTCGTTGACGATGAAATTCCGGGCGACCCATTCCTCGGCGGAATAGGCGGTCAGGCTGTAGGAGCCGGGCAAATCGACGATCTGCAATTCGACGCCGCCATACCGGCAGCTCCCCTCCTTGCGCTCCACCGTCACGCCTGGATAATTTCCGACGTGCTGGCGAGAGCCCGTGAGTTCGTTGAATAAGGTCGTCTTTCCAGAGTTCGGGTTGCCCGCCAGGGCCGCCGTCAACTTCTTTTTCATGGGCTTCACTTGTTCTCCTGTTGAATCTTTCGCTTCCATAGTTTGGATATCCATATTATTTTAGGCCGCCCTAAAGTTGGAGGTAAAAAAATTTACGCGACCCGGATCTTCTGGGCCATGCCGCGGCCCAGCGCGAGGCGGCTGCCCTTGACGGCCACCAGAAACGGCCCGTCCAGGCCATTCCGGAGCACTTCAATCTCCTCGCCCGGCGCCAGCCCCAGGGCGGCCAATCGGCCTTCAAGCCCGTGGCCCGCGTCCACGGCAACGACGCGCACGCGCCTTCCGGCTTGTACAACGCTTAACGGCATGGGGGCTCCTCCTTGACCGGCAGTCTACAGCACTTCAATTTCAATCCCTTCGGCTTCTTCTTTCCGCAACGAAAGATGATAGCCTTTTACTTTGATGTCCATCGGATCTCCGAACGGCGCCACGCGCTCCACTTCGACGACCGCCCCTGGCGTCACGCCCATTTCCACGATTCGCTTGTTCGTTTCCCCCCGGGCATGGATCTTCACCACCTTGGCCTTCTGGCCCTGCTTCAAGTCCTTCAGCTTCGCCGTCGTTATCGTTTTCCGATCTCCTTGCCGCTTGTTTTGCCTCACATCCTCCAGCGTCACGGAAATGCAACGTTCGCACTTATCCGGGGCGCTGCCCCGATCGCAGTGGTAGCCGAATCCTGCGATCCATTTCGAACCTCCGCGGGGACACACCTCCACGAACTCGGCAAACTGCACGAAGCGTTCCAGGATGACCTTCGGAATCGAGTGCTCCATCCGGCAGGCGGCCTGGTCGGCATTCGCCCCATCCACCGCGAGCACCTTGACGAAGAAATCGCGGAGCACCTCGTGCCGGCGAATCACATCCAGGGCCGCCGTCCTTCCCGTGGACGTCAGGGAAATGACGTCGTACGGGGCGTAATTGATCAGAGCCTTGTTGGCCAGGGTGCGCAACGCTCCGGTCACCGATGCGTTGCTGACCTCCAGCCGCCGGGCAATATCCTTGGGCCGCACCGCCTGTTTGTCCGCGATAATCTGGAAGATGGCCTCCAGATAGTCCTCCAAGCTGGCCGTCAGCGTATCCGTTAATGTCATTGGGTTGCCTTTCCATCCACCGAGTTTCGTCATGCCTAAACTTGTAAGGCATGCCGTAAGTTATGTCGAGCGTGTTTTTGAACAATAAGCAGGTGGGGTGCACCTTGTCAGGCTTTCAAATCGATATGCCGGACAGGCGGAGGCGGAGGTTCTTCCGCGGGCTTGGGGTCTTCGCTCGCTTTGACGGGCAGCGTTTCGTTTTCGCGCGGCAGCACGGCGGGAACGACAGAGGGATCGGCGACAAGGATTTTTTTGGCGGAGTCGCTGAGGATGAGGCCGTCTTTGATTTCTTCCGGAATGCCGCCGGTTTCTTTCTCCCAGGCAGGCGGGAGTTTCTGGTGGTCAGGACTGTCGTCGCCTTTTTCGCGTTTGAGCTTGTCTTCGAATTGTTCGCGGGAGTTTCGCTGGCTGTCGGCGTCGACGGATTTGACATGATAGATCGGCTCGGCGGTGTAGTCTTTCCCGCTGAGAGGAATCCCCGCTCTTATGTCATCGCCCATGACGGCCTACAGGTCTGTATCCCGGCTCAAGATGGCCCTTAGCTTGGCAACCGCCAACGCATGTAACTGACAGATCCGGGCTTCCGTCAATTCGTAAAGGGCTGCAATTTCGCTCAATCTTAGCTCTTCGAAGTAATAAAGATACAGGATTTTCTGTTCGCGCGCGGACAGCTCCAGGAAGGCCTTGTGCAGACAGCGTTTCAGGTCCTCGGACTGGGCCTGCTGATCGGGCAGCACGGCGCGATTGTCGGCGATGACTTCCTTGAGCAGGACGTTGCGGCTGTCGCCTTCGAGCACCATCTCGTCGAGCGAAAGCCAGGGTTGGGCGCGGTCAAGCAGGCCGGCCAGGGCGCCGGGGGTCATGCCGACGGCTTCGGCGAGCTGTTCTTCCGCGGGGGCGGCGCCGTGGTCCTGATACCATTGGCGGATGGTCTGTTCGATCTTGCGGACTTGGGCGCGGCTGGAGCGGGATATGCGGTCGGCAGCCCGGAGTTCGTCCAGGATCGCCCCGCGGATGCGCCGGTAGGCAAAGGCTTCGAAGCGAGTGTTCTGGGTCGGATCGAAATGCTCGAGCGCGTGATACAAGCCGACGACGGCGGATTGCAGCAGATCTTCGAGGGCCACATGCGAGGGCAGATGAATGGAAATGCGGTCGAGGACTTTGTTGACGAACGGAAGATAGGTTTCGATTAACCGGCCCAAGGCATCGTCGGAATCGCGATCGCTCCAGAAGGTCATCCAGAGCTCGCGATTCGCCAGATCGGCAGGCGCCACCCAATTCGTTTTGTTCAATGCCGGATTCATTAAGTCTTCGACGTTTTTCTCACTACGATACTATACTAATAATCAAACGGGCGTCGAATTGGGAGTTGTTTTTTCTTTTCCTTTTGGCTCCTTTCCCTTGGCGGCCGTCTGCTCCCGCAGTCGTTCGGCCACAAAACGATAGAGAATGGCGGTAAAGAACCGGAAAAAGAACGCCATGATCATCGAAACGACGCACATGGCCACGACGGCGCGCAAGATGGCGTTCAGCAAGGGCACTCCATTCATCCAGGAAAGCAGCATGGAGAGGATGAACACCAAACCGCCGATCGCGACCGCCAGTTGTCCGAGAATGGAACTCATTCTTTGGCCAGCCCTTCCGGATTCATGCCGATTTCAGCCAGCTTGTCGAAAAACGGTTTTTGCAGACGTCCGCGGGCCCGGGCATAGCACTCGCCGGCGGCGATGAATTGCGCCAGTTCCTGCAGGCATTGCGACGGTCCGGATCTGGAGGCGTAATTCACGACAGAGGTGCGGGCTCGAATGGCGTCGCCGACAACGGGATCGTGTACGATCACGCCGGCGACGGGAATGTCCGCGCCGAGAAATCGCTTGGTGATGCCGTTGAGCCGCGAGGCCAGCAACTCTCCTTCGTCCAGCGTCCGCACCATGTTGACCACCATCATGATTTCGGGCGGCGGCGTGTTCTGGCGCAGGACTTTGATCAGCGAGTAGGCATCCATCAGGGAGGTCGGCTCGTTGGCGACCACGACCAACACTTCCGGGGCGGCGCCTAAAAAGGTGGTGACGCCGCGGCCGATGCCGGCGGAGGAATCGATGATGAGAAAATCGTACTGTCCCGCAAAACGGATCAAATCGGCCACAAAGACCTGCCGGCGAGCATCGCCCATATCGACCAATTCCGGCGAGCCGGCGGCGGCGGCCAGCACGGACAACCCTTTTTCGACGTGGAGGACGGCGTCTTCCAGCCGGCAGCTTCCGAAAATGACATCCTGCAGCGTATAGGTGGGATCGACGCCCATCTGCAAGTCGACATTGGCCAGGCCCAGGTCGGCGTCCATCACCAGCACCTTGTGGTTCAAGCGCGCCAGGCTGGTAGCCAAGCCCACGGACAGCATGGTCTTGCCGACGCCGCCCTTGCCGCTTCCAATCGCGATGCAGCGCAAACGGCCCGGCGCCCGGGCCGTTTCCCGATCCGGAACGGTCATATTTCGCAGCCCCGACGCTTGATCTTCCACTATGTCTGCTCCTTGGGCGCCAGCATCTCCACCAGTTCGCTCATCTTCGCGGCGCGCAAATCCTGCGGCACGCGCTGCCCGTCGGTCACAAAAGCGATCGGACAGGTCGAACAGATTGCCGCCGTAGTCAGTAAATCAAAGTGGCGGGTTTCGTCAATCTTTGTCACGACCAGATAATTGCAGCGGAGGATGTCGAAACAATCCATGATATCGGCCACGTTACGCCGATCCAACGTGGCGGGCAAGGTCATTAATACGGTCACCTCGCCCATTCCCTGAAGAAGGCCCCGCAAACCGATCAAGCCGGATTGATCGTAATGGTTGCGCCCCGGCGTATCCACCAGAATCACATCCTTGTCGGCAAACGACTGGGCGGCGCGGGCCGCTTCGTTGGCGGAAAAGGCAATTCGCAGTTCCAGGCCGAGCAGCGTGGAGTATTCCTTGATTTGGTCGACGGCGGCGATCCGGAACGTGTCGGTGGTGATCAAGCCGACCTTCAACTTCTGATCCAGGCTCCAGCGGGCGGCCAGCTTGGCAAGGGTCGTCGTTTTGCCGGAGCCGGTCGGCCCGGCCAATACCACGATGTGCGGCTTGCCGTTCTTTTTCAACGGAAACGACTCTTCGACGCGCAGGCAACTGCGAACGGCATCGCGGCAGAGATCGATCTGGTCCGGATCGAAGACATTGGCGCCGCGGTTCATGACCGCGCGGAGAAACTCGGCGTCCCAGTTGGCGGCGAATTCGGGAATGCCTTCGGCCAGGCGGGCCTGGGCGGAGCCCATGTTCTTGGCCATTTGTCCGATTTCGCCGCGCAGCCCCTGCACGGTCGCCTCCAGCTCGTCCCATTTGCGGGCCTGGTACTGCGAAAACCGCTTCAAATCCTCGCTGCGAACGGTATCGGCCTGGACGTGCTTCTCGGCGGCGCGATCTTCCACGACGGCGACGACTTCATAGGGCTCGCCGCCCAGGAAGGGCGCCAGCAAAGCGCCGGCGCCGCGGGGGCGCGTGGTGGACACCACGACCGCCTCGGGTCCCAATTCGCTTTGAATGGCCTCATACAGCTTTTCCAGCGAGTGTCCTTTATAGCGGCGTATTTTCATAAATTATCCGTCCAACAAGGCTTCTGCTTCGGCTCCCTTGGGAGCCGGAATCATGCTGATCATATCCACCTGAATCGAGTCGGGCACTTCGGCAAACGAGATCACCGGCGTATCCCTGAATTCGTGCTGCGACAACTGCCGAACCTGCGGGCGTATCGACGGCGAGCACAGCAAAACAGGCTCCATCCCCCGCCGGCGGGCGCCCTCCAGCGCGTTCTTAACGCTTTCTAGCATTTCGTGGGCCACGGCCGGGCTCATGGCGGCGCCGCCTTCCTTGTGGGTGGCTTTGCGAATCAGCGATTCGAGATTCGGATGCAGGCCCAGGGCCTTCAGCGTGCCGTCGGCCATCACGTACTCGCGGCAGATATGCCCGCCTAACGCGCGACGGCACTGTTCCACCAGCAGGGCGATGTCCTGCGTGCGGCCTGCATTATCCGACAACGTTTCCAGGATGATGGCCAAATCGCGGATGGACACCTTCTCCCGCAGGAGTCCCTGCAAAACGCGGTGAATGCCGCCCACGTTCATCTTGTTCGGAATCAGTTCCTGCACTACGGCCGAATGGGTTTGCTTGATCTGATCGATCAGGTCGTTGACGTCCTGCCGCGTGATGATGTCGGCCGCGCAACGCTTGACGACCGCCGCGAGGTGGGTCGTGACGACGCTCGCACAATCCACGACGGTCAAGCCTTTCGATTCCACGAGTTCGCGTTTGGCTTCGGGAATCCAGTAGGCCTGGAATCCGAACGCCGGCTCGCGCACCGCCACGTACCCATCCAGCTTCACATCGCCGCTGGGATCGATCGCCATCAGGGAGCCGGGGCGCACCGAACCCCGGGCCACTTCAAGGCCTCGAATCTTGATGCAATATTCCGTGTTCTTCAAATTGACGTTGTCGCGTACATTGACCGGAGGCAGCACCAAGCCCAGTTCCTCGGCAATCTGCGTCCGAACCATGCCGATGCGGTCGATGAGCTTGCCGCCCTGGTTCCGATCCACCAACGGAACCAGTCCGAACCCGATTTCCAGATCCATGGGCGAAACCGCCAGGACATTCTTGAGGCCTGCCGCCGACGAGGGCAGGGCTTCGGGCTGCTTGTCTTTGTCGCCCAGTTTCTTGGCGTCGTCGCCGCCTTTTCCGGCAATCGTATGCCGACCGCCGGGCGCCGCCTCTTCCGACGCCGGCTTAAGGCCTTTGCGCTTCATGCTATAGCCCAGACCGCCCAGCGAACCGCCCAACACCACAAACGGAATAAACGGCAACCCGGGCACGAGAGCGATCAGGGAAAGGATGCTCCCGGTGATCATCAATTGCTTGGGCCGCACGAACAACTGCTTGGCCACTTCGGTGCCGAGATCTTCATCCGCCGCCGCGCGGGTCACGAGAATACCGGCGGCCGTGGAGATGATCAGCGACGGGATCGAGGCCACCAACCCGTCGCCGACCGTCAGGATCGTATACCGGGCCAGGGATTCTCCCGCCGTCATGTCTTTCTGGAGCATGCCGATGGCAAAGCCGGCGCTGATGTTGATGATCGTGATGATCAAACCCGCCACGGCATCGCCGCGCACGAACTTGCTGGCGCCGTCCATGGCGCCGTAGAAATCGGCTTCCTTCGTCAGCTTTTTTCGACGGGCCAAGGCTTCATGCTCGTCGATCAAGCCCTGGTTCAAATCGGCATCGATGCTCATCTGCTTGCCGGGCATCGCATCCAAGGTGAACCGCGCGGACACTTCGGCAATACGGCCGGAACCCTTGGTGATGACCATGAAATTGATGACCATCAAAATACAGAAGATCACCACGCCGACCACGTAATTGCCGCCGATGACGAAATCGCCGAAGGCCTGAATGACTTCGCCGCCGTAGGCCGTGAGCAGGACTTGACGGGTGGTGGCGACATTCAGCGAGAGCCGAAACAGGGTCAAGAGCAACAGCACCGAAGGAAAAGACGAAAACTCCAGCGGATCCTTCAGTTCGATGACGAAGACTAAAACCAGGATGCTGCTGCCAACGCTCAGAACCAACAGGATGTCCAGAAGCGGCGTCGGGATCGGGATCAGCAAGACGGCCAGGATCATCATCAACGCGCCGGCCATGATCAGGTCCGTCTGCCGGAGCTTATGTTTGATTTCTTCAGCCATTTTCGTTCTCCCCAACCGATCGATTCATTACTTTGCCGCTTCCACGACTTCGGGTTTTTGAATCACTTGATTACGAATCCGCCCCTGCCCCATTTTGTAGAGATAGGCGAGAATCTCGGCGATGACGCCGTAGAAGCGCGACGGAATCTCCTGTCCGACCTTCACGTGCTTGTACAAATCGCGGGCGACTTGCGGGCGCTCGATCACCGGAACGCCGTTTTCGCGGGCAATCCGCTTGATGCGCTGGGCCACCAGCCGCAGGCCCTTGGCGACCACTTTCGGGGCGCCCATATTCGTCGTGTCGTATTCCAGCGCCACGGCCACGTGCGTCGGATTCGTGATCACCACGCTGGCCTTCGGAATGGCCGCCATCATGCGCTGCATGCTCAGCTCGCGCATCTTCTTCATCTGGTTCTTCTTGATGACCGGGCTCGGTTCCTGCTGCTTGCGTTCGTCCTCGACTTCCTTCTTGGTCATCATCATGCCCTTTTCGTGCTGGTACTTCTTCATGCACCAGTCGAGAGCGGCAATAAAAATGAAGAGGAATATGATGACCATGACCATCTTGTAAATCAGCATTAAGGTCCATTGCAGGCCTTCCGCCGGGGATAATGCGGAAAGATGCGAAATTTCGTCCAGCCGGTTGCGCAGCATCAGGTAAATCACGAACATGACCAGAAGCGCCTTCATCAGGGACAAGAGCAGCGTCGCGACCGACTTCAGGGAAAAGAGATGCTTCAACCCGTTGACCGGATTCAGGGCGCTGAATTTCCATTCGAGGGTTTTGAGGCTGTAAAACGGACCCGTCTGCCCGATATTGGCAATGATGGTGCCGATCATCGTGGGAGCAAACACCGGCAACAGCAGGACGCCGACAAAGAGGCTGCCGGCAATAAACCACTGCTGGACCGTGTCGGCATTCCAAACGGTCCCCAAGGGGACGCGCAGAACCTCCATATAGAGCATGCCAATCTTGTCCATGCCATGCACTACAGCATACTTGATGCCGAGGAACCCCAAAAGTAAAGCGAGCACCGTCGTGATCTCCTGCGACACGCAAACATTTCCCTTTTTGCGCTCTTCATTGCGTCGTTTGCCCGTCGCCCGCTCTGTCCTTCCGTCTTTGCCTTCCATGATGTCGCCTCGTTAAATAAGAATTCTTGCAAAGGCCTGTGTCGTCATTTCAATCAAGCGGTTGAAAAATCCGGCGCCCTCCCGAATGGAAATGCCCAGCACGAAAAGGCCCACCGACAACCGGATGGGAAAAGAAAGGAAGAGAATGTCGAAATCCGGGGCCATCCGGGCAATCATGCCCAGGGCCGCATCGATGATCAAAATCGCCCCCATGATCGGCAGGCCGAAGCGCACCCCCCACGTGAAGATCAACGAGCCCAGCGATACGATGTATTCCAACATGCCTTCGTTCAGCCAGCTCAACGACGGCGGCACTATTTGAAAACTGACCGCCATCATTTTCAACACCACCAAATGCGTGTTGCTGATGAAAAAAAGCAAAATGAACAGGTTCTGGATGATTTCCGAAAGGATCACATTGTTGATGCCGCTAACCGGGTCGATCGTTTCCGCCATCATCAGCGAACTGCCCCAGCCGGCGATCGTCCCGCCCATCAGACAGATGGAGATGAAGGTGTTCATGATCAGACCGACGGCATAGCCGAGGACAATCTCGCCCAACACAGCAAACAGCAGTTCGGGTACGGTGCGAAGCGACGCTGCGGCGTCGATCCAAACCGCGGGAACCATGGGAACCAGCGCCAGAGTGACCACCACGGCAATCATCACCATGATCTTCACCGGCACCAAGACGCGCCCGTAAATCATGATGGGCATCAGGATCGCCAGCACGCGGAAAAGCGTCAGCAGATAGACCTGCGGCAAATTGCCCAATTGGATATCCATGCTCGCTCCTGTTTTCCGCACTCAGGCATTGATTTGTCCGAACATCTGGAAAATCTGCGCAAAGAGACCGATCACGGTCTTGATCGTCCACGGCAGCGTCAACCCCACGACCACTCCGGCGACCACCACTTTCGGCACAAAGGTTAAACTGGTATCCTTGATGGAGGTGACGGTCTGCACGATATTAACGACTACGCCGACCACGACCGAGGTCAGGAGGATGGGAGCGCTGATCTTCGCCGACGTGAAGATCACCAAATAAGCCAGGTCCATTGCCATTTCAGGCGTCATGTCGTTATCCTCCACTAAAGCGAAAAGCTCGAAACCACGCCGCGAATCAGCAGCGTCCAGCCATCGGCCAGCACGAAAAACAGCAGCTTGATGGGCAGCGAAATCATCATCGGAGGCAGCATCATCATGCCCAACGACATCAAGGAAGAGGCAATGACCAGATCGATGACCAAAAACGGCAGATAAATCAGGAAGCCCAATTGAAATGCGGTTTTCAATTCGCTGATCATAAAGGCCGGGATCAGGGCTTCCAGCGGCACTTCCTTTTTCTTGTCCTTATCGGCGCCCCGGAGTTCCACGAACAAGGCCAGTTCGGAAGCGCCCACCTGCTTTTCCATAAAGGCGCGCAACGGAGCGATCCCTTTTTGCCAGGCTTCCTGTTGGGTGATTTGCTCGGCGATATACGGCTGAATGGCGTCGGTATTGATTTTGGTCCAGATCGGCATCATGACGAAGATGGTTAAAAACAACGCCATGCCCGTAATCACTTGAGCGGGGGGCGTCTGCTGCGTCCCGAGCGCCTGCCGGAGAAAGCCGAGGACGATCAGGATGCGCGTGAAGGAGGTCGTCATGATAATAGCGGACGGCGCCAGGCTCAGGGCCGTCAAAAGCAATAAAATCCGAATGGATTGGGAAACTTCCTTCGGCGAAGTGGCGGAGTCGAATTGCACCTTCAAGCCCATAGGCATCAAGGCGGCATTCGTATCCGAGGCCAGTTCCGGAAAGGCCGCGCCGGCCGAGCCGGACAAGCCCGCCAAGCAAGCGATCAACACCCAGCAGCGAAGACGGCGGCCCAGACGGTTCATGATGCCGCCTCCGGCGTCGTCTCGGACGCAACGGGAGCCGCGTTCCCGAGACCCTGTAGAACGGAAAGCTGATCGTTCCCCACGCCCACCAGCAACTCCCGTCCATCCAGAGAGACCAGCAGCAGGCAGCGTTTTTGGTCGATGGCCAATCGCTCGATCACGCGCAGGCGCCGGGCGGCTTTCGCCCCCAACAAATGGCTGCCGCGGTTCTTCAGGTACCAATTGACGCCCGTCAAACCGCCCAGCACCAACGCCAGAGCCAGCAGAGATCGTCCGAGAGGGTAGTCCTGCTTGGCCGGGGAATGAGCCGGGCGATCTTCGGGGGTAGCTTCCGATCGATCGCCCGCTTTTCCCGTGATCAAGAAACCCAGCACGATCAGAAGAAACAAACCCGCCAGAGCGAGTTTTAGATGCGTTGGATTTCTTGTTTTCATCACGCCGTTACCCATAGCAGGGACGATGCCATCGATCTAATGTCCAAATTTTCAATGGGTTGCACATCAAGTCTTCCTCCGGCGCCCCGAAAACTGTAGGACTCCGCGACTTCGCCGTGGAACTTCCGACAAGCCGGTCAACGGCGCCCGCTGGCAATGAACCTGCTAACGTTCCAAGGAAACCCAAAGTAGAAGGAAATGCCTTGATAGAAACGCTCAAGATAGACAGCCGTCCGCCGACGGTGGAAGGAAACGGCATGGCCGTTCCTTCCGAGTGCCGTCTTGCGCTGGCTTTGGAACGGTCTGTCGGCACGGGAGAGAAGTTGCTGCAGCAGCATCCCGGCTTGCGGCGGCTTTACCTGGCGGGACCGGCGGCGCCCAAGGTTCTGGATTCCCGCATCCGCTACGTCGCGTTGCAGTCCACCCTGCCCCTTGAGCAGATGTTGGAAAACGCTTTCCGCGACGATTTGCTGTATTTTGCCGAGGGCAAGGTGGCCTTGCTTTTGACCGATGCCGATCGACGGACTGAACCGGACCTGTGTACCCGCCTGTCCAAGGCGCTGTTGGATCACACCCGGCGAGTCCTGAGTACGGTGGCCTTGCACGCTACAAGGGGCTGGCACATGCTGGCCAATTCTCTGCTTAACCTGCCGCGCGCGCTCAACGAACATGCCGTCACGGAACTGGCCGGCCTCGCCCACAACCGGGCCGTCGTGATCGCCGGGGCGGGCCCCTCGCTCGATAAAAACGCCGCCGAGTTGAAGGCCTTCCGCGAACGCGTGTTTCTCGTCGCCTGCGATGCCGCCTGCGCCACCCTGCTCCGGGCGGGCATCCGGCCGGATTTGATCGTCACCTCCGACGACAGCGAACGCATCTGGCGCTATTTTGCGCCCTTTCAGAAAGAGCTTTTAGCGACGCCGGCGGTCTGCCTTCTTCAAAGCAATTGGCCAACGATCCGGCATCATCGCGGCCCGCTTTACTTCGGGCTGTCGCATTCCGCCAGCGGCGCGGTTTTTCATGAAGCCGTCGGCCTGCCATTCTTCGATGCCGGCCAATGCGTCGGACACGCCGCCCTCGAAGTCGCTCTCCTGCTCGGGGGAGCCCCCATCGTCATGATCGGGTTCGATCTGGGCTACAGCGGCGAGCGGTTTCACCCCAAAGACATGCAACTGCCCTACTTTCATTTACACCCGCCCCCGCAAGCCAATCTGACGCACGTCATGGGCATCGACGGCCGACCGGTACTCACCGATTTGAGCATGGCGATGTACTTACGCGAGTTCGAGCGACGGATCGCCTTGACCCAGACGCCGGTCTGGGATGCGACCGAAGGCGGAGCCCTCAAAAAGGGCGCCCGCCTGACCAGCTTGAAAAACGCGCTCTCGGAAATCGCTGCGATTTCACCCGACCCCATCCGGATTTCCTGGCCGAACAAGCCCGCCGCACACGCAGCTTTTAGCGATGTGAAAGCCCGCTGGCTGCGCCAAATTGGAAAACTGTTTATCGACATGGATGCCCTGGTCGCCTCCTCCGGCGTACCGGACATCCACTCGTTTCTAATCGATCACCAGGAGCTGGTGGCCTTCATCTCCGATGCCGACAATCTGGCCGACGTTGCCGCCTTCCGCTTCGCCTGGGACGACTGGACAAACCATCTCCTCTCCGCATCGGAAATGCGGCAACGGGTGTTAATGCAACTAAGCGAGATCGCCGGTTACGCCCGGCTGGCTTCCACGTTATTGAGTCCGCCGGCGCTCCCGGAGAAACCCCGCAAGGCCATGTTCTTTGCAAATACCCCCCACCCCGCCGGCCTGGAGCGGCTTTTCCAATCATTGGAAAAGCTGGGCCTGGAGCTCGCCGGGTTTCAAGGCGACCCCGGGAATTTCCCGGAATTGTGGGAAATCATGATGCAGCAGTCCGTCGAGCTGGTCCTTATCGCGGACGACGCCCTCATGCCGGCTGCGTGGGCCATGCCCGGACGCCCCTGTATCGAATGGAAAAGCCGGCCTCCGGCCGACCAGTGCCTGCCGGAACAATGGCTCCCAGGCTATGCCGTCATTTGCCCCAACCCGGAAACCGCGTCCGCCTGGCGCAATATAATTCCCGCCGACCGCCCGGTGATGCTTCTTTCGCCGGACGGATCCATCCATCCCGCCGAGCAGCAGGAAGCCATCGAAAATTGGACTGGATTCCTCACCCGCCTCGTCAACGAAGCCGGCGCAGCGACTGAAGGGTAATCTTCGCGACATAAAACATCGAGTGTCACACTTTGCAAAGTGTGACACCCCGTTGGCTGCACTTTTTTCCATGAATTAGAGGGGTTGGACTTAGTGGGGTGGATGACGGGATTTGAACCCGCGACGACCAGGGCCACAACCTGGTGCTCTGCCAAACTGAGCTACACCCACCATTTGAAGACGTCATCATTACTATACATGAAGGAAAAGATCAACGGCGGAATCAAAAAACTGTAAAAACAGGCGACTTTATGGCTTTTTTCTGCGGCCATCGGACATGGCCTTGGCCATGATCAACGATCGGACGACTTCCTCCGGCGAGGCGGTTACCGTAGAAAAAACCACGTCCTTGGCCAAGCTGTGAAGCGCTTCGGTAGAGGACGAGCACAAAACCAGCAAGGCCGACAAAGGCTGAAGCTTCAGGATGGCTCGCAACAAAGCATCTGCCTCCTGTCCAAAGAGTTGCCGCTCGACAATCATGGCGCTGAATTGCCGGTCGCTTTGCACATATTGCAGGGCGCTGACCAGTGTGTCGGCCATGACGACTCGAAGTCCCAATTCCTTGAAATGAGTTTCCAGGCGGGCGCCAATATCGCTCGACGAGACCGCCAGCAGAAGAGGCCAGCCGGCTACATAAGTCTTGAGTTCGTCTGGAATATTCAGCGCGGCAATAGAGGCCTGTGGCGATTTAAGCCCGGGAATTCCGATCCGGTAGCAATGGCGGCCCCCTGACGCAAACAAGGGATCCAATCGCCCGCCCATCTCCTCCAACATGGAACGAGCAACCGATTGAATAACGCCAAAATCGGCCGCCGTCGTCGTCGCATCGGAGAGTCGATAGGCTGTCTCCGAGACCGTAGCGCCAGGGTCATGAGCGGCCACAACAATGACCGCTTCAAACATTTCGTGCGTATCGAACGGCGGCTTGGAGCTGGAAGAGCCGGCCAGAATGTGCAGGATTCCGGCGGAGGCGTGTTCGTCGGCCGCCAGCAAGCCCAGGTTCAAGATGACCTGTTCGATCTGCACGGAAGTCAACGCGACGGAGCCTAACGGTTCTACGAGGTCGACCTGAACCACCCAACCGGGCGAGAGCCCCACCCGAAGAAGACTGGCCGCCTGCTGAATCTGTTCGGCCGGCCGGTCGCAGGGAGGGCCTTTAATCCCGGTTCGGCTGAGTTCGAGCAGATGGCGGGCCAGAATGGCTCCGCGTTCCGATTCGTGTAGGATCGATCGAAGAGATTCCCGGTCCTGATCGGTGTTCGACTCGGTGCGGGAAAGCAGGGAAGCATGCGCCGAGATGGCGCATAGAATATTGTTAAAATCGTGGGCGACGCCGCGGGCCACGCGGCCGATCAACTGCAACTGGGCAATCTGCCGGTGCTGCATTTCCAAACTTTTCTGGTCGGTCACATCACTGAGCAGAATCAGATTAAGGTCTTCCGTGGGTTGGGAGCGGAAACGCAGGGTTTTGAATCCCTGGGCGGTTTTGCACGTACGCTCGACTTCCTGCGGGCTGGTCCGGTCACAGAGCTGTCGAAGATCGTCGTCGTTCAAAGATGGAAACAACGCCTTGAGCGATGAGGTCGTTGAAACCGCTGCTGTGATGAACGCACGCGCCGCCGGATTGGAGCCCGTGATGAAGCCCTTCCGATCCACGGCAAGAATGCCGTCGCGAAGATAATCCATGGCATCGACAAATCGTCCGATGCGGCGGCGGGCTTCCGTTTGCGTCGTGGAACGGATGGCCCAAAGTCCCAAGGCGCCGGCCAGCAGAAGGAACCCCATCGTCAGGGCGAGAATCGCCACGGTGATAATCCTTCCGATCTCGTCGAAGCTCTGCGTCCCGCGTTTTTGGGCTTCTTCGATCAGCATGGAGTGCAGAGTGGAGATGGTCGAAATGCTGGCCACCGTCGCAATAGCCAGCAGCAACAACAGCAATAATGCGTACTTCCAAATACCTTTAGGGATCGCAGTCATGGCCATGAAGTTTGCGCGAACTTCATGGAATGTCAATGTAAAGAGGACGCGTGCGAGATTGGATGCTTAAAATGCAACGGGCGGGCTCCGGTTCCCCGGAGCCCGCCCGGCGGGTCAAGTTCCGATCAATAGGCGCTTATTCGATAGAAGCGATTGGTCGTCGTGAAGTTCGTGTCGATACAACTCATCAGGGTGTCCTGGCCCTGCAACTGCCAGCACAAGGGATACCAAGGGCTGGGCGGCAACAACTGGGTCGAATACTCGATGTTGTAGAACACATAGTCCTGTCCGAACCATTGAATCGTGAAGTAAGCGCCCCCGGGGCCCATGGTCGGGATGACATCCAGATTAGGCGTTATAACGACATCCGTCTCAAGGGTCAGCTTCAAGACCCGGTTGTTGAACGTGTCGGAAATATACAGGCAGCCGACCTCGTCCACCGCCAAGCCTTCCGGAAGATTCAGCAGGCATTCCGTTCCCACCAGAGTCGACCAGTCCAATCGGGTCAAAGGACAAGTCTTGATCAGTCCGGGAGCCCGATCCGCGGCGAGTATCCGGTCGTTTCGCACGTCGAGCGCAATGGCGCTGGCTATGCTCAAAGCGCCTTGGCCGTCTTCATAACTCCCCACGACATCGTAGCAAAGGCCTTCCGGGCTGACCCGGCGAATCCGCGCCTTGCCGCCGGGCGCATCCGCCACATAGAGATAGCCCTCGGCGTCGACCACTATATCCTGCGGCGCAATCACCGTGCAGGATTCGTTGCTGGAGTCGCTGCGCATGAAAACGCTCCAGGCGCTGTTGCCCAGCTTTTTCAGGATGCGGTTGTTGCCGGTGTCGGCCACGTACATGGTCCCATCCGGCCCTACGGCTACGGAGAACGGCGTGCTGAACCCGGCCCAGTTGGTCCAGGTCATGGTCGCCGCATTGCGCTTCTGAATCCGATTGTTGCCGGTGTCGGCCACGTAGAGATTGTCGGCGCTGTCGACGTATACGTCCATAGGCTGATTGAACTGGCCGGCCACGCTGATCGTCTGCCACAGGTTATTCGACAGCGTATTGACCATGAGGATACGGTTGTTCAGCGAATCGGCAATGTACAAGCGCCGCAGGGAATCGAAAGCCAGCCCGCGCGGCCGATTGAAGCCGCCGCTGATATTCGTGCCGGGGGCATCCCATATTTGCGCCTGGAAATATCGCCCCGTCAGGGAGGTCGTATTGCCATCCACGACATTGGTGGTCAAGCCCATCGGCCTAAGCCAGCCGATGAGATTCTGATATTCGATCGTGTACGTGCCGTTGGACAACATGACCAGGGCGCCGCTATTCTGCCAGACGCCGCTGTTGACCCTCCACTGGGCGCCGCTTTGGATGGCCTCATCGGGCGTGAGCGTAATCCGGATGCCGGTGGGACGTTGCTCGTAACTGAACAGATACGTGTTGGTCTGCCCCGAGGAGACCTCCATCGTCGCGCCCGCCGGCGTCGTCCAGCCGGCGACCTCCTTGCAGTCTACGAAGTAGAAACCGGGCGTCAAATTCTCGAGCACCGCGTCGCTGTCCATCCAACTGCCGTTTTCCGCGCGCCACTGGGCTCCTGCCGTAACGGCCGCGCTGGGCGCCAGCAAGATGCGCAACGCCCCGTTTCGCTGATAGGTGGCGGTCACAACGGTCTTGGTGTTGTTGGAGAGCACTACGAGCACATCCTCCGGCGTGATCCAGCCTTCCACCGACTTGAAGACGATGCGGTTGGTTCCGGCCGACAAACCGTCGCTCATGCTGTAGTCGCTGTTGTACCAGATGGCCTGATTCGAGAGCCGCCATTGGGCGCCGGCCGCCACCGCCGACGACGGGTAGATCGTCACTTGAAGGATCGGCGGCGTGTAAAGGGCTCCTCCGCCGGTGGGCGTGAAAACGACATTCCCCCGGATCGAGGCCGAATTGAACCACTTGTTCCACCAGTCGGTCTCGTAGGCTTTGACGTAATCCTGCACCTGACCCCAGGTCCAGGGCAGTTCGTTGCGCCAGTTGTTGGCGCTGGAGCCGACTATCGAGGGATTGGTCGCATAGCTGGTGCTGTCGTCGAACCGGTAATAAGCCACCAGGCCCGATTCGCTGACCGACACCGTGTTCGGGAAGGCGGTCAGGACTTCCGCCGCCGCACGGGCGACATTCCAGAGGCGGACTTCGTCGATCGAGCCTTTGAATTCGAAACCGATGCGCTGAACGACCGGTCCTCCGGCCAGCACCGCCGGCGGCTTCAAGGCGGACGGAGCGGTCGCGTTATTGGTTCCGTTGATGTAGAGCGTCAGTATTCGCTGGGCGCCGTCGTACGTTCCGGCCAGATGCGACCAGACGCCGGAAGGCAGGGTGGCGGTTCCGGCGGCCAGCACGGTGTTGCCGTCGACGGAAACGAAACGGACATAGGGCACGTTATTGGTGGCCAGGCCCAGATCGAAGGTCACTCCTTGAGGACTGACCTGGCGCTGCACGATGGAGCCGCCGTTGCTCGTTGCCGGTTTGACCCAGGCTTCCACCGTCCAGGTGTTCAACGCAAAACGGCTTTGCACAGGAAATTCGACGTAGTCGTTGGTGCTGCCGCCGAACGTCAAGGCGCGGGAGACCATCGGCACCAGGGCGCTGGCCGGATTGTTTTCGCCGATGGAATCCGGTCCGTCCAATACGCCGTCGTCGTCGGTATCGGGCAGCAGCGGGTGGGCGCCGCGAGTTTGCTCCTCGCCGTTATTCAAGCCATCGTCGTCAAAGTCTTCCAGTCCGTCGGGAACCCCGTTGTTGTTGGAGTCGTCGTCGCGGGGGTTGGTTCCGCAGAAGTACTCGTATTGCGCATTCAAGTCATCCGTATCGGCATCGAAAGGCAGGCCGAAATCCTGATTCCCGGGCAGGGCGCGCATCTCCTGATCGGCTTGGGGCGGATCCCAGCCGAGTTCCTCGTGCGTCGACCAAGCCTGGCAAACCCAGACGGCGCGGGGATCGTTCCGCGAACGATCGCCCCGTTTGATGTAGGAAACCCCGTCGCAGTCCAGGCTGGCGTCGAACTTGCCGTACACTCCTTCAAAATGATTGCACGTGTAATCGGGGTTAGCCATTTCGGTGCGCTCGGCATTCAAATACTTGTTGTATCCGCTTTCGCATCGGATGAAGACCTGGTTCCGTCCGACCTTCAAATGCTGTTCGACGCTAATGCTCTGATAGCCATTAGTGCCCTGGGCGCCTGAGGTCACCAAATGGCCGTTGACATAGGCTTGGGCGGACACCATGCCGGGCGTGAACACTTGCAGACTGGCGGCTTTCGGCACCTGGTCGAGCATGATGTATTTCATGTAAGTGGAATAACGCCCGTCGAAGCCCAAACTGGTGTTCTTGGGCGAATAATACATGTTGTCGATCGGATCCAGCCAGGACCAACCCGGCGCGCCGATGGAGCCGTAGGCCCGGAAGGTCTTGAGGAATTCCACATGGGCGGCATAGCCAAGGCTGGCATCGAAGTAGTTGGTGTAGACGGGGCCTCGATCGGGATCGTAGAAGCAATCCTTGATGACCCCCATGATGAAGCGAGGACCCCGGTTGTCGTTGGGATATTTATCGAGGTTGTGAACCTTGACCCACCACTCGGGAAGTTGGTCGCCGTCCTCGTCGTCGGAGCCCAGCAGGGAAATAGCCTGGTTCGTAACGATCATGCCGGCGGGGCCGGAGATGAAATAGGGCCGTTGATTCAAGTGAGCGAAGTCGTTGACGTTCGTGCCGCCGTTATCGAAGCGATAATAGAGCGTCATGGCGCTGCCGCCCTGCGGCTGTTCCACATAGCCGGCCGGCGCGGGAACGAGCCGGTTGAACCAATACGAGACTTCTTCGCGGGAACGGTCGTAATCCCAGACGCGAATATCGTCGATATGGCCATCCGAAAAGCCGCGGGCAAACCAGGCCGTACCGCCGCTGAAATCGGGGCTGGCCGGGGTTTCCTGCGCGATCAGGAGAACGCCATTGATGTAGATTTCGAAGCTGTTCCGTTCCGGCGACCAGACATGGGCCACATGGGACCATTGGTTCGGCGGCAAAGCCTGAACATCGCCCACCAGCGGATTCTGATTTGTGCCGCCGGCGGTTACCAGGACCACGGAATTCGTGCCGCTGAAGATCTGGGCCTTGGGCCGGAAATTCTCCAAGCCCGCCCAGAAGCCGCACCGAACAATCGCGCCGGTGGCATCCAGGGAGAAAACTTGTCCGTTGCCGTCGGAACCGGGACGGAACCAATACTCCACCGTCCAGCCGTTGGTGTTTACATAGAACCGGTCCGTATTGGGCAGGCTGAAACCGGCGGACGGCGCGACGGCCAGATTCAGGCTGCGTTCCGCGTAGTTCCGGCTGTTCATGGGATGCACGGGATCGGTAATGTCCGTAACCTCGAGCCCATCCATAACGCCGTCTTCATCCGTGTCGGGCTGAAGCGGATCCGTGCCGTAGTTGGCAATTTCGTCGATATCCGTCAAACCGTCGTTGTCCGTGTCGTTCATGCCGCCATTTAACAACTCGTAGACGATTTCCAAAACCACGGTCTCGCTGTTGTTCAGCGTCAGAACCATGCTCGAAGGCGCGATCCAGGGAAAGGCCTGGCTGAAGCTGATGGAATGCGATCCGTACGACAACCCCGAGACGATATCGCCGCCGGCCCGCCAAGCGCCGCCGTCCACGCGCCAGGAGGCGCCGTTGGTGAGGGCGATTTCAGGCGACAGATAGACCTGTACGCTGCCGGCCACATTGCTGTAGCTGGCGATGTAGGTCGTCGTGAGGCCGGATTGGACCAGCAAATTGGTCGGGGATGGCGCATTCCAGCCCACGACGTCCCGGAACTCCACCAGATGCGGAGCGGCCGACAAGTTGGGAATCGTCGCGCCCGTGTCGTTCCAATTGCCGCCATCCGCCCGCCATTGAGCGCCGGCCGTCACGGCGTCCGGGGGCGACAGATCGACCCGCAGCGAGCCGTTCTGCGTGTACTCCGCCGTGACCACGGTCTTCACGTTGTTGCTGAGAACGATGGCCACGTTGGCCGGGGCGGTCCACCCGGGGATGACCTGGAAGGTGATCGTCTGGCTGCCGGGCGTCAGGCCGTCGCTCAAGGTAATCCCGCTGTTATACCAGTCGCCGAACCCGGACACGCGCCACTGCGCGCCGGCATCCTCGGCGGCCGCCGGCAACAGATTGACCAGCAGGGACGGCGGATTGTCCAAAGCGCCTCCGCCGTTGGTCGAAAACGATGCATCGCCAAACAGAGCGGCGCCATGCGTCCACTTTTCCCACCAATCGGCGTCGAAGGTCTTGATGTAGTCCTGCGCCTGGCCCCAAGTCCAGGGCAGTACGTTGGTCCAGTTGTTGGCGCTGGTGCCGACCAGGACCGGATTGGTGCTGTAGCTGGTGCTGTCGTCAAAGCGGTAATACGCCGCCAGGCCCGAATCCGAAGCCGATACCGTGAAGCCGGCATTGTTCTGAATTTCCGAATCCGAACGCGCCTTGTTCCAGATCCGTACTTCATCGATGCGTCCGCGCAGGTTTCGCCCCGCCCGCTGATTGACCGGGCCGCCGGCAAAAATGGCCGGCGATTTCAGGTCGGACTGGGTATCGACGGCGATGCCGTTTACATAGAGCTTGAGCGTTCGCCGGCTCGAATCGTATGCGCCGGCCAGATGGATCCAGTCAGTTCCCGCAGCGGCCACATTGGTAGCGATGACGGAGAAGCCGTCGACCGAAACGAATTTTACGTAAGGGACGTTGACCGCCGCATTTTGACCCGAGCCGTCGCCAAGCCCGAGTTCATAATTGACGCCGTTCGGTCCCACTTGGCGTTCGATCGCGATGCCGCCGTCGGCCTCTCCCGCATCGCGCTGCACCCAGGCTTCCACCGTCCAGTCGGACAGGGCAAAGCGTTTCTCGCGGGGCAGTTCGAGATAGGTGTTGACGTGGCCGTTCAGGGCCAGGGAGCGCGAATTCAAGGGGCTCATGGCGCTGGCGGGATCGTTATCGCCGATGGCATCCAGCCCGTCGACCAGGCCGTCGTCGTCGGTGTCTCTCAGCAGGGGGTGGGAACCCCGCCGCTGCTCGTCGCCGTTGCGCAGCCCATCGCCGTCGAAATCCTCCAAATCGTCGGGAATGCCGTTGTTGTTGGAGTCGTTGTCGCGGGGGTTGGTGCCGCAGAAATATTCGTAATAGGCGTTGAAGTTGTCGGCATCCGCATCGAAAGGCGTGCCGTAGTCCTGATTGCCGGGAACGGCGCGGCCTTCCTTGTCGGGCCGGATCGGATCGCCCAGACCGGCTTCGTCGCGGCCCAAATGGCGGAAGGTCGACCAGGCCTGGCAATACCAGACGGCCCGTGGATCGTTACGGGTGTAATCGCCTCGGACGATATGCGGTTTCCCGTCGCACACGAGGCTGGCATCGAATTTGCCGTAAGCGCCTTCGTAGTATTCGACGCGATCGGGATTCACCACCTGCTTCGTGCGCGCTTCGTCCAGATAGAAGTTCAGCGTGCTTTCGCAGCGCACATAAATCATGTTGCGGCCCGTTTTCAGGCGTCCGGCCAGTTCGATGACCTGGTACGTATTGGTTTCATTGCCGATCGGGGTCACGCGCTGACCGTTGACATAGGCCACCGTGGTGGTCATGCCCGGCGTGAACAACCGCAACGTGGCCGATAGAGGCGTCTGGGGCAAATACGTGTACCGCATATAGCTCGAATATCGCCCATCGAAACCCAGGCTCGTATCCACCGGATCATGAAAACAATTGTCGGTCAGATCGGGACCGATATTTTTGCTGCTCAGGGGGGACCCGACGGAGCCGTAAGCCCGGAAGGTGCGGAAGAAGTCCACACGGGCCAAGTACAGGATCTTATTGTCGAAATACTTGAAGTCAGGTCCTTCGGTGACTTGCTCCGGATAGGAATCCAGCGTGTGCATCTTGGTCCACCATTCGGGGATCAAGTCGCCATCTTCATCGTCCGACCCAATCAGCGACACGGCGGGGTTGGTCGTCGTCATGGAGCCGGCGTTGAGAATGAAGTGGTTGTAATCGTTCAAGTAGGCAAAATCGACAAGGTTGCTGGCGCCGTCGTCGAACCGATAGTAAAGCGTCAGGGAATTGCCGTAAGCCGGCGTTTGAATATAGCCCGAGGGCGCGGAAAAGATCCGGTTGCGCCAATACGTGACTTCATCCCAGGACCGGTCGTAACTCCAGACGCGCAAATCGTCGATATACCCGTCGTTGAAACCCGCGCCCAAGATCGCCGTGCCGGCCTGGAAACTCGGCGCCGCAAGCGTCTCGCGGGCGATGAGCAACACGCCGTTGACATACACTTCCAAACTGTTGCGCTCCGGCGCCCAGACAAACGCCACATGCGACCACTCGCCGGCGGGAAGCTGTTGAATGTCCCCCACTCCGACCGCGTTCGTTCCGCCGGCCGACGTCAGGACATTCGTCCCCATGACGATTTCGACCTTGGGCCGGAAATTCTCGAGCCCGATCCAAAAGCCGGTATTGGTTCCGTTCAAGCCGACCTTCAAGACCTGTCCGTTCCCGTCGCTGCCGGGCCAGATCCAATGCTCGGCGGTCCAGCCGTTGGTGGTAAAGGCAAACCGCTGCGCATCGGGCGCCGTCAGGCCGCCGGAGGGCACGAGGCTCAAATCGAGACTGCGTTCGTAATAATTCCGGCTGCTCATCGGATGGAGCGGATTGGTCAGATCCAGGGAGACTTCCTCGCCGTCGTTGACGCCGTCGTCATCCGTGTCTTTCCGGAGGGGATTCGTGCCGTAGTTGTCGATTTCGTTCCGGTTGCTGAGGCCGTCGGCATCGGAATCGTAGTCGCCGTCGTTCAGGATATGCAGGGGGTCCTGCGAGAAGGCGTCGTAGGGATCCCAGCCGTAAAGAATTTCCTTTTCCGTGGGAATTCCGTCGCCGTCGGGATCGTCGTCGTTTTGGCCCAGGCCGACCACAACCAGCAGGTTGGTGTTATAGGAACCCACGCGGAACGTCATATAGCCTTCGCCTTCCGCCGCGCCGAGAATGGGGATATGGGCCGTGACCTGGCCGGAGGGGATAATCACCCGGTTGGTAACCAGACTAAAAACGCCCGGAGTGAGAACCGCCAGATCGATTTGAAGATCGGCGCCGGCTTGGTTAAAGGGACGGCTGATGCTGACCAGCCGGATTTCATCCACCACATTGGAGACCGGATTGGGTTGGAAAGCAAGCGTCGGGCTGAGGATCGAGACCTGAGCCAGACTATTGGATAGGCCGGCCGCGCTGGCCCGAATGACGGTTGACCCCGGCAACAGGGCCGTGACAACGAATTCGGCGTTTTGCGCGCCGGCTGGAATGGTGACGGAAGAAGGCGTCACGGCGCTTTGGGGATTGTCGCTGATCAGGGTCACTTCAAGCGGAGAGATCACGGAATTCGTCGAGCGGCTGACCGTCATGGAGAGCGTATCGCCGGCCGCAACTTCAGGATTCAACGGGGTCAACTGGAGCCCCGAGTTAGGCGTCACCGCCACTTCGCATTCTTCCGAATAGCTGCCGACGCGGGCCGTGAGGACGATGTTGGAACCGCTGCTGCCGGCCACCAGCGATCGACCGCGCGCATAGACGGTCTTGCTCACTTCAAACAGTTTGAATTCGACGCGAAGATGCTGGTTGGTCAAATCGTTCGGCACATACCGGTTCGTGCCCAGGCCCAGAACGGCTTCATCGGCGGAATACAAATCGAAATACAAGTTGGCATTGGCTTGCAGGCTTACGCGGCGAATGACGATAGGAATCACATCGCCGATCCGGGCGGCCGGCGTTGCCGGGTTAAACGAAAAGGTGGGGTCGTCCACAATGATCTCCCCATCGAAGGCATCGTAGATCCCATACCGAGGATATCGCGTGGCGATCACATGAATCGGGATCGGCGTGGGTTCAGCCCCTTCGATCCTCTGGATTCCCATCACCGGGAATTGGATGTAGGTGTAGAAATTGCTGGTGGAAGGATCGATCTGCTGCGCGAACGAGTTGGTGCTCATGGAAACCCGGATCTCGTCTTCAAGACTGACGAACAGCACCGTCTCGTCGAAGTCGGGAACATCGGCCGGAGTCGGAGCGATGTCCAGACCGGAAACCCAGAAGGTAATCGTATCGCCCGCTACCACATGGTTATGGTTGTTGTTGGTCAGCGTTTGCGCCTGAGCGGCGGCGGCCGCCAGAAAGAACGCGGGCAAGATCCGCGCCATGATCGCCAGAGAACGTAATCCGGTTAGTTGCATATCCATGGACCTTTCATCATTAACCTTCGAAACGAGCCATCGTCAGGCCGCGGGCCTATCGGCGTGCGGCGTACACTTCCGCGATAAAACCATTTGAAGAACAGAACGAAAAACAAAAATGGGTGAAGGATCGGCGCGACAACAAAGCTGTTTTTCTCGACAGAAAACTCGCGTTGTACATCCTGCGCTTCATGCTTTCTTGCCTCATGCGGCCGATCCTTCACAAGGGCGGCTCCTCCTGGCGATACGTACGTAGCCATGGAGCCGCCGCTCCCCCTCTATCCGCAACCGCATCAGATCGTTCGCCTTTACGGCTGCGTAATCGGAACGTTCTGAGAGTTGCCTACGCTATCCGTTACCGTCACAATGTTGTTGGGCGAATTCAGACGTCTGTAAGTTACAGAAGATCCGCTGGAGGGATTCACCAATCCCAGCCCCGGGTCGTAGACCGTCCAAGAGTAAGGCGCCGTTCCGCCTGTTACGACCAAGGGAATCGTATCGCCGTTAATGATCAGCGTCGCAGAGGACGGCGTGACGATTAACGGGGTTGAAGGCGAATTCGTCGAAGCCGTCGAAATCTGGGCCACGGCCGTATGGCCGGCGGTATCGAAGCAGATGACCGTATTCGGCTCCAGGGCGGTCGCGGTGTAAATACCCTGATTGTCCGCGCGCATCGCGACCGAACCGCTGCCGTTCACGGCGTCCCAGGAATACGGCGCTTTCCCGCCCACCGCGGTGAAGATCACCGTCTGGCCGACAAACGTAACCGAGGCGTTGGCCGGCTTCAGCGTGACGATGCCGTTAGGCTGCGTCCGGGGATCGGTGACATAGGGATGGGTGGCGAAGTAGTCGTCGAGATTGTCCACATCGGTATCCTTATCGCTTTCGCACCCCGCCCACATACCCATCAAACCGGCCAATACGGCCAGACTCAAGATCCATTTTTTGGGACTGTAACGCTTCATGTTTTTTTCTCTCCCGTTTGCGCTCATAAACTTTTTCATGCGGTTTCCACTACGTATTGTCTGCCCGATTTCTATTGTGAGTTTTATCGTCCCACGGGGGTGTTGATATCGATCGAATTGCGATCGGCTTTCGTCGCGGCCGGGGGATTAATTCGCGGCCGAACGCTCGCGCCGTTCTTGACGGCCGGCGAGGCGCGTTGTCTCTGTTGAGCCAAATGCCGGTAAATGAGCTGCCCTTCGTCCGGAATGCCGCCGGTTTCCGAAATCGTCTCGGCCTTGGCCAGGCTGACGGTCACAAAGATGATCGTCTCCGTCTGCGCTTTTTCCGTGTGCGTGTGGCGGAACAAGAGCTTGCCGATCAGGGGAATGTCGCCCAACAGGGGAATCTTGGACACGATTTCGCGGTCGTCGGTCCGGGTCAAGCCGCCGATGGCCACGGTGCGGTCGCTTTCCAGGGTGAAATCCGTCACCACTTCCGTACTGCTTTGCACCGGGAACTTGAGGCCGGGCGTCGGTTCGACATACTCGCCGGTCTGCCGGGTCAGGCGGGGCTGGATGCGGACGGAAATGTTGCTTTCCGTGTTGACCGTGGGCGTCACTTCGACCGTCACGCCGATCTTGATCGGGTTGGCGTAATCCAACTCGTAGACATAGGTGACGCTTTCCGTGCCCTGGGGTTTGGCTTTGATGTTCGGATAATCCTCGCCGACATGAATCGATGCCTTTTCGCCGCTGGCCACAATCAGTTTCGGATTCGACACGACGGTAACGCCGTTCTGCTGTTTCAGGGCGCTGAGCGTCAGGGCAAAATCGTCTGCCGACAATACCGCCGTGCGGAGATCCGTAACGGTCTTGTTGAACGAATCGACCACGTTATGATTGACGTCTTTGCCCCGGTCAATCGAATCGCTGAAGGTCCGGCCGCCGCCAAGCACCATCCCGTCAATGTCGTATGCCTCGCTCATGGAATCGGTCTGACGCCGGCTGTCGGACTGACTGGCCGTGTCCGTTCTCGACTGATCCCACTGCCGGGCCTCCGACTGGCTCCAGGCCAGATCTCCGGCCCTGACCGTATAACCGGCCAGGGACTGCCAGTTGATGCCAAGATCTTTGATGGCCTTATCGTTCAACTCGACGAACTTGGCCTCGATGAAGACCTGCATCCTCGGCTTGTCGATGCGGGCAATGACTTCTCGGATGGTATTGATGCGCGGCGCCGTCTCCTGCACGACAACCGCATTGGCCGAAGCAAAAGCTGCCACCGAGGAATTTGACGTGACCAGCATCCGCTGGATCACAGGAATGACGTTGGTAACCGTCGTATATTTCAGAAAGATGGTGTCGGACGTCAGGGGTTCTCCGGCCAGATCGTTCTTGGAAATGATGCTGTAGATATTCGGACGTTTTTCGACCAGCGTCATGTTGGCGGAATCCAGGATGACCCGCAGCGCCGGTTCCCATTCCACATCTTTCAGGCTGACCGTCACCGTGCCTTGCAGATTGGTCCCCGCGACGATGTTGGCGCCCGAGACGCGCGTGAACATTCTGACGACCTCGTTCAAGGGCACATTGTCCAGGCTGATGCTGAGCAACTCAGGCGTCGAGGCTCCGGGTTCGACGCCAATGCCCGGCGCCATGCTTCTTTCCACATCCAGCTTCAGCATCTCCGAAGACGAATCGGTCGCCATCGGCGCCGGAGCCGGCGCCTCCTCCGCCAGGGCGGGCTCGGGTTCGACGGGAGCGGGTTCCGCGGAGATCTCCACCTCCGCCGGCGCCGGTTCTGCGGGCGCTTCAACCCCGACGACTTCCGCGGGGGCGGGTTCGGAAATTTCAACCGGCGTCAGGCCGGCCGCTTCGTCGTTCGTGGTTTCGCTTCTTGCCCAGTTGCCGGCGGACAAAAACCATCCCAGCATGAGGGCGGAAAGAAGTACATCCCGTATTTTCATTAATTATCTCCTGTCTTCTGTGCATTAGAAGAGGGTTGTGTTTCCAAAGGTTCGAGAGTCACATCCTGGTCGTTCAAGGTACGGATAGTAAACCGGTAAACATTGCCTTCAAATTCGATTTGGATAGGGTCGCCGATCGTCACCATCTGGCTGTTAACCAGAACGTAGCGCTTCGCCCCCTGCTTCATGATGCCGCCCACGGTGATCTTCGATTTTAACGCCCGCATTTTTTCGGGCGTCAGTTCGTCAAGATTCGTTGGCGTCGCGACCATCGGCGCGTTCGCTTTCACGACCGGCGCGTTCGTTTTTGCGACCGGGGCCGGGGCATATCCGATCGGCCAAAACGGGTCGCGATCGGGGGCGGCCGCAGGAGTTTCGGCGTCCGGCGCAGCATCCTGAAGCTTAAAAGCCTCTTGATGGACCGGGTCGTCTCCTGGAGATTGGGCGAGAACGACGGCGCACAAGCCCGCCAGCATCATGGCGCCGATTCCTGATATATGCTGAACCCGCATGTTATGTGCCTTTGTTGTCTTGCGTTTTCTGCGTTGTCATTGGATCGAGCCTTGAGACCTTCATCCCTCTGCCGCCGCAGCCGGTCTGCATACCCCTGCGTTCAGGCGCTAAAGAACCGGTTTGTGCCCCGCGGCATCCGGCGATTTAGCGGCTCCCGCCGCCATGCGCATGGGCCATTCCACGACCAGACTGATCAAATGTTTTTCAGCCGTTCGATCCTGAGAAACCACCGAAATCCCGGATACACAGAGATAGGGATTGCTCGTTTCCAGCACTTTGACCAACCGGATTAAATCGCGATAGCCGCATTGCGCAACGATTCGTACCGAGTAGGACCCAAAATTCTTCTGCTGTTTATCGGTCCGTTCCCTGGAGGTGAGCGGCGAGCCCACTTCCGCTACGGAATCGATCTCGATGCCGACTTCCCGCGCGTTGAAGTAGACTTTTTCCGTCACCCAGGAGAGGGGATTTTCACGGGGAACGATGTGATGCTCGTCGGCCTGATGCTGTTCTTCGTTGCTGACGCTTACTTCCTGGGAAATCTTTTCTTCCCGGCCGGCGATTTCCTCGCCGGCGGCGAGCTTGGCCTGAAGATCCCTGACTTCTTGGGCGACCTTGGCCTTGCCGCTGAACAACGGATTCAGTCCGAACTGATAGGCAATGAAAAGAACCGCCACGGACAACAGGCCGATCAGCACCAGGATGTTTTTCTGCTCTTTAGTTTTTTCTTGCCACTTCATTTCATTTCCCTCGGGAGCGTGGTGGCTTCGATGTTGAAAACGCGTCCGCTCGATTCGCGGCCGGTTTCCAGGCGCAACCCCTGAAGCTTGACCGAATCGAGAATCGGTACGAAGCTCGCCCCCTGCCGGAGCTCGTCGACGAATTGCAAGATCACCTTGTCGGCCATTTTATCTTCGGACCGGCCTTCGATGCTGATCATGAACTTGCGAAACGAAGGGCCCGCCGCCGCCGCCTCGGGAACGGGACTGAGCTTTTCGGACGATGCAGCCTTCTTGGGCGCCGGGGCCGCCGTTTTCTTCACTTCCACGGAACCGAATATATTGAGTTTGGTCAATTGGATGGACGACGGCACGAGCCGGGGCAGCTCCTCCAGGGGCACGTTCCAGTCGATGCGCGAATGCTGCCAGCCTTTCAACTCGTTCATAATGGTCCGGTTTCGGTTCAGCGTCTGTTGCATGGCCTGCACGTTTTCGTAGGCCGGCGCAATTTTATTCCAGCGGTCCTGCGACCAGGCGGCCGTCTGCCGGAGGCTCTTGTACTGGAAAACGGTCGCGAGCAAAAACAGGCCGGTGAGAACGGCGATGGTGATCGCAACGGCCTTGACGATAAATCCCCGGCTGACGGCGCCCTGATACCGGAAGTCCGCTTCGTGCATTAAATTGACGCGTATAATCATGGTGCCGAAAAAGCTCCCAAGGCGGCGCCCACCGCCGCGGTAAACCGGGTCTTCTGATTTTTGAATTCGTCGGGAATGGCGGAAGGCGCAATCGCCAAGCCGTCGAAGGGATCCCAGGTTTGCGATTCGATCCCCGTCGTTTTTCGAAGTTCGTCCAGCCAGTATTTGGACAGGCTCATGCCTCCGG
The DNA here is from genome assembly GCA_001804865.1 of Lentisphaerae bacterium GWF2_57_35. Lineage (GTDB taxonomy): Bacteria > Verrucomicrobiota > Kiritimatiellia > CAIQIC01 > GWF2-57-35 > GWF2-57-35. Next base: position 122,376 of record MHBK01000024.1, read on the forward strand.
AAAGATACAGCTTGGACAACCGGCAATCTTCCCGGCGCTCCACAAAATCGCGCGAAATGGAAAGCTGCCGGAGGAACGGGTCCATCACGTCGTGAACCGATTGGGAGATATCGAAGGAGCCGTCGGAAACGATGCCCTGGGCGATCTCGCGGTTGACGCCCAATTGCTGCTGCACCTTGGCCGTCAGCGCATCGCCGCCAAAATCGAATTTCCGAACCAGGGCCAGATTGCCTTTGCTGAAGAGCGCCAGAAAGCTGACCTTCGCGCCGGCATCCAGGAGTCCGATGGAGTCTTGCTCCATCGCGGCGCCGGGGCCTTGCAGGAAGGCGTTGAGAACCGCCAAGCCCGAGACTTCGATGGAAAACGGCGCCGGAGCGCCCGTTCGAACCAAGTTTAGAAGCGATTTGGCCTCCGGCTCCGGCATGGCCGCCACCAGCAACTTGGTTTCGGATTTTCCTTTCGGGGGACTGGTGATCACATAGCCCAGCCGGTATTCGCCTTCGATCCCGATGTGCTCGCGCACTTGCGACTCCACCAGTTGCGTTTGTTCCGTGTGACCCGGCAGGCTCAACAGGCGCACCACCGTGCTTTCGCCGGTGACGGCGAGACTCGCGTAGTTGGCGATCAGCGCTTTGGGAATCAGGGCGCTTAACAGCGGCTCGCTTTGTTCGGGCTCCGTGGGCTTGAGCGAGATGGCCGGAAGGATGGCGGCGCCCACCAACGTTAATTTATCTTTGTTCCTTCGCAGCCGGACCACTTTGGTTCCCGAACTTGCAATATCGACTCCCAGCAGATCGGAAGGCCCTCGTCGCGGATTCATTTTGAATTGTTCGAGCAGAGATTTCATAGCTCCGATGATCGCGGTTTACTTATAAAAGGTTCCTGCAACTTTGTAACTGAAAAAATGGACGGATTGTAAAAATATGTGCGCGGCATACAACAGTGCGGATCGTCATCTTTCAATAGCTTCCATGCTCACCAGCCTTCGTTTTCCCATGTGGATTCCTTCCAACTGAGCTCTTCCACGCCAAAAACTCGCGTCATGCCCGGAGGCACTCTCGTGCGGTAAATCGGATCGTAGCCCCAATTGCGAACGGGCGCCGTGTAGTAACTTCCATACGACCAGGGGGCATTGGCTTTCTCGCTGTACCACAGATCGATAATGGAGCCGCGATAGTATACGGTCTCGCCCGACCAATCCTCGAGGAAGCGCAGGACGTTTTCCAAACCGCCGTTGTAATTCGCCGCGCCGCCGCCCGGCACGGTGGCGGTGTTGCCGGTCATGATCACGGTGTTGTACGTGGTATTAACGGGCGCGCGCGTCGCCAGGCCGGCCGTGCTTCGGGCATCCTGCCAATTTTCGGACAGGAACGTGACGGCATCGCCCGTGACCAGAGCGGGCTGGACGGAGCAGGTGTTGTACTCGCCCTCGACATAGAGCGGCAGATCGGAAGCAAACGTCAGGCCGCCCGCCGGTAATTTAAGGCCGTTGCGGATGCGCACGCAAGGCAGCACGCCGCCCGCGCCGTCGGGATCGTCGCGCGTGACGTACACCACGCCGCGGCCTTCTTCAACGCTGTAGGTCGAGTCGGCGACCTGCGAAAAGGCGTTGGTGAGCGAGGTGATGTAGATGTCCACCGGCGCCATGGTTTTCTGTTCGCGGGCGTCGTAGAAATTGTTGCCGATGCTGTAGGAGCCTTTCTTCCGCATGGTGTACTGGTTGTTGGAGTCTTTGCCCCAGAGAGGCTTGCCCGAGTAGGCGCCGTTGGTGGTCAGCAGGGCATTTGTGAAGAAGGAACTCACATCCACTCCGCGGCTGTCGGTGGCTACGAGCGTACCGTTGGTCCGGATCTTGATCGTCAGGCTGGCCTTGTTGGCGAATTTTTCGCGTTCGGTCTCCGCATTGTAACCCGGGGCGCCCGCCGCGATGGGGCGTTCGACGATGTCGTGCGGCACGTCCATGGGCGAAATCGGCGGGCTCAAATGCTGAACGCCGTGCGCGCCCGACAGGACCCGCGCGTCCCACAACGAGATCGAATCGATCATCCAGGACGTGGTGCTGCTGTCGATGTTCATGCTGATTTCCGAGGCGGCTGCGTTGTTGATCCGTACGCTGCCGGCATGGGTTTCGATTCGATCCTTCCGGGTCCGGTACATGTCGCGGTGCGCGGTGACGCGATCGGTAAATCGCAGGGTGGCGCCGCTGTCCACATACAGGTCGCCGTTGCAATGCACCGGCCCGGACAACGTCATGTTGGCGCCGGGCAGGATCTCGAGATCTTCCTCATAAAACACGCCGAACCGGATGAGGAAGAGCCCGACGCCCTGCACTTCGCGGCGCAGGACCGCTCCAACGCCCGTTTTCGGATTCAATGCGCCGGCGCGAACGGTGTAGTATTGATATTGTCCGTCCATGGTTTGGTAGGTCCCGTTGGAAATGGCGCCGTTGTAGACGTCCGAAGCCGTCGAGATCTGAAAGGCCGGCTGTCCGCCGGGAGTTTGATAAAGATAGTCGCCCATCGGCGCGGGAGGAGCAACGCTCGCCAGGATACTTTCAAGCTGGGGCCGGGTCCAGAAGTCCAACTGATCGCGCAGGATCACTTCTTTAAGACGAATGACGCCATATTCCAGCGCAGCCTCGGCGGCAATCTTGGCCTTTTGATAATCGAGCGCGCGCGCCGTCATCCGGGAATCGGCGGAGGTATACGCAAGGTACGAACCCACCATGGCCAGCGTGATGAAGGAGAACAGCATCGCCGTAATCATCGCGCCGCCCTGTTTCGAGACTGCTAAATTGTTGTTCATCACAGCCTCCTATCGATACAGAAATTGAACGTTCCGTGGAGTAGCCGAAAATCGGACTTCCACCCCTTGATAGCCGGCGCCGGTTCCATACGTGTCGGTGTCCTGGTAACTCCACCCGTCGCCCACATGAAAGGACACCTGTACGGAGTTGGCTTGCGCATCGATCGACAAGTTGCGGAACATCTCGCCATCCAGAAAGCTGACATGTCCACAGAGGGTCTCCACCGGAGAGTTATTGTCGAGATAGTTGGCTTTGTACCGCAGGAAGTTGTCTTCTGCGGTGTACGGATTGCCGTCCATATCCTCGAAATAAATGCGGGCAATGCCGCTGTCGGTCGTCATGATGTCAAGGTAGGTCGACTGGGGCGCCACCGCGCGGGCTTGCTGGATATACTTCAGTATTTTTTGCTCGGCGCTCCGGCCCATGGCCACAAAGCTGGCTTGCGAGTTGCCCGCTTTGACGTTAAGCGCGGTCTGGATGAAGGTCTTGTAGACGCCGGCGGATGCCAGCGTAAACAAAAACACGGAAAATATGACTTCCGTCAGGGTGAATCCGCCGCAGGTTGTGCGTAGTTTGTTCATGGTTCACCGTTTGAGGTAGATGACTCCCTGTACGCCTTCCTCAAGTTCCCGATCGTGATACGTCCAGCGCAGCCGAATGTCCACTTCCTTACGTTCGGGATTGGCCAAGGTCCTGATCGTGCAGGAGCGCACGCCATACAGCGGCATGCGATAACGGCCGCCCACATGGGTCACTTTGATGGTGCTGGGCGAAAAAGTCGTTTCGGTTACATTCGTATAACCGACCGAGCGCATTTGCTCGTACCATTCCTTGCACAAGCCGAAGGCCGCCATGCGTTGGCCGTTGGCGTAGTTCAACCGATTGCCCTGCGTGACGCCGATAATGGCGCCCCCTAACACGACCGTAATCAGGCCCGTGACCACGACGACCTCGATTAGCGTCATCCCTGCTCTGCTCTTTTGTCGGTTTGCTTTCATGGCAGTTTTATAGTTAAGCAGAATCCGTGCCGACACATAAAATCAGAAGGCAAACCCTCGGTCCAACACCCGTCAATAGTCATAAAAAGCGTTGAATAAAAGCGCAAGCCTTCTGCTGCCTTAGAAAAGGCGGGTAACTTGCGAATCATTCGTTGGTAACACGGAACCTCGAAGAGGACGAACGGGAGCATTAAACGGAAGGGGACGAAAAAACATTGCAGAAGCCGCCCTGGACAGGCATGAAAACAGGCAATTCTCAAAAAATAGAAATACCGCCCGAGTTGCTCTATAGGTTTAGTCATTTATTATAAATATATTACGCAAATATGAAAACCATGTTTATACAGCTATCCACTTCGTGGCGACATAAAACAGAACATGATTGACCAACAAGCTGTAGAGGCTAGCAAAAACATCGTCGATTACAATACCAAACCCTCCATGAATTTTTTGCAATCCTCTTGCTGGAGGTGGTTTGACAATATCGAAGAAACGACTGGTAAGGAAAGCCATCAATAAAACCCAAGGCGTTGTGACCGGCAAACCGATGACGCACAGGGGAAAAGTGAGGTACTCATCGGCCACGATGCGTCCGTCGTCTTTTTTTCCAAAAGTTTTTTCTGCGATATCGCAAAAGGGAATGGCTGAAAGCGCCAGCAGGACGGCCGTTATGATTTGCTGAAATAGAGTAAGTCTTGGATAAGCCAGCCAGACAAAAAGCACGCCTGGAAGAGTTCCGACCGTACCCGAGGCCACAGGGCTATACCCAAGCCCAAAGCCTGTGGCAACCCATACGCTTATTTTTCGTAGAGCATTCATGGCGTAACGCTTCCTATTTCAATCTCCAGGCTGGATTCTTGCACGCCCGAATCGATATGGAAAGACAACTCCTTCAATGGGGCGATCGCATCGATCCAGGCTTTGGCTTCGTTCAGTTGTTGTCGGGTTTGCTGCGAGCCGGTCGGATTATCCAACAACATTTTCAGCGACCAGGTCGAAACAGCCAGCCGGAGCGTTTTGCTGCCCCGGTCGAGATCGATCCAGCCATGAACGGGCGCCAGGGAACCGTCGGCGACGTTCCGCCAGGGCGCCAGCGACGCTTGCTGGGTCGATTCAACCCGCTCGTAACGCTCCACCAGCTTCAGAAGGGCGTCCAGATTGCTGGAGAACAACAGCCAGCCGCCGCAAACGGCATAAGCGGGGCTTTCTTCGACCGTCATTCGGCTCATGGGACTCTCGCCGGTGGCTTCAATGGCAAAAACCTGGCGGCCCGCGGCAGTGAACGGCCGCGGAATAAGGCCCCAGCGCTTCTGGGCATTCAAGCGATCAAGAGCTTGGGAAATGGATTTCAGTGCGCTTTCTTCGTTTGGACAGCGCACGGCGGCTATCAACGACGGAATCTTCAAGCCCATGATCCTTCCGCTGTAGTCGTCGCCAAAGGCGCCCAGAAAGACGGCATCGGCATTCTGGGCGGCCACAATTCGTCCGAGTTGCCGCACCCAGGAGGGCGCCTGAGGAAAAAGCAGTCCGTTCAAGGCAGTATCCCGGCCGACGACGGCCACCACCACAGGCAGCCCACCCCAAAGGCGGTCAAGATCCCCTGTTTGAATGGGCGCCGTTAACGATCTTAAATGGGGAATGGGCGTCCGGCTGGATAAGCGGCCCTTTAATCGTTCTTTCGTTACCAAGGGAATAGAATAGAGGAGGTCGCCGCCCGATCCCCCGATACGGGGATGAATCGCATCGAAATGAACCCAGCCCATGTCGTCGCTGGCCGGCTCCCGCTCGGGATGGATGGCTTCGACGAATGCCGTCTGGCTCATCACGGAGGCCTGATAGCCGTCGTAGGTGTCCAATACACGACGGATGTCCCCTGGATTTTGTGAAAGGCAGGCCAGAAGCATTCCTTCGACCAAACTGATCGTCAGGATGGAACCGGGTTCCAGAAAGGGAGCTCGCACCAGCCACATCGGATGGCCGCGGTAATTGTCGAGCCGCCGGAAAACAGGCGTTCGCGCCCAATGAAGTTGCCACCGGAAGCGCTGGCTCCGACCGCCCAGCCAACTGGCCGCAACCCAGGCCGGACGATGTCCCAGTCCCATGTTGGGCACAAAGGCCAGAGCGATCTTTTCGCCGGCCAAAGCGTTCAGCCAGGCGCGCGATTCGGGATCTTGGCCCAGCGAGGCCAAATCCTCCGATTGAATGCCCAGGGCGCCAAACAAACTCAGCGTCAGCGGATTGCCGGAAAATTCGTCCCACCGTTCGGCCAGATTCCGATGAATGCTAACCACGGAGGCATCGCCGGGAAGGGCTTTAAACACCAAATCCGGCTTGTAAGGAACGTACAGGCACCACCAGACTAATAGTCCAAGAAAAACCAGCGCCAATGCACAGATCAAGCCTCGTCGCAGCAGAGCCCTCATGTCTTGACGGTCCCCACCACTTGCTTGATGTGGGTCAAGGAATGCCGCTCCATATAGCTTCGGATGCCGGCCGTGACTTTCATCGCCGTGCCGGGATCGGTAAAATTGGCGGTGCCGATCGCGACGGCCGAGGCGCCTGCGATCATGAATTCCAGGGCGTCGTTGGCGTTCATGATGCCGCCGATGCCGATCATCGGTATTTTCACGGCTTTGGCGGCTTCCCACACCAGTTTGACGGCGATGGGCCGGATGGCCGGACCGCTGAGCCCTCCGGTCACATTGCCCAATTTGGGCCGCCGGGTCTCGACATCGATGGCCATGGCCGGAATGGAGTTGATCAACGAAAGCGCATCCGCTCCGCATTCCTCCGCCGCCTTGGCGAAGCTGCCGATATGGGAAAGATCCGGCGCCAGTTTGGGGATCAGCGTCAATCGGGTTCGAGTCCGTACAGCGGACAACACGCGCCGGAACATGTCCGGATTAGTGCCGAAGAGACCTCGACCTTCCTTGATGTTGGGACAGGACACATTGACTTCCAGGCCGGCCACGCCTTCGACCTGATCGAAGCGGGCCGCCACTTCCTCATACTCCTCCACCGTTTTGCCCCAGATGTTGACAATCACCGGCACATCGAATTGCCGAAGGAAAGGCATGTAGTTGCGGACGAAACCCTCCACGCCGGGATTCTGCAAGCCGATGGCATTGATCAAGCCGCTGGTGACTTCCACGGTCCGCGGCGTCGGATTGCCCTTGGTTCCCTCCAGGCAGATGCCTTTGACGACGATCGCACCCAATTGATTAAAGTCGATCAAATCGGCATATTCAGGCCCGTATCCAAACGTCCCCGACGCCACCATCACCGGCGTTTTCATCCGGATTCCGCCGATATTTACGCTAAGATCGATTTCGTTCGTCATCGTATTATTCATCCCACACAACTTCCCGGCTCTCGAATACCGGCCCTTCGCGGCAGACGCGATGCCAGGTCCAGCCTCCGTCGGGGGTTCGGATTTTTTGCACGCACGTCAGGCAGGCGCCGACGCCGCAGCACATGTTGCGATCGACGGAGACCCAAGCTTTCCAACCGCCGGCCGCGGCGCGATCCGCCACAGCCTTGAGCATCGGATTGGGGCCGCAGGCGAAAAACTCGGGAACCACGGCTGGCCCCTTCTGCCCGATCCACTCGTCCAGGACCGCCGTCACAAGCCCTTTTTTGCCGCGCGTGCCGTCGTCGGTCGCGATGCGCACTTCCCAGCCGAGCGCTTCGAATTCATCTACGCACAGGATGTCGTCCGATTTTCTGCCGCCAAAAAAGGCAAGGCCCCGAACCGGCGCGGTCCGGGCCGCCAGGTACAAAGCCGCCATGCCGTATCCCCCCGCCACCAACGCGGGCAGCGTGTCCTCCGCGGGGATGGGGAATCCATTGCCCAAAGGCCCAATCAGGTCCAGGCTCTCTCCGGGCTGGAGATACTTCATCGTGTTCGTGCCCTGTCCGATGGATTTGTAGAGAATGGACAAACGGCCTTCGCCCGCCTTGAAGATACTGAATGGGCGCCGTAGCAGCGCCTCCCCAAGGTGCGGAACCTTCAGATGCACGAACTGGCCCGGTTTGACCTGCGGCGCTATGCCCGGCGCATCCATGACCAGCAGACGATACCCGCCCTGCACCTCGGTGTGTTGAACGATTCTGGCTTCTTCCAACTGCATGTTTGTTTTTCCTTCTTCCTGCACTGGGGGGCGCATTTTGCTAGGTTTTCCCTACGCCGTCAAATGCTCATTCGTCAGGGTGAAACAAAGGGTAGATCTCAACACGGCCCTCCGTTTGACTTTTTGCAGGGGCGTCGCTGGCCGACGCCCCGCGGGCCGCGGCAAACGCAGCCCCTATAAAGTAAAGAAGGCCGACTCTGCGAGTCGGGTTTCAATATGGAAGTTCTGCGTCAATCCACCGGCTTACGCCGGCGGCTACAGGAAAGACACCCTTACGGAAGATGACACGACGGAATGCCTTTTTTCTCTAAATATCGCTGATGATACTCTTCCGCCCGGTAAAAGGTCGGAGCCGGCTTGATTTCCGTCGCGATCGGTCGCCGATACTTCCCGGATTTCTCCAAGCGCTCCTTCGAAGCCAACGCTTCGGCTTCCTGATCGGGCGTCGTGTAAAAAATGGCCGAACGATATTGGGAGCCCACATCGGGCCCCTGGCGATTCACCAAAGTCGGATCGTGCAAACTCCAAAACAGGTCCAGCAATCGGGCATAGGCAAGTTTTGAAGGGTCGAACACAACTTCTACCGCTTCCGCATGACCGGTGCGATCGCTGCACACCTGTTTATAGGTTGGGTCCGCGGTGCTTCCTCCCATATATCCAACCGCCGTATCCACGACCCCCGTAACCTGCCGAAAAGTCTCTTCAACACCCCAAAAACAACCCGCCGCAAAATAGGCCTTTTCCATAGATCCTCCGTTTGCTTCAGGACTTCGAAGCCCCCATAACAGCGCAAACACGATTAACCATCGTATAGCGATTTTATTCATCTTATGGCCACAGTACCTCACTCCCATCGCATTTTCCAGAAACGCAGTTCCGTAGAGCTGGGGCTTCTTGATACGGCCGCAGGTCGTATGGGGAAAAGAAGGCGCTCCGTCGCCGTCCGCTGTTGCACCCAACGAAGAGCAGAAACGAAGAAAACATCGAACAACCAACATCGAACTTCGAACGTCCAAGGTGGAATAGGAATTTACTTCGAT
>MHBK01000025.1 GCA_001804865.1 Lentisphaerae bacterium GWF2_57_35
CCGGATGCGGGAAATCTGCACGTCCGGTTCGGAGGGAGGGGCGGCTCAACCCAATGAGCCGTCCCTACCCCTATCAAAAAAAACCTTCTTGGCCCAGCTCTACATGAAGGAATATTTGCGTATAAAAGACAGCGCCCCAGCTACGGCTTCATACCGGCGAGCTTGTTCTTCGCGAAATCGTAGTAGTCTTCGCCGGGAATTCCGGCGGCCAGGATTTTCTTCAAGGTTTCCGCCACCCGTTGGCGCTGTCCCAGCGATTCATAACGCTTTACCTCGGCCAGATAGCCGGCGCATTCCTTCCGAATCACCGCTCGGATCGAAGCCGCCGCCGCAGTGGCTTCGGCATTTGTCGGATCGGCTTCCAGGGCGCGTTCATACAGTCGGAAGCCTTCGGCGCGCTGCCCCACGCGCACCTTTTCCTTGGCCTCCAAGGTCAGCTTCTGGGAAATGGCTTTCAGCCGCAAGGCAATGCGGCCTTTGAGATCTTCCGCCGAGAGATTGAGCGCCTTGAGCGGATCTTGTTCCTTCTGCAGCAGAGCGAACGTTTGCCGGAGAGGCAGCGCGTCATCCGCGGCGAGCTGGCGATTCACGCCTTCCATCCATTGGATGGCCGCCTGCATTTGCGCGGCGGCGGCATGGCTGACGCTTTGTGCAGGAATCCCGGCCAGGGCTTTGCGGGCCAGCTCCAATTGCCCGCGCTGCACATGGTCTTGCGCGGCAGCCAAGGACTCTGCGGCCACCAGTTCCGCGCTCGCGGACGCCCATCGCTGGGACACGATGCGCGACGAGGGATACTCCGCCGCAATGGACTTGAACAAGCGCACCGCATCGGTCCAATTCCGTGCTTCGTAGGCCACCTCCGCTTCGCTCATGGCCTTGATGCGCTCCTTCATCCGGGCGGCGCCCCGATAAGCCGGCGCCATGCGAAGCGCGGTTTCCATGATGCCAAGCGCATCGTTAAAGCGGGCTTCCTCGGCGGCCTTGACGGCCCGCGCGATGGCGACATCGGCCTCGATAAACGCCTTCACTTCCTTCAAGGCTTCGCGCGCCGGGGCATAATCGGGATAATCGGCCAATACCCGTTCATACGTCTTCTTCGCCTCTTCGAAGTTCCTGGCGCGGAACAGCGATTTTCCTTGCTGCGTCAGCGGGCCGGCCTGATCGTCCGGCATCATGGCTTTCGCTACAAACAGCAAGAGCAGCACCGCCATGCTCGCGATGACGCTGCGCAAAATAAGTTTCTTCCGCTGGACCTTGTCCACGATCTTGAACTGCAAGGTCGTGATGCCAATACGAATTTTGGCCGAAGTCCCCAACTTGATCGACGTGACTTTGACCCCCTGCACAAAGGTTCCATTGTGGCTGCCGAGATCTTCGAGGTAGTAGCCGTCCGGCTTTTCGAAGATGCGCGCATGATAGGAGGTGACCGCGTCGTCGAGCAAAACCACATGGTTATCCAGGCTGCGCCCGATCGTGAGATCGCCGCTCCAATCCTCAAAAACGCCGCCCTTGAGCGGGCCATCCAATACGGCCAGCTTCACGCATAGCCGGCTGGGCGTTTTCTTCGATACCTTTCGTCCCGGCAGGTCGTTTTGAATGTCCTGTGCGGAAACAAAGCGCGTGGCGGGCTCGGACTCGCCGGAAGCGCCGTCGGCTGCGTCGAGATGGAAGGTCAGGACAAAGGGGCCAAGCGTGATTTCGTCGCCGGCTTTGAGTTCGGTCTCTTTCTCGATGCGCCGGCCTTGCAGCAGGACGCCATTGCGGCTGCCCGCGTCCGAAATATGATAGTGCCCATTCTCTTCCCGGATGGAGGCATGTTTTCGCGAGACGTCGGGATCGTCCAACTGCAGGTCGCAGGTTTTGGACCGGCCGATCACGACGGACCCGGCGGTTAACGCAAAGGCGCTCACCTGTGTTTTTGCTCTCGATACCGTTAATACAGCGGCCATGCTGGATCCATCCTCAGTGTTTCTTTTTCTTCGTCATCTTCTTTACCCACGCGCCGGCTTCCTGGTACAACGGGTCCGTTTTGTCGGGAATCCGTTGCATCAATTCGCTCGCGGCCCAATACGCGGTTTGCCAATCGCCCTGTTTGTAGGCCCGGTTGATTTCAAAGCGCTGTCGCCGAACCGTCTCGTTAAAGAGCTGCAACGCGTACTTCAGTTCGCTTGCCGCCTCCCCGTAGACGGAAGGCCGCGAAGTAAGGCTGACGGCAAATTGCAGCGAGGTTTGAAACTCGATGATGGCGCGATAGAGATTGTCGAGCCGCACGTCGCGTTTCAGGAGCAGCTCCTTGCCTCGCTGGAAATGCTCCCTGGCTTTCTGGGCCGCCTGCTCGGGACTGGCCAGACTGATTCGACGAACTGCCTCGTCCGGCGCCGGGAAGTCGAAATACTTTTGATCCTGATACAACCGGAAGCTTTGCAGGATGGTCGAGAACAGATCCGCATAAACGGGATAATCCCGCCGCGAGCTGTAACCTTCCACGATCAGCCGGCGGTCGCCGTCCAACAAATATATGCCTTTGCCTTGCTGCTCCTTGCTGGAAAAACCATAGAAGATCAGCATGACTTCGTTGAGTTCCATCTTTTTCTGGCCCAGCACAACGAATTCGGGATGGCGAATTTTGCATTCTCCCAGAAACTGCTGAAAGCCCTGGGTGAGCCCCGTCTGTTCGTAGTCGGCCTTTACTTCCTGGATGACCTCCAATTGAGCACGGGCGCCTTCGGCCGATTGGACCTTGAAGCTCACAAGATTTTCGCCGGGCTTGCCGGAGCGACTCCAGTTTTCGGGCAGCGAAAACTCGAAGCCGCCATTTTGATCGCGAAAAACCTCGAAGGCCGCTGCGCGTTCTCCGGAGGACTGAGACTGCTTTGCAATAAATATGGCGATGCCCAGCACCGCCAGCGAAAGAACGATGCCGGCCGCGACCTTCGGAAATCCGCGGGTCGGCTTGGGACCGGCTTGCAAGCCTTTCAGCTCCGAGGCTTCCAGCATGCGCGTGGCATTTTCGGGAAGGGCCACGGTCCCGTCGTCGGAACCCGTCGCCGCCCCCAGCTTTTCGCTCTCCAGCATGCGGGTGCCGTGCTCCTCCGGTACGGCCATGAAGCGCGTTTCGGAGCCGGCGGATTCGTCCTCGGGACTCGGTGTCGGAGCGCTTGCAATAGCCGGCACGGGGGCTTCGAACCGAAATTGGATCTTGCCAATGCGAACGATGTCGCCCGGCGCGAGCGAAACTTCGCCGCGCAGGAGCTTCTCGTTGAGATACGTGCCGTTCTTGCTGCCGGTGTCCTTCAGCCAGACTTCGGCATCGGTGACCCGCACCACGGCATGCCGGCTGGAGGCTTCGTTATCCTCAATCTGAATCGTGCAGGAGCGCGACCGGCCCAGGGTCCATTCCCCGGCGTCGAGCGGCACCTCGCTGAGAATCTGGCCGCCATCGATAAAAATGAGTTTAGCTTTTTCTTCCATCGTTACCTCGATGCATTCGCCAGCATTTGAATGAAAATGGGACCCAGAATCATGATGAACACGGCCGGGAAAATGCACAGCAGCAAGGGCATCAGCATCTTGACCGGCGCTTCCTGTGCGGCTTTTTCCGCGCGTTGGGCGCGCCGTTTGCGGAGCATCTCGGACTGCACCAGCAGCACGGGCCCGATGCTCGCGCCGAGGCGGTCGGCCTGGACCAGCGCGGACACGACGGCGTTCAAATCGGTAAGCTGCGCCCGGTCCGCCATTTCGCGCAACGCGTCGCGCCGGGGCCGGCCCAACTCGATTTGTTTGAAGAATTGTTCGAGGTCCTCCCGCAGCGGGCCGACCTTGAGCTTCTCGACCACGCGCCGCATGGCCGTCATAAAATCCAGTCCGGCCTGCACCGAGATGGCCAGCAAGTCCAGCGTGTCGGGCAGTTCGAGCATGATGCTCGCGTGCCGTTTTTTCATGCGGGTGCGCACATTATCCAGCGGAAAATAAAAGCCGCCCGCGATCAAGGCGAGATAAAGGACAATCTGCATAGGCCCGGCAAACAGGAATTCCGTGCCCGGCATGTGCAACAAAACAAACACCCAGAAGAGCGGGAACGCCAGCGCGACCACGACCTGGATGCCCAGCAGCTCCTGCCCGGTAAGATCGCCGGGCGTTCCGGCGCCCAGCAACAGCTTCCGCAAGCGCCCGACGTATTCGTCCAATGTATGGCCCGCATTGGCCTGGAAGAACGCGCCTGTCTTTCGAAATAGGTTCTGCAGCATCGGATTCATAGGTTCAATATTTGATGTTCGCGATTTTCTTTACCCACACATAGCCCACGACATCGAGCACCACCACCAGCACCAGACAAATCATTCCGGTCCAAGTGCTCCACATCAGCCGCATCATGTCCGGATTGATTTTGAACACAAAGAAGCCCAACACGTAGGGCAGCAAGCCGACCACCAGGGCCTGAAGCCGGCCCTGTGCAGTGAGGGCGTCGGCCTTGCCGGCCAGGAGCTTTCGGTCGCGTACCATATCCACGATCCGCTCAAAAATCTCCGCGAGATTTCCGCCCAGCTTCCGGGTCACAGCAATGGCGGACACGGCGAGCTCCATGTCGGCATCCTTTGTGCGCCGCGCGCAACGCCAAAGCGCTTCGTCCAGTTCGACGCCCAGCTTATATTCGCGAAGCACCAGGTCGAACTCCTGGGAAATCGGCGCCTCCATCTCGTCCTTGAGCATTTCGATGGCCTGCTGCAACGAAAACCCGGCGCGGATCCCGTTGGCCATCATCGCCAGGCCGTCCACCAATTGTTCGGAGAATTTCTTGCGCCGGCGCTGCCGCAAGATGACCACGACCAGTTCGGGCCCGAAGTAACCGAGCAATCCCAGCACCCCCGCCATGACAAAGGGAAACGGCGGTTTCGAGGTGTAGGTGAACAAGAATCCCAGCAGACCGAAGAGCCCCATCAAGCCGAATTTGAGCGAATAGACATAGTTGGCCGGAACGAAAATGAAGATATCCTCCAGCTCGCGCGAGACCCGGCCGGCCGCCTCGTTGGAGGTTTTCATGATCGAGGCGCGGATGGGGACATAGATCAGGTAGAAGGCCATCAAGACCGCGATGAACGTCATTAATAGCGCGCTGAAGATCATGAGCCCGATTCCTCTTCCACCGGCACGAAGATCGACATATCCACATCCATGCCGGCCTGCATCAAGTCGTCCAGGAAGGCGGGAATCACGCCGGTGGCCGAGAAGACGCCGCGCACGCGGCCCTCCGGGCTGATCCCGGTGCGGCGGAACGTGAAGATGTCCTGCATTTGAAACTCGCCGTCGTACAAATCGTTCACCTCGGAAATGGCGGTGACCTTCCGCGTGCCATCGGAGAAGCGGGAAATCTGGACCACGACATGCACGGCCGACGCGATCAATTCGCGCACCGCGCGCAAGGGCAGGTCCAGGCCGGCCATGAGCACCAAGTTTTCGAGACGCCGCAAGGCGTCGCTGGGCGTGTTGGCATGGACGGTGGTCAGCGAGCCGTCGTGGCCGGTATTCATCGCCTGGAGCATATCCAGCGCCTCGCCGCCGCGGCACTCGCCGACGACGATTCGGTTCGGCCGCATGCGCAAGGCATTGCGGACCAGGTCGCGGATCGTTACTTCGCCTTTGCCCTCGACGTTGGACGGACGCGTCTCCATGCGCACGACGTGCATCTGCGGCAGGCGCAATTCGGCGGAGTCTTCGATCGTCAGAATACGGTCGCCCTCGGGAATAAACGACGAAAGCACATTCAACATGGTGGTTTTGCCGGAGCCCGTACCGCCGGAGATGATCATGTTCTTCGCCGCGATCACGCAGACGCGCAGAAAATCGATCATCGGTTTGGTGAGGCTGCCGTACCGTAAATAGTCGTCCATGCCGAAGCGCTTGGTCGGAAATTTGCGGATGGTGATGGTCGGGCTGTCCAAGGCCAGCGGCGGAATGATCGCATTGACGCGCGAGCCGTCGCTGAGGCGGGCATCCACCATCGGACTGCTCTCGTCGATGCGCCGGCCGATGGGGCCCACGATGCGTTCGATCGCCGTGAGGATTTCGCGTTTGCTGAGAAACGATTTGTTGGACAGCCGCAGCCGTCCGCTTTCTTCCACGAAAATCCGGTTGGGGCCGTTCACCATGATTTCCGTGATTTTTTCGTCGGCCAGCATGTCCTCCAACGGACCGAGCCCGAGCGCGGCGTCGAGGACGGCTTTCTTGATCGATTTGATGTCGAACTCGCGCGGGATGTCCCGCCGCTTCTGCTGGATCAGCCGGTCCAACACGTCGCTGGCGTTGGTCCGCAGGGCCCGATCCGCCATCTGCGCCAGCGAAAGTTTTTTGAGGTTCAACTCTTCGATCAATTGCTCGTGCAGCCAGCGGCGGAC
This sequence comes from Lentisphaerae bacterium GWF2_57_35, assembly GCA_001804865.1. Taxonomy (GTDB): domain Bacteria; phylum Verrucomicrobiota; class Kiritimatiellia; order CAIQIC01; family GWF2-57-35; genus GWF2-57-35. Next base: position 6,393 of record MHBK01000025.1, read on the forward strand.
GTCCTCGATCGAAGCCGCCTCTTTTTCGGCCAGGAAGGTATCGGTGTCGGAAAAGGTCAGGGTGTATCCCGTGACCGTGAATTCGTCGCCGGATTCCAGGCGTTGCTGGATGATGCGCTTGCCCTTGATCTGCGTGCCGTTCGTACTGCCCAGGTCTTGCAGCCAATAAACGCGATCGTTGTAGATCACTTGCGAATGATGGGAGGAGACCTGGTCGTCGCGAAGGATGATATCGCAATCCAGGGACCGCCCGATCGTCAACCGGCCCCCGGTGATTTCAAAGGTCTTGTCCTTGTATTCCTTGCCGCTGACGAGAACAAAGGCCACGGGCAATCCCCTAAGGTTGTGTAAGCCGTTTGTCGCGGCTCTGGTCAAGATCTCCGATGATCTTTTCGATGGCTTCGAACGTCACGCGGGGCAACTGTTCGCGCGGCAGCGTCTTCACAGCGCCTTCCTTGCGCAGCATCGCGCCGAGTTCCCCGTGTTGCACGGCAAACATCAGCAATTGCGCCTCCGGCAGCGTCACGGACAACGTCATCGGACCCGAGCCGCCCTTCTCTTCGGGGCTCTGCACCGGACCGCCCATCGTATTGCCGATGGCCAGCACGGTCACATTCTGCAAGAGCACCACGTTGACCATGTCGGACGCCTGCCGCCACGAAGCGGTCGAACCGCCTGCGGGCGCGCTGCCCTTGGGAATGGCGAACGAAGCGATGATGTCGATGTGGTCGTTCGGTTGGATCAAGGAACTGCTGATGCCCTGTCCGATATTGACGGTGAACGCGCCTTCCCCTTCGGGAATCAGCGTGGACAATCCGCCGTGGCGTTCGCTTTCGAGGTCGGACCAGAGAATGATCTGGCCCGCCCGCAGCGGCACTCGCGTTTTGCGGCCGACGATTTGCTTGAGCTCCATGCTGCCTTGGATCGCCTGGGGCGGAATGAAGGCCGGCGGAACTTCTTTGGGCGCGACGAGATCGACTTCAATCTCCGTCCCGGCCTTGATATCCGTCTTGGCCGCCACGACCGGCCGGCCTTCCAGCTTGGCACGGGCCTCCGCTTCAACCCGTTTGACGTAGGAACGAATGGCTAGTATGGCGACAATCGCCATGATGACCGCTGCGAACAGGGGTAGTTTGTTCTTCATAAGATTTAAGGCCCGCTTTTCCGGCCAAGACTAAGGCGCCGCTTCGTCCGCTTTGACGTCTTCGTCGAAAGTACCCATGTCGTTTTGCTTCATCGCCGGATCCATGTCGGCCTTCTTGACATCGTCTTCCCCAATGGAATCCGCGTCCGCCTGGTTGCCCGACATCGCCGCGGTGCTCTTGCCGAAGCTCGCTTTGATTTGTTTTCCGAACAAGCCGATAATGAGAATCGCACCGATTGCAATGATCGCGAGGATGATGATGTATTCCGTCATGCCCTGACCTGCTTTACGCCGCTTCTTGAGAGATTCCATGTTATTTTTTCTCCTTTACCTTAGCCCGTACTCCGTATAGAGAAAAGGATAGGCAAAGTTGAGTGCAATACAAGTCATTAATTTGGGACATTAAGGCCCGCCGCGCGGCGGGCCGGGAAGTCAAACGTGCTGAAAATAAAATGCCAGCGAGAGAACGTCCCACCCCGTCTTTACCAGTTCGAAGACTCCTCGATCCGCATCGGCTTCCGCGCGGAATCGCATGTGTCTCTTGAACCTAACGAAGCGGACGGCGCGGAGATAGCCGTCCAGATCCGCAACGAAAAGCTGGTCGTTCAGGCCACGCGGCAGCCGGGCCGATTTACCGTGAATGGCAAACCCCTGATCGCTCCGGTGACGCTGGAGACCGGGGAGCAAGCCCTGCGCGCCGGGCCGTATCGTATTCAAATCGACTATGTTGACGATGCCGGCATCGTGCCGCTGAAGACCGTCGCACCGGAATCCGGGGCGGACCAGGGGGAGCATGCCGAAGAAAACGCCCCGTCCGAACCTGCGGCCCCCAAACCGGCGCCCAAGACGGCGGAATCCTATCTTTTGCTCTTTTTTGAGCCTATCCGCGAATACCTGACGGACCCGGACGTGTCCGAGGTGATGATCAACGGCCCCAGCCAGATCTACATCGAGCGCAAGGGGAAGGTCCACCTGACGCCGGCGAAGTTCATCAACGAACAGGCGCTGTTGGCGGCTGTACAAAATGTTGCCCGCGCCGTGAATCGCCTTTTCAACAAGGACACGCCTCGCCTCGACGCCCGCCTGCCGGACGGCTCCCGCGTACATGCGGTGATCCCGCCTCTGGCCCGCAAGGGCACGGTCGTGGCAATCCGCAAATTCAGCAAGGAAAAGCTGACGATGGAGCAATTGATCCATTACGGCAGCATCTCGTCGACGGGCGCCAACTTGCTGCGCACCATCATCCAGCTTCACAAGAACGTACTGGTGTCGGGCGCGACCTCCTCCGGCAAGACCTCCGTCCTGAACGTGCTGAGCCATTTCATCGATCCGGGGGAGCGCATCCTGGTGCTGGAAGACGCCAGCGAACTGCAACTGCAACAGGAACATACGGTCTGCTTCGAAACCCGCAAACCCGACGAACACGGCAAAGGCGAGGTCACCATCCGTGATCTGGTGCATTCGGCGCTCCGTCTGCGTCCGGACCGCTTGATCGTCGGCGAAATCCGCGGCGGCGAAGCGCTGGATCTGCTCCAGGCCATGAACACCGGCCACGACGGCAGTTTGAGCACCATTCACGCCAACACCCCGAAGGACGCCCTCACGCGCCTGGAAACCTGCGCGCTGTTGAGCGGCGTCGGGATTCCGCTGGGCGCCTTGCGCGAACAGGTCGCCGCGGCGGTCCATGTCGTGGTGCAAACCGCGCGCCTGTTTGACGGCTCCCGAAAAATCACCCAAATCAGCGAAATCCTGGGCCTGGAAAACGGCCAATACAAGGTTCAGGACCTCTTCGTCTTCCGGCACGAAAGCATCGATGCGGACGGCAAACTCATCGGCCGGCACGAACTTACCGGCACGCCTCCCACCTTTCAGGAAGAAGCCCGTCGCCGCGGCATGGAGTTGTGAAAGTAGTAAAAAGCCGTCGCTATACCGGCACGAGAAGATGATAGATGGTGAAAGAACGCCTGCTGAACCGGTGCCGCGTTTCGTCCACACGTTCCCGCCGTTTGACGACGTTTGACTGCATAAGCCCACAAGATCCCTTGATCTTAAGCATTGTCCGGCTGTCATTGACAGCTTTGGATATGCCGCTTCGGGCTCTGTCAACATCCCCGTCAAATACATATCCAAGCATCGCCCCCGCACGTTGAGCAGCCGAGTATTTCCCGGCGACGAAGCACATCATGCCTTGGTCCTTCGTAACATAACCGCTGATTAACGACTCCCATTTACCTTGTTGATTTGTTATATGCAGTCGCTTGGCTTCAATCGCGAAATATGTCTGATCTCCTCCGGAGCATATGAAGCAAATATCAATACGACCCTTATGACCTGCTTCGTCAATCACGTCGTCATAAACACGGAATTCCCGATGAATGGAAAAGGGGCAGGAGCGAATACGCCGATCGATGCGTAAACGTTTTGCAAGCCGATCGGATAGTTCATCCTCATGCTCTGCTTCGCTCAACTTCTGAAGCGTACCGGCATGATCGAGAACAAGATTCAAGACTCTCGGAATCTCCTCTTCAGGAAACAACGGGATGCAGTCTTGCACGCTCACACATCACCATTTTGCATGGTGTGGCGAGCATTCGCGATGCGGGCATAAATCTCCGCCGCATCGTTAAGCGCTGCGGTCCTCGTCCAGCCGATTAAAGCCGTGGGCTTGAAGATGTGGATGCGCGAACCGTCGAAGACGATGATACCGCGCAGGTAGTCGAGGCCTCCGACTCGGGATGCCGCCGACTGCGCCAGACTGTTAACGGCAACAATGGTCTCAGCGGAAGGAGCCTTCTCCTTAAATGGTTCCGCATGGCCAGTGAGTTCTACTGTCATGCAAGCCATGTCGGTCTTCTCATGAATGCCTCCGACCATAGAAGTTCGTACGGTGGACTTGGACTGTGCCGCCCATTCGTTCAGCGTCTTGCTTAGCGTTTCCGCATACTTAGCCAAGCCGTCGGAATATGAGCCCATGTTAATACTTCGAACGCGTGCGCGAGAGGGAATAGGTTTGTCAAAATAACCGGGTGTTGCGCTCGGAATTGCCACATCCACAGCGTCTTCGATTAGTATGATTTCCTGCTCGATCAAGTCGAAGTACTTGTAGATCAGTGGTTCAAGATTAGCCTGTAGAGCATCCACCTGCCTGCTGCGATCCTCCTGCCACGCATGAGCTGCCAGAACATTCGCCTGTTTACGAACGTCGTTTTCCATCTTTTTCTTTAATGAACGGACTTTTTGTGCGACTTGACGCACAATCTCATCGGCGTTTCGATGCACGTATTCGCTTCCGGGCAGAGGGAATGGAATGCGCAGCAACTCCATGAACAGGATCTTGTCTCTCTCCGTCCCCCAGTTAGCCGAAGTATGAAATAGGAAATACTTCGCAAGCTTGGATCGGAGGTACACCGTAAGGAAGAGGAGCAAATCTTCATCTGCGGGTTGGCCGCTGATTGCCTGAAGGCTATCTTGGAAAATTACAGTATCGTTACTGAATGCGATTTTTGGCATCGCGTCCTTGCCTATTCCTTGACTAATAATCACAAGCGGAGGCTGGAAAAGTTGTTTTGAAGGACTGCGGCGAAGCAAATTCTCGGAAGCTTTGATTTTTCGTAGATATCCATTCAGCGGAATGCAATCGGCAGGAAGCAAGATCATGCTTGGAAAATCACGAGTGGCAGGGATGAATCTCTCAGGTCCACTCCACGGAGTTTCCTTGCCCTTTGGATAGTCAGCATTACTGGCTGCCTTTTCAGGGTAGAAGGGCTGGAATCCTTGTCCTTTCACCCATCGCTTGTTCTCTTCTGGAGACCCCGCAATTTCATCAAGTCTTGGCATTTGCTGAAGCATTTCCAGAAACTTGATATCTCTCGGCGTTCCCCAGAGATATTGCTTCCAGACCGATGGCGCAACACCACCTCTTGCGGCTGCGAGCACTTGTCTCAGAGGTATCTCCTTACGATCGGATGCCGCTACCGGTATGATTCCGTCACGGTAGTCGATACGGGTGACCTTCGGAGCCACATACTCGACGCTTGCAGTCGCCAGGTCAGGTTGGGCGGCCCGAAAGCGAACAATCATGCAAGGACACTTCGCTTCCTTGAAAAGGATAAAACTATAATCTGCAAGCTGAACAACCTCTTCCAGCGTCACGGTACGCAACCATTGTTCTTGAAAACGATTGGACTCCTCGTTCAGAAATGATTTTGAAGGCAGTAGTATGCACCCGGTTCCGCCCTGCGAAAGATATTCAGGAATCTTCTGCGCGAAGCGATGATGTAATCCCTTTGCTGCTCCACGCCCGCTCCAGGGAGGATTCCCAACGACGAAATCGAAATCCTTAGGCAAATCATGGCTTGGATTCAGAAAATCATCTTCATGAATAACAGGGAAAGCAAGGGACGTATTGGCTGTTGGATCTCGGTATTTGAGAATACTCGGTAACTTGCCCTTGCGGCTAATGTAACTTTTAATATCGGGCGGATCGAAACAATCAAGGAACGCAAGGTACAAGCTGAAGCAGGCGATACGGCATGCCGTTGGATTCTCGTCGACACCGCAGAGTTGATCGCGAAGGATGGCTTTCAGCGCGTCAGCCTTGCGTCCATAATCAGCTTTGGAGTGGTCCATCATCCAGATGGCTGATAGACGGTTGAACAGCGTGACCAGAAATATCCCTGACCCGCAGGCGGGATCAAGAAAGCGCTTCCCCTCAAGGCTGGCCTGGCCGCGCAAAGCCAGATCGATGACCGTTTCTGCGAGAAATCGCGGAGTGTAGTAAGCGCCTTTGGTCCGTTTGGTTGGTTCATCTTCCTTTTTAAGAAAATCCTCGTATACGGCGCTGATGGTCTCCACGGGAATCAGGTGAAAATCGTAAGCCCAGAAATCCAACGTATACTGTCCTGTCCCCTCGTGACCTTGAAGGAAATGGGTCAGGTCGTTTAGAGCATGGCGGTTGAGTTGCCGGCACTCAGCGAGAGTTGCAGGCTCAAACATGCTGCCATTAAAATCATCCTTCAATTTGCTGAACAAACCGCAAAGAGAACGTTGCTTGTCCTCATCAGTTGTCAAAGCTGCCAGCATATCGCCAAACGGCGTTCCTGAAGCGCATCTGCATTCCTGGAAGTCGCCGAGGTCTATGATCTTTCGATCCGTCAGGTAACAGACAAAAAGAGTGCGGGCGAGGATCGTGTGTGCTGCCTCGACAGCAAGACCTCGGCCTTCACCAATGAGTTTGTCGCGGGTTGCACGAAGGTTATTGAGAAGATACGCATCCACCGTGGAGTCCGCATGGAAATGGCCCACATGCGACCGATAGTAACTACCCGTTGCCAACTGAAGCATGAAAGACTGAATGTTCATGGCATAATCGGCAAGATTAAGAACTTCTACAAGGCTCTCGGGCTTATTTTTGACATCCTGCGGTTTTATCGGCCGGCTCAATCCTGAATAAACTCTAACATTCACGGTATCCACAATGACGAGAATCGTTGCAAGTCCTTGATTCCAGAAACGTCGTTGGAGGTCGGCGGCCTCCTCGGCGGAGACTCTCTTATGTCGGATGGTGAGATAAAGAGTCGGCAACCCCTCGAGGCAGAGGACGCCATCGAGATCCAGATCATGCCATGCGCGAGTAAGCGGATGCAAGTAGGACACAAGCGCACGGTCAGCTCGAAGTTCGGACAACGATGCATAAAACATTAGCCCTTGTGGCGTGCTCTTGTGCGCGTCCAGCAGTTCTCTTTTTGTCATCACCGTGCTTTGTGCTGTCATGATGTTGTCAGGCCAAGTTTCGGATTACTGTTCTTGCCACGCCTTGAATCCGCAGTTCATCCACCGGAACAAGATTTTCGTAGCGCGGATTCTCTGGTTTCAGGAACGTCTTTCCTTGCTGCTTCACCAGAGTCTTCAACGAACACTCGTTATCGATTAGCGCGGCAACCATATCGCCATCCTGTGGCTCGCGTGCGCCGTCAACAACGACGACATCGCCGTCAAACACGCCCCTTCCTATCATAGAATCGCCCCGAACAACCAGTGCGAATGTTTTATCCGACGGATGAAAACCAAGTGCTTCGACGCCTATGCGAAGCCGTCTCTCCACCTGTTCCTCTGCTGCAATGGGAGCGCCAGCAGGAATCCGGCCCAACACAGGTACATCCACCGTCGAATGCCGATCTGCCCTTTTTTCTTCCACAAGCCGAACAGAGCGCGCCTTTCCGGGTTCCCGCCTGATGCAATTCTTCTTTTCAAGAGCGGTCAAATGATCACACGCCGCCCTTGTACTGCGAAATCCGAAATGGCCCGCGATCTCTCGTACACACGGTGAGGGACGCCCCGATTCGATCTCATCGCGGATATAGTCCAACACTTGTTGCTGCTTTCTTGTTGGTTCTCTCATAAGTACTACTCATATGTGTAGTGACAATGTCATCCAGCGTCAATTCTGAAATCGAATGAAAAACGATGCGGGTGCATCTCGACACGGCCGCAACAACGGACGGCGACGGAGCGCCGTCCCTACCTTTCTTTGCCGTGAGTAGGGCGCTCACTCCGCTGAGCGCCTTCTTTTCCCCATGCAATCTGCGGCCGTGTCAAGATGCACCCAGACGATGCGAATCATTCCACTTCAATGCGGTAAAACCATGGACCGTTGCCCATTACCGTCTTGTCGGTTTCAACATTCATGGGAGGGCTGGCCCATTGGTTGGATGTCACGATGACCGTAAAGGCATCGGTCATGAGATTGGTGGAACGACTCAGCCGATAACGGTGCGCATCCACGCTGGACCAGGAGACGATATGTCCTTGCACGCTCTTCTCCAGGGAAAGGATACCCAGAAAAGACGCGCTGTTATTGGGGTCGGTTCCTGCCGGAAGTTCTTGAGCGTCCCGCATGTGATCGCCATCCGTATCCCACTCGGGAAGCACCGCTTCGTATGCGCCCAGGTCAACTGTGTTGTGCAAAATACGGGGTCGTCGATCAAGATCGGCAGATCCCGTCATCCAGGTCTGATTGCTTCCGGCATCGATGCAGGACGAATTCGCCGCAAGCCGCCAATCGCCGGAGGCCGCATCGACAAACGACGGATCGTTGGTGCGATTTCCCACGCCGCTTTCCGGCAAGGGCATCGTACAAACGTAGTTCATGGTCCCGCTGTACACGGTGAAATAGTTTTGTCGTCCTGATGCGGTTTGGGAGGGCGAAGCCGTGTTGGAAACGATGATGCAATTTTCTACGGCATCGCCATAAGCGATTCCCCCGCCCACGTTGGCCGAGTTTCCGAAAATGGTGCAATTCTGAAGCGTACCGCCACCGGAGAAATATCCGCCGCCGCCATTTTCCACAGTTGAATTGCCGGCGATCAAGCAATTCTTCAAGAAGCCGTTGCAGACGCCGCCGCCGCTGTTTGAGGCAAAGTTATTAAGGACGATGCATCGATAAGTCGTGCCCTGATAGAGACCGCCGCCGTAGGAGGCCGTGTTTCCTGTAATGGTGCAATTGGTCATGTAGCTCCAATATACGCCCCCTCCATTAGGCCCTGTGTTGCCGTTGATGGTGCAATCCCATGCCCAACACTCGTAAAGCCCGCCCCCGCCCCAGCCCCGCGCGACATTCCCAACGACATCGCTATGGTGAATGACGCTGCCGCAGGCGCCGCCGCCATCCCGAACGGATAAATTGCCGGATAGAGTGCAATCCTCAACGATTCCTCCGCCTACTCCACCACCCGAACCCGCTCTATTCCCGATAATCTCGCAATTCATCAAATGACAGCCCGCCGCTCCGCCGCCGCTCGAAGCGTAGGAATTTGGGAGGGCTGAGTTTCCTATGATGGAACAGTTTTTGACGATGGTATTGCTGTAACCGCGAACGCCGCCGCCATGAAACGCCGAATTTCCCGTGATCAGGCAATTGGAAATCGTGGTGTTGTTCTCGCAATACGCGCCGCCGCCGTCGCAATCGTTTTCCCAGCCGGGTCCGGTAACCCGCGTGTAGCCGCCGGTAAGGGTAAAGCCGGAAAGGCTCGCATTGCTTGCGAGATAGACGCATCGAACGGCGGCATCGCCGGTAGGCCCCTGGCCCCGAATCACAGCAGCCGGCCAGCCGTTGGCGCTTTCAACAACGATCGGCTTATTGATCGTCACGCGATTGGTCATGCCGAAAACAACGGTTCCGCCCGCGTCATACACGCCATCCGCAACACGCACGACATCTCCCGACGAGGCGACATCGACGGCCTCCTGAATCGACGTTGCCGCATCACCCCAAGTCAGATAGGGAGAGTGAGGAGTTGGATTACTCCGATCCGCATAATGCGTATCGCCGAAAGCCAGAAATGCCGATATACAAAAACAACCCAGACACAGGCCAACCCTGCGCCGCCCTTTTTTCCCATCCATTAGATCCTCCTTTTCCACCCAATTTTTAGCATGATCCAATGCAGGTCAAGAATAGATATTGGCGCCCAAAAGATGTTCAAGTAAGTTAATGGCCTTCAACGGTCAAGGGAGGGTGCAGAAAAGAAGGGAGAAGGAATATGGCCGACTCATCGTCTCGACAACCCGTCAGCATCAAAGAACTTCGTCTGGGCTTGGTGTGCTATGGCGGCGTTTCGCTCGCCGTATATATGCATGGCATTACCAAGGAGATTCACAATCTGGTGCGCGCTTCGGCCGCGTTCGTCGACGATTCGGCGGCCAATCCATTCGAACCCACCGATACGGCCAGGGTCTATTGGGATTTTTTACAGGCCCAAGCCTTAAAAGACGGCGCCCGGACGAGAGTCGTGGTCGACGTGATTTCCGGCACTTCAGCCGGCGGCATCAACGGCGTAGTTTTAGCCAAGTGCCTGGCCCATAATTTATCCCAGGATTCGCTCCGCGCGGTCTGGCTGGAGAAAGGAAACATCTTCAGCTTGCTGGGACATCGAATCACGCCGGTATTTTTGAAGAAAATGGGGTATGCGATCGGAAAATCCATCACCGATTTTTTTGGAATGAACCCGCCTTTACAACCCTACAAGGATTATATGTTCGGATGGCTCTACGACGCGCTGGGAAAAATGGAGCCTTATAAAACCGGCGGAGCCTCTTTGATGCCGCCTGGTCACACGCTTGAACTATTTGTCACGGCCACGGACTTTCAGGGCTATGAGCAACGCCTCTCGTCCTCACAACACATCCAACAGGCCACCGACTGCAGTTATCGGCATGTATTCCGGTTTTCCTACAAAAGCGGAGAGAGGGATCAATTCAATCGCAGCTACGATCCCCTGCTGGGATTTGCAGCGCGCGCCACGTCCTCTTTTCCCATTGCGTTTCCGTCGATCCGCCTCGCGACCGTTTACGCCAACGAGCAAAAACACTGGCTGCCGTTGGCCGCTGCCGAGAAAGAGTTCTTTCGTCGTTACCAACTCGCATCGCAGTCCGTTCCCAACCGCGAATATATCGATGGCGGCGTTCTCGACAATTATCCGTTCGGCCATTGCATCGACGCCATCGTGCGAAGGCCGGCTTCTCTGGAGGTAGATCGACGCTTGCTGTATATCGAGCCGCATCCCGAGTTGAGCCAGGAAACAAACGAGACCGAGCCGAATTGGCTGCAAAGGACGGCAGCCGGCATTCAAAGCAAACTGGGCTTCATCAGCTCGGTGAAAGATCGGATCGAAGACATCCGGGCGCATGAACCGATTCTCGACGAATTCATGCGCGTTCAACGGTTCAACGAACGGGTTCGACTGATCAACGAAATCGTCGACGAGAATTTCGATCGAATCCAGGAGCATGTCTTCAGAAATGCCCATGCCGCCCGAGCCCTGACGGGAGCCAATAAATACGAAGTCGAAGCCGTCCGCGATCAAATGCACAACAACGCCATCAACGAGTTTGGACTGGCTTACAGCATCTACGCCCGCATCAAACTCACCCAAGTGATCGAGACGATCGCCAGGGTCGTTTCCAAGATCTGCGGCTATCCGCCGGACTCTCGACAGGCCTCCTTGATCGGAGATATCGTTCACGAGCAGGCGGCTCGAATCGGGCTCTTTGAAAAAGCCGTGCGCCCGACGCCGACCCAGGTCGATTTCCTGAAAACGTTCGATCTTGGCTATTCCTTACGCCGCATTCGGTTTGTCATTCAAGGCATCAATCAACTTTATGACCGAGCCGGGCAGCCCTCTTATCCTTCCCGAGAGCAAATTGACCTGCTTAAAAGCATCACGACCGAGATGGCCGACCGCTTACGTTTCATTATGGGCGGGGGCGGGCTACAGGATAAGGAGCGAGAGGAATTGCTGCTGCTTTTTGGAGAAGAGTCGCTGAAAAAATATATCGATCTCCCTAATGGCCATGTTTTGTTTCTGAAGGATCACGGCGCGGACATCGGACGCTTCATCGCCCAATTCGGCAGCTCGATCAACCGGGTTTTATCCGGTTTCGGAGAAGAATTCCTCCAACGTTGTCATGGCGCGGTGGCTTTTTGGCATCGGGACACGATCAAGAACCTGCTGGTCCGCTATCTGGGGTTCCCCTTCTGGGATGCCTTGATTTACCCCATTCGCATCCTGGGCGATGTCGGAGAGCTGAAGGAAATTCAAGTCCTTCGCATGAGTCCCGACGATGTGTTCAAACTCTCCCCTCGCGGAGCCAAGAACAAACTCAAAGGAATTGCGCTGGGCCACTTCAATGCCTTCGTTCGAAAAAGCTTTCGCGAAAACGATTATCTCTGGGGACGGCTGGATGCAGCAGAACGCTTGATTACGCTGCTGGCGGCCGATGCCGATGTCGATGCCTACAAACAGGCTTTCTCCTCCATAATCGAAGGCGAAGAAGCAACCTTGAAGACCATCGGCCCCTTGATCGAAAATTTGAAAAAACAGGTGAACGATTTGACGGCTCCTTGACCCTGTCCGCGGGACGCATGGCCATCTGCGGGGACCTTTCTACCCCGAAAAAAGTTTAACCCACGGATGGCAAAGCGGTCCCACGGATAAAAGAGTATTCAGATGAGGTCTCTTTCATCGCTATCGATTTCTTTGCCTCATCCGAAAAGCTCTCAAAGATTTTGGAGGGTTCCGCTCTGTCGGAACCTTTTTCTTTCGGTCGCGACGGAGCGCGACCCTCCAAAAAACTTGCTTGTCTCTTATACACGCGGCCTCAGAAAGCCGAAGAGCCCGTCTTCGCCCGCCTGCGCATCGCTACGCGAAGCGTTGCGGGCAGGGAGAAGCCGGGCCACCTTCAGGTCCACTTCGGAGCGGCTGCATGACCCTTAAGGCTCAGACTTGACGATCCGTGGGACCGCTTTGCCATCCGTGGGGCTCCTTCTTCTCCTGAAAGAGTTGCCCCACGGATAAGGAATGATGACTCGTTTGGATGACGACTCTCTTGGAAAATTTTGTGTATAAGAGACAGGCGACTCGCCCCGGCTCCAAAAGAACAAATACCGAGGGACTTGCGTTGGAGCGCTAATCGATCTTCTCAAAAGCCCTTCCCCCTGGAAGAATCACGGCCCCGGCCATTGCAGCACGAGGGCGGTCAGGTCGAAGCGGTCGCGGAAGTTTTTATAGATGCCGTTGTGCGGGTAGTAGAGCCAGGCGCAAAAAACCACGATGATGGCGGAGAGGATGACGTATTCCGTCATGGCCTGGCCGCGTTCATCGGCGATAAAAGCCTTCATGCGTTTGATGAATTTCTTTTTCATAAGGAACTCTGTTCCATGATGGCCGCCCGGCCCTCGTCCATCTCGGACACCACGGCCGACGAACCGCGGCCGCTGCGCGAGGGATTGACGATCACATAAGTATAACGGCCGCCCTTCTGAAAAACAGCGAATAATCGGGCCTGCTCCTCTCGCGCGGGCGAGAGGAAAACCGGACTCCAGCGCGCCGCCTTCAACGAGTCGACTTGGCGGATATAAAACTCGGAGGGCGGCAAGGGGCTTTCGTAAATCAGCGTACGAATGCGGCTGCCGGACACCGTCTCCTCCGCCCGCATCGTCACGCCATCCTTGGGCGCCTTTTCCAAAGGCGTCAACACAAGGGCTTCCATAATATCCTGCACCGTGGGCGTGTTATAAGCGGAGATCCGGATGTGCATGGTCCAGGGGCGAAGGCCGGGCGATAGGTTCATCACCACCGTCCAGCACCCGCGGCGAAAGGCTAGATTGGATTCCATGATGTCGTTGTAGGTCTTGAAGAATTGCTCGTCGAGCTGCGGATCGTTGCCCGCGGCCTGAAGGCCCTCGCTGAGGTTGAAGGACTCCTCCGTCACGTCGCTCCAGCCGCGGGCCGCCATCTGCCGGCCATAATAGGCCAACACATCCGCGGCGGATCCTTTGAGTTCCCCGTCTTCCGAAAGGATTTCGATGCCGTTGATGGTCATGGCGCGTACGCCGGAGGGATGAAAACTCGGATAGAGCGGCCACAACCGGGCGGGAGGAGCCGAGGCGTAGCCTCCGACCCCGCGCGGGGCCGCGGCCACAGCCGGCGGAGGCGCTTGGAAGGAGGCCCAGGCAGACCCGGCGACGCGCGCTAAAATGAAGAATACGGCCGCCACAACCGCCGACAAAACAAGCTGTCCGGCAAACTGGAGCAGGGGCCGCCACGCTTTCGGCGACATCAAAACAGATTGTCGACAATCGCGTCCCATATTCCCTCCAAAGCATCGATCCATGAGGTCCAAGCGTTATTAACTTCGTCCCACTGGCAGACCGAGCTCACGCTCAGGAACGAGTAGAGCTTCGTTTCGGGCATGTAAGGCAGCTTGGTTTTCATCAGGACAAACGGGTAAGTGGCAGCATGGGCGACGTCGTCGATTCCAAAAGTAACCTTGTAACGGAAAGGCCCTTCGCCGGCATTCGCCAAGGTATTCTGATCGCTGTCGCCGGAAAAAAGTCCGTCCAACCCGATCGCCTCGATTTCCTCCACCTTCACGAGCCCCGCCTGAAAAAAGAAACCACCTTCCATAGCCGCCGCATCCGGCGAGCCGCCGTTGCCCCGCATCCAGGCCGCATGACGCGCCGCCATCGCCGTACGAATATAATTGGACGCCATGAAGGTCGAATAAATGGCCAGCGCCCAAACCAGCACCAGCAGCGCCGCACCCAGACAAGCCTCGACCAGCGCCTGGCCGGACTCGCCGTCGCGCCGCAGGATTTGCCGTCGTTTATGGTTTGCCGGGTTCATAGAGTCCTCAGTGGAAGATCAAATAAGCGGTGGTTTCCTTCGGGTCCGTGTCTGGCGGCAAGTGCACGGTAATCAGGCGCGGCGACGCATTCGCATCGCCCTTCGATATTACCGGCTCGCCTTCCACCTGGCTGCTGGCAATGCCCATGAAGGCCGGAATTTTCAAGGCGGCGGACGCATCGCCGGTGCGGATGTCGCCCTTGTAAAGCGTCTTGCTATGCGTGTCGCGCATCTGTTGATAGGTTCGGCTTTCGGCATTGAACCAAGTCAGATCGCCCATCCCGAGCAACTCGCCCTGTTCTTTTTTGCCGGCCAGCCACGTCATGAAACCCGGATTGCCATAGTAGTAGGAATCCTTCCAGCCCCAGTCGTCGGGCAAGTCGTATTGAAAGCATTCCGCGCAAGCCACTCGCCCCACCGTCGCCATGGGCGCCGCGATGTACTCCGGGAAATGCCACGGCGCTTCCAATTCGCCGCATTCCTTTTCCTCCACTTGCAGCGATAGCGAATCGGGGTCCAGCGGCATCGCATAGAGGGGCACCCAATCGAGGGCGCTGCCGACAGAACCCACGATCTCGCCCAAGCCGGGCACATCGATGCCTATCTGGTTCAGCAAACCGGATGCATATTGCGAAACCACTTCGGGAAAAGGATCGGCGCCGCTGCCATAGGCCGAGACATTCGCATAGGCGAACGCCAGTACAGGAAACAGATCCTTGATCACGCTTTGCATTTTCATCAGAGCCTCGACGAAAAGTTCCTGACCGCGGTCCATGAACGGCGCCAGACAGCAAGGAATACACATGGCTTCGCCCGCGGCATACGTGAGTACAAAGGCCTTCAGGATGGCCGCGGCGGCACAAGCGCCCAGTGCGTTGGCTTCCAATATATAAACCGCAACATTCGTGTCGTAGTGCAAATTGTTCAAGTGCTGGAGCAGATTGCAACCGCGAGCCTGCCAAAGCGCGGCGGCATCGGCGGCGGAGTCCACGGCGTTTTGCGCCGTAATGCGGTTGTGAATGCCTTTCGCCGTATCGAGCGTGACCAGCCCCATGATCGCGATCAGAAATGCTATCATGCCGGCTAACAGCACGACCTGTCCGCGGTCATCCGCGCGCAGCGCGCGGGCGCGCTGAAGCGGCAAGAGCAAAATACCGAACATTTTTTTCAACCCGCTCATGTTGGCCTACATTCCAATGAGATCCTCATATTCTTCTTCTCGTTGTTCCCGTTCCGCTTTTTTCGCCAGATAATTGTTATGAGCCGCTTCCTCGGCGTCCTTGGCGGCATTCAACGCGGCCAGATTTGCGGGCGAAGGGTCGGCGTCATAAGCGGCCTGTGCGGCCGCGAGATTATTTTGGGCTATCACCCACTGATCATAGGCCGCTTTCTCGGCGGCCACGGCCGCATCCAACGCCTGTTTGGCGGCCTCAATATCCTGGATATGCTGGGCCAGCGAAGGATCGGTCGCGGCATCGGACGAGACGGTCTTGCCTTGCCGCGGCGTGCCGCTCCACGGCTCATAGCCCATCGTGCATTTGCTTTTGACGATGACGTAAGGATAAGGCGAGGCGAGATCGGCCGCAGCGGAATCGGAAGCGACGTTCATGTCCTGCAAATGGGTTTTCATGTTCCGCTCGCCGGCTACCAGGCTCCAGGCTTCGGCCAGACCGGGCAGAAAAATGGGATAGGCAAAGTCCAGCTCCACCTTGACCTGCTCCGGCGAACCGGAGCGAGATACCCTGAAATCGCCGCCGCCGGCGCTGCTGAGGCGGATGTAGTAAGCGGTCAGAAAGCCTTCTCCAATCTCCGCCGCGTTGTCCACAAAATCGGGAAACCCTCCCGACAGCAGTCCGTCCACGCCGCCGGGAAGCGCGGCCGCCTCATTGAGCATCAGCTTGGAAACCGGGGCGTACACCAGGGCGGCCGCTTTTTTGGCATACTCCTCGGCATCGCCGTCGAGACCCGCCACCCCTGACCGCACGGCATAGACGCGGGCCGCCGCATAAGCCGCATAATTGCCCAGTTGCGCCGCCTGCGCGATGAGCAGGCTTTGGATCAACGCGAACAACAGGAGCAGCAGAAATGGAATCACCAGCGCAAATTCAACCAGGGCCTGCGCGGAATCGTCACTCAGCATTTTTTTGACGTAGCGCATGGCTTAATGAACTCCCATGAAAAGGGCCATAACACATCCGGCCGCGATCGCCACGCCGTAAGGAATGGTCAGGGGCTCCCGGGGCTCAGGCGCCGCCGTCTGTTCGCTCTTTCGCCGAAACAAGGAAAGAACCTGCCAGAAACGCCCCTTCCAGATCAGGAGCATAATGGCCATAAAACCGCCTACGATGGCCGTGTAAAAAACAACCGGCAGGATCAGCGGATATCCCACTAACGCGCCGATCGCGCCCATGAGTTTAACGTCGCCCCCGCCGATGCCGCCGAACACATAAAAAATAAACAGCAACCCGAAGCCGGCCGCCAGGCCGGCGAAGCTGGCGCGCAAACTGATGCCGCCCGGCAAATAGCCAATGGCCAGTCCCGCCAGGATGCCGAGAAGGGCGATCCAATTAGGAATGCGCTTGTTCTTCAATTCCGTGTAGACCGCAATGGTAATGACCGCGGCCAGAGCGCCGAGCGAAAGCACCAGCATCCCCTGGCCATTATTGTCTGCACCGAACTCCATCATAGTCATTCCTTGCGTGCAGTATGCCCTCGGGAAGACGTCGTTTGCAAGTTCCAACATGGTGGGCGTGGGCTGCAACTCCGCGCCACCGCCGCGGATTGCCAGCGCTTATATTTGATTTGTTTTCAACCCAGCAGTTCTTGCGGCGATTATTTGGCGATGGTCCGATGACACGAACAGATCGACCTCCCAGGCCATGGCGCATGCGATGTGGAGGGCGTCCATTGTTCGCAAGAGATTTGTTTCCAGAATCCCGATGCTCGACTGTATAACCTCCGGCGTCAGGTTAATGATGATCGCATCCCTAACCTCCTGGGAAAGGCGTTGCTTTGCATGAGCGTAATCCTGCCGAGTCAGGCTTTTTTCGCGAAGCCGACGATTCAATGCCGAAATGATTTCCGGAACACAGATAACGCTTAAGCCCAGTTCCGTTGCTTGAGAACAGAACCGTTCAACCTCTTGACTCCCTGTTTCTTCAACAAACCGTTTGGCAAAGGCCGAAGAATCAAGGAAGAGCTTCACAATCACGCTCCTCGATGATGGCGGAGGCCAAGCCGGCGCCTTTGGTCGCCAAGCGTAATGCAGGGCGTTTCCAAGACGGTTGCTGATCCGTGACAGGCGAAACCTCGGCAATGGGGCGGCCATGGCGAACGATAAGAAGCGTTTCGCCATGCTCAACTTCCGTCATCATGTCCGAAGCGCGATTTCTGAATTCGGTGAAACTGATGGTCTTCACGTTGCTTCTCCAATCTGTACATTACTGTACAGTTGGATGAGCAGTTCGTCAAAGTCGTTTGGCAAAAGAAAATTGAAGCAAGCCGCTGTCGTCTTGTTCGAGGCTTCCGACTCTCTCGTTGTTTAAGTAAACCATCAAGGTATTCATGAGGCCTCGCCTAGGCCGGTCTCCACGGCAGGGCTAACGATCTGGAATTTCAGCCCCAAGGCCTGGAGAACTTGAAGGGTCTTCCCGATTTGGCAGGTGGGTTTCCCCTTCTCAAGATCGATGAGGAAGCGAAGGCCTGTACCGCACGTCATCGCCAAGTCCTTTTGAGTGACGTTCAGCTGCCTGCGTCTTGCGCGTATAGCCGCACCTAATTGCTCTGGATTTTGAACATTCATATTACCGATCGGTAACTATTGTATTGTTCATCCGGGTCGGACCAAATCTATTGTTGGTAATCAAACAGTTACGTCACAACAAGCGCTCTCAAGGCAACTTTAGCGACGCTTTTTAGGCATCAAAATCGACTTTTACGGCTGCGCAGGCTCGGAAGATGGTTTTTTTGGCGATATTTTGAACAAAAAACCGATTTTTGGAGAGTTTTTATGCCATTTTTTCGCGTTTTTTGCGTGTTTCGCGGGCTTCCTCCTTGAGCGAAGAAGAGAAGGAAGATTATGATTAAGATTACGATTATGAGGGGGATGGGGAGGAGGACATTCGGCAAAACGCCAGGTGATCGCTGATGGCGATAGCATCCTTTGGCAGCCAGCCGGATTGGACTTCGATGACCCTTGTTGCTTTTCGGCCGCCGAAGACGATTCGGAAGGGGCCGATGTTGCGGTGAATGCGGGTGATTCGGTTTTCGTTGTCCAGGAAGATGGCGTCGATGGGAAACAGCATACCGAAGGTGTGGATGGATGGGCAGGGGTCCAAGAGCAGGCCGTGGCCCGGAGGAAGGGTTGTCCGACCCAGCAATCCGATCAATCGAGTCCAGGGTGTCCGGGCTGTTTCCAGGCGGGCGATCAGGCATTCGCCGGATGGCGAATGCCTGCGGACCGTGAGTTCGTCGCTCATTATTTCGCGCCGTCGCCTTGAGCCTGTAGCGCGTCCCGGGTTGCGTTGGCCCAGAAATTGGCAGCGCCTTGAAGAGCTGTCGCGTCGCGGCCTTTCCAACGGCTTTGGGACCAGGCGGCGAGGTTTTTCTCCATCTGTCCGCGTAGGGCGGTCCACGAGATGGTTTCGCGTTCGGCTTCGGGAAGGGTGGATTCCGTGAGCTGGCGGATGTAGAGGCTGAACTGGCCCCACAACTCGGCGGCGCCGGCGTAGTCGCCGCTCTTTTGCGCGTCCATGGCGGGTTCGGCGAGCTTGGAGATGGGATATTGCACCACTAGCGCTTCGATGGCTTCGTCGATCTTGCTCAGCCCGAAGTCCAGTACGGCCTTGGTAATCTCCTTGTCCGAGGTCAACTGGACGGGAACGCTTTGCGGATAGGGATCGGACACGAGGTCGTCCTTAAACGTCGCCGTACGCGGAGTGCCCGAGATGGGATTGGCGAACGCAATTTCCTCGCACTGCATGGAGAGGTTCGTCAGCGGAAGCTCCGTGCTGGGGAACTGAGTGTTCAGCGACAAGAGCGTCGCAGGCGGCTGCCCGGGGTGTTCTCCGTAGAGCATCAGCGACAGGATGCCTTCCTTGCGATGTTCGCGTTTGATCCGATAGAACTTCGCGACCTCCTGCTGCCAGATGGTGCGAAGCTGGCCTTCGCGAATTTTATACAGCGGGTTCACCACCTCGACGATGTTCTCGCTGCCGACTTCGATAAACTGCTGGTCGTATTCCCGCACCGGCAAGGCATTGATCGTGATCTCCTTGATCTCGCCGGAAATCACGGTGTCCGCCGGGTCCAGCGGCTCGACCATGTTTTGCGTGAGCACCTTGCCCTGCGGCACGTTCAGCCGCCAGGCGAGGGCATTGGCCGAGGCATACTTTTTATTGCACAGGGTTCGCCCCTGGTACGCCACCTGGCCGCCTTCTTCGGTAACGGCCGGCAAGAAATCGAGCATGATGAGCCGGCGGGTGTGCTGGGCCGCGATTTTTTCGACGTCGTCTTTTTCGATGGTGCGCGCAAAGTCCAGGCGCGTGGCGGCGTCGGCCGGCAGGGAAAGCTTCTGTGTCACGGCGTAGTCATACATCTCTTCGGCCATCAGGCAGAACACGTAGGACAATCCGTACTGGTCTTGATCGTAGGCCCCACTGGCGGCGTCGACAAAATACGCCATGCCGGGAACCAGACGCTCGACGTACAGCGCTTTGGCCTTGGCCTCCAAGCCGCTGGATTTCAATGCGGGCCGGGTTTGGGCGCTTTCGATTCGCGCCGCCAGATATTTGTAGACGCCCCAGAATTCGTTGCGGTCCGCCAGCAGGCCGGTGGATTTCTCCCATACGCGGCCCAAAACTTCTCCGGAACGCTGCAGGAGGGGCTTCGACTCTTTGAGCCGTTCGGCGCTCAGCAAGGGTTTGGCAGTGCGAGTGGACGTTGCCAGTCGAACGAACGCGACGAGCGCGTCCTGTTGCGACATGACGCTTTTTTCAAGCGCGTCGAGGGCCTTGGGATCGGCGCCGGCATCGACCAGGAGGGCTTTTTCCAACGCACCTTTTACGGCCGTCCAGCCGGCGGCGGCAGCCTGCGCGCTGCGATCGGCCAGCGCCGTGTCGTCAGGGGTGATCTCAAGGGCGCCGGCCAGAGCCGTGAGGGTCTTCAAGTAGTCGCGGGCAGCTGTCGCGGCGTCCGCCTGTTTGAGAAATTGCGCGCGATCGGCGGTCAGTTTTTCGACCTGTTCTTCCGCCTGGGCCAGGGTCTCTTTCCATTCTTTGGAATAGGTAGATCCGTCCAGCGACAACTGCTCCGGATGGTTTTGGATATATTGGGTCACGCGGGCGCGATCGGAGACGGTACGAAGTTCGGGCGACTGCTCGAACCGGTCCGTTTCGATGGCGACGGGCGCGGACAGCGTATCGAGCCGTTTCTGCCAGAGCGGAAGATTCCGAGCGTCTGCCACCGGGGCGTCCTCCAGACGGCGGGCGAGTTCTGCGACGACGATGCGCTTGGCGATGGCCTGCTGCGCCTCGACTTCGCCCAGCGTGCCTTTGACGAGGTACGCCGCATGATCGTCCGGAATATTCTGCACCTTGACCAGCGTCGTTCCGCAGCCGCACAGCAAAGCCCACAGCAAGACGAACGCGCCGCGGCCCATCAAACCCCTAATCCGCTTGAATCGATTCATGTTTAGCTCCTTATTGGAATGGTTCCACCGCCGCCGGCAACACGAGCCGAAATCCGACAAACTCGTGTGTGGCGTCGATGGTTTTTGCTTCGTACGACGGGACGACTTCCGAATCCGTCCGGCTCTTGGCGCTCCCGCCTTTGAGCACAAACTGCGGTTCGCGCAGCTCGACGGGACCGAGGGCCGGGATATCTTCCGTCATACAAATTTCTTCGACGTTGCCGCACAGGTCGTAGAGGCCCAGCGGATACGGGGCGGCCGCGGCGCCGTAGCGCAGCTCCCGCTTAAAGTAGTAGTGAACGAGCGAACCGGTTTGCAGATTCTTCCGCAGTTCGGCCCAGGTGGAGGCGCCCGGCTTTCGGTAGAAATCGAATCCGTAGCGCGCGGCATATTCCCACTCGGTGCGGGTGGGCAGCCGGAAGCCGGGTTGCCGCAGATCGGCCATCCAGCGTCCGTCGTCGTTCTTGCGGTACACTGGCGGCAGGCCGGCGAGCGTGCTCGCCCAATTACAGAACTCCATCGCCTCCTCCGGGCGGGCCTGGAAATAGGGATGATCGTTCTGGCCCGGGGTGCGTCCGGCGACCACGCCGGAGAAAAGCTTTCTTTCGGAGGGAGACCAGCGGGCGGCATCGTCGCGGTAACACCGCATGGCCTCCAGCGTCGTCTCGACGGTAGCCATGTAGAAGGCGTTGGGGGCCAGGCCCGTCCCGGAATCGCCATCCGGCGCCAGGACGAAAGACAGCGCCAACTCGCGCTTCACTTGGCCCTCTGCGGTTCGGGCGCTCAGGTTCAGCGTCGCGCAATGGGGCAGGAGGCGGGCGCGGACATCTTTCGCCTCTGGACGTGCAAAGACCTCGTCCAGAAAAGGATTCGTGAGCCATTGGCCTTCAGGCCCCGTTGCGATGCGGAACACCTCCGACTGAGGGAGGGGCAGATAGGGCGCGATTTGAAGGTCGGGATAATGCTTCTTAACCTCCGCGACTTCGCGCTCGAACCGCGCCTGAAAGGACGGATGCGCGGCGTCGGCCGGATGCAGATTGAACAAGGCATAGAGGCAACCGCGGGAAAGAGGCAGCAGCCTAAGATCCTTTTGTTCCCGCAGAATATTGAGGACCTCGTTCAAAATGCCGCGCCAGATGGCGGCCTGTGTTTCGCGCACGGCCGCGCCGTCGGCGACGGACGCATATTTCGGCGAGTTCAGCGTTCGATTCAGCATGGCGGCCGACTTGGCGATTTCGGCGCGGAGGGCGTCGTATTTCGAACCCGCCGCGACAAAATACGTCAGGGGCTCGAGCGCCAATTGCAGTTCGCGCGATAAATTGAGCTTATTCTCCTCTTCGGGAGAAACCGTGGGCTCCTCCTTTGCCGGCGCAACGCCGGACGGAGGAGTCTCCTGCACGGGCGGTAAAACAACCTCCGGCTCGGTTGCGGCCACGGAGGCCTCTTGCACAACCGGAGGAGAAACAACCTCCGTGGTCTCGGGAGGCGTGACCGGCTCCGAGACAGACGTCGCGGTTTCGATGGGCGCCGGCTGGGTTTTGACCATGACCCGGCTGTACACAAAGACGAAAGCCTTCGCCAGTTTATCGCGATGAACCCATCCGGCCCATCCCAGCATGCCCGCCAAGACAAGCACCAGGGCCGCGCGAGCCATCCGCGCCAGCGACCGCCGCCGATGCTGCGCATGGGCGACGTGAAACGGATTGATCGTACGCGTGGCCGCATGGCCGCCGTCTTTCGCCGGAGCGGGAACGATGTCCTCCGCCGACAGCAGACTCCGGCCAAACCCTTGTTGCAGCACTAGATCGAGATCCCGGCGCATCTCCAAAGCATCGGCGTAGCGTTCTTTTAGCCGGCGCGCTGTGGCTCGTTTAATCACGTCCGCCAACAGGGGATGCCGTTCGAAAACCGGACCGGTAAAATCGATCTGCAAATTGGATTGCCCCTTGGCGCGCGCGAGAAATTCGGTCAGGGCCTCGCGTTCGGATTTCGGCAAACGAGGATAGGCCGGCCGGCCGGTGAGCGCTTCGTAGAAGGACAAACCCAGCGCATAAAGGTCGGACTGATGCGTGCCCCGGGAACCTTCCGTTACGAATTCCGGCGCCATGTAATCCCAGGTGCCGGGCAGATTGCCGGT
The DNA here is from genome assembly GCA_001804865.1 of Lentisphaerae bacterium GWF2_57_35. Lineage (GTDB taxonomy): Bacteria > Verrucomicrobiota > Kiritimatiellia > CAIQIC01 > GWF2-57-35 > GWF2-57-35. The sequence continues at coordinate 29,546 of MHBK01000025.1, forward strand.
CGTTTTCGTGCCGGTCACATCGCGGGCGCAACCGAAATCGATCAGCTTGGCTTTGGCGGGCCGGGCTTCGGGCGCGTAGAGGTTGGCGGGTTTGATGTCGCGATGCACCACGCGGTATTCGTGGCAATTAAGATAGGCCAGCGTCGCCAGGTAATAGCCGAACGTTTCCACGAGCTCGTCCACGGGCAAACCGTCCGGATGCTCGCGGATTCGTTCCCGCAAGCTCCAGCCGGGCATGCCCTCGAGATATTCCATGACCAGGAAGGAATCCGTCCGCCCCGAGGAGCTCTGCGTTTCGAAGAAATCGTAATGCTGCACCACGTTGGGATGAGGATGCAGCGAGAGCATCTCGGCTTCCTTGATGAACCGGTCGAGCGAACGATTGGAGAACAGCCGTTTGATGGCGACCGTTGCGCCGTCCGACCCCCGCTGCGCCTTGTACACCTCGCTAAAGCCGCCGGCGCCGAGGGCGTCGGTGAGCGTATACCGCTCCCGGGTGTCGCGTACGATTACGCGGGGTTTCAAGGCGTCGAACTCTTGCAATACCTCGGCCAGATGTTGATAGCGCTGCTCGCGATCTGGGGACAAGCCCTTTTGTATAAAGCGCGACAGGTGGGTGATGACGCGGAAAATGGCGTGATCCGTGGAGGGCGGGGGCGCCTGGCCGTGCCAGCGCCGGAGATAATCGAGCTCCTGCCGCTCGCCCAATTTCGCGTAGGGCAGCCAGCCGACGATCATCTCGTAGAAGCAGACGAACAGACTGAAGATATCGGAGACCTCGTCGCCGCGGAATTCGGCGTCCTTCACGCGCGCGAAGTCGGGCGCCATGTAATCGAACGAGCCGAGGAAACCGCTGCCGCCGGTGTGGGTGCCGCCCTCGCTCAGGCGGGCAATGCCGAAATCGATCAGCTTCACGCCGCCGTCCGGCAGGATGTGAATGTTCGACGGTTTGATGTCGCGGTGGACAATGCCTTGCTGGTCGTGCGCATAAATCAGCGCGCCCAGGCTCTGCCGAAAAATAGCCGCGGCGGTCGCCCACGGGCAGCCCTGCGGATGCTGCTGGATGAATTCCTTGAGCGAGACGCCCTCGAGAAACTCCATTACGAGACATTGTCGCGCCTCGCCCCATTCCCCTTCCGCTGTAAACACGCCCTTGTACGTCACAATATTGGGATGCGCCAGGCTGGACAAAATCTGCGCCTCGCGCCGGAAGCGCTGCAACGACTGAGGGTCTTCCGCCGAGGTCTTGAAGATTTTCAGGGCGACCCATTCGTTGGTGTCGCGCGCCTTGGCTTTGAAAACCGTGGCCTGACCGCCATCCGAGATGCGCGCCGCCAGATCGTAGCTGTGCGTCGAGCTTTCGATCTGCTGCTCGCCCTCGGAATGCACCGTGATTAACGTGGTGGTCGAAGACCCATCCCCGCCCATAGCCGCCGGCGAGGTCTCGCGCGTAGCGGGAGCCTCCGGCAGGGTCGGTTCGTTGTTTATGCTCTTTCCCATCGTCTGGTCCTTACGGCGTCTCCATCCCCTTCATAATCATAATCTTAATCTTAATCGTAATCTTAATCTCTCTTTGCTTTGTCGAAGACGGGATTAAGAAAGATTAAGATTATGATTACGATTAAGATTATGAATTAGACCGGAGAAAATGTTTTTCATGGCGCAGTCTCCGATCCTTCGGGGGCAGGGGCGGCCACCGAACACAAATAATTCAAGACGGTTCGCAGCCGCGTACGCGAAGCTTCTTCGGCCCAGACGGACTTCGCGTCGCTGCCGCTGAGCGCCGCGAGATGACGCCGCTTGATCTCAAGCACCACCGGCACGGCGCCCGACGGGGCCACTCGCCGCACGGATTCCGGCGAAAGATCCTGCACGCGAGCCCACACCTCGTTACGCAACAACGTCATGTTTTTTTGCAGCTCGACGACAAACGGAACCGCCACCCGCTCCCAATCTTCGGCAGCGATCGGACGAGCCCGGCTCCGATCCAACCAGCGCCGGAAATCCGTCATCCCGGATTCGATCGCGGCATCGGCGGCCTTCAAACCGGGCTGGGCGGCGCTGGCTTCCAAAATAGCCAGGGCGCGATCCGGCTGATTGCCCAATGCCGAGGATTCGGTCTCCCACTGCTCCATAAAACGCAACGCGGCTTCTACGGTCTGGTTCTGCAGGCGATTCATCAGCTGACACTTCAGCGTCGCCCGCTCAGCCGCCTCGGCCGGCCAGGAAAGCTCGGATTCATTCGCGTCCGCAACCCCCAACGAAGAAAGCAGCTTATTCATGAGCTCCCGATACGACTGAAATTCGGACGGGACGGCATCCGGCGCAGCAACATTTCGGCTCCACTCGCTGAACCAGCCGCTGAACGCATCAAAATCCTGACGGTTGGCTTGCAACTGCTCCACCAAAGCCGGGTTCCGGCTCAGACGAGCGTTTAGATCGCCCAGCCGGCCGCTCTCGATATGCTCGTGCACCAGAGCGGTCAGCTCCTGCTCGGTTAAAGCGGGAGGCGGAGGGGGTTCCGGCGCTGCCGGAACCGCAACCGGCGCCGCCGGCTGTTCCGGCAAGGCCGGAGGTGCGGACACGACAGGTTTGGGCGCCCGTTGAATAACAACCTCCGAAGGAGGCTGGGGCATTGGGGTGGAGTCTTTTTGCATTTGGAAATAGAGAATGACCGCCACCGCAGCCAGTAGAAACCCGCCAATGGCCATGACCAGAAAGCGCAGCCGACCGCGCGACGAAAGCGTGTGATCCGCCGTCGGCTCCTCGTCGCTATGCGATCGCACCAGCATTTCGGAATCCTCCGTGCTGGGAGGTTCCGGCGGCGGCGTTGCCTCAGCGAACCCCGCACGAGTGTCCAGCAAGGCGTCGTGCGTATCCGTGGCAACCCCATCGTCCTCCTCGGCATCGGAATGGAGCGGAGAAAGAATTTTTACCAGCATGACGGACGTGTTGTCGATGCCGCCGGCGTCGTTGGCCGCCTGTACGAGAGCCTGCGCGGTCGCCTCAAGCCCAACCTCTTCATGCCGGGCCAGAATACCGGCAATCTCGTCGTCGGCCAGCATGGTCGTCAAACCGTCCGAACACAGCAGGAAGAGATCGCCGGCTTCCACGGACACCGCCGTTTGCTCCAGCGAAAAATTGCCCTGCGTCCCGATCGCATTCATGATCACGTTCTTAAACATGGCCGGAACGCTCTCTTTATTCTGAGCGCCGAACACGCTGGCAACGGAATGATCGCGGGTGAGTTGACGAAGCGTTCCCTGGCGAAAGCCATAGCCGCGACTGTCGCCCGCATGGAAAAAACTCGTGCGGCCGCGACCGGAAAAATCCAGGACCAAACCGACGAACGTAGTGCCGCTGCCCTTGTTCCCGCGTGAAGCCGCCCAGTTCTGAATCCAGCGATTGGCGTTAAGGAGGGCCTGCTTGAGCTGCTTGACCTTCTCGGCATAGGAGAGCACGCGCGGATCGGCCCCGAGCGCCTCGGAAACCATTTTCAGCGTCTGCTGACTGGCCACGGCCCCGCCCTCCACCCCGCCCATGCCGTCGGCAATGCAGAAAACGCCCGCCTCCGGCAACATCAAGGTCGAGTCCTCGTTTGCTTTGCGCCTTCTCCCCGTATCCGAGCAAACGGCAGAGTCTATTTCTCTACGATCCATGAAGTTTCCGTTGTCGTGTCGATCCTTGAGACAATAAGTGGAAACCCCGCGACAAGCAAGCTCGCTCCGTCGATTGGACGTTGCGCTCTATACTTCAGGGCGGATGAATGGAAAGAGGTTCCGACAGAGCGGAACCCTCCAGGAGAGAAGAAGCAAGTTCTTGCCGTTTGGAGGGGCGCGCTCCGTCGCGACCGCTTTTTCCTCACCTCAACAGGACCTAAAGCCTGCTCAAACCTTACAATCGATTTTAGACCCCAAAAAGCGCTGCTAACACGGTTCTAGGAGCGATTGTTATGATATAAGGCGTTGATTATCAACCCTCGTTTTGGTCCGACCCGGATATTTATCATTACCCGGATATTCACCCGGATATTCCGGATATTAACAGTCAATACAGTGTGCAAGCTAGGTCTGCTATGATAAGATGGAGCCACACAACAAGGGGAAATTATATGACCGCACGCCATTGCCTCTTTTCGATTAAATGGATCGCCTCCACGGTTTGCTTGCTATGCCTGGGGAGCAATCTCCACGCGGAGCTTCTGGCAGGGTGGCGGAAAACGAATGCCATGCTTGCGGCAAGCACCCCCTATGTCGCGACGACCAATCACGTCAAGATGTCGGCCCAGATGACGTGGACCAATTTCTATAAATACAACCAAAACGAATGGTTCTACATCGAACCTTGGCATACCGGCACGTTCGCCAATGGAGTGTCGGCGACCAACTATAACTACGCCGGCAAACCGGTCACGAATTACATCGAATTCTGTTTCACGGTGGACCCGGGCTACAAGATCTCGTTCACGAACATGCTCTTCCGGGGCATGAATGACGAAAGGCGTCTCTGGTTACACTTGCGCTCCGAAACGGACAACTTCTCGCAGGATATCATCATTGGGAACAACAATCATACGACCGGCCAATGGACGAATCGGAACTATTTGACGACCACCAATAGCTTCAAGGACTACACCAATGCGCTGTACTTTCTGGACGTGACCAACCGTCCGGTCCGGCTCCGGCTCTACGGCGTGGCCGCGGTATCCAAATGGGCTTACTTATACATGACCAACCTGACCGCCAGCGCCTATGCGGGAAAATGTATGATCGCATTCGAGGGCGAGGTGAGGCGCATGATAGATGTTCTTCCGTCGAGCGGCCCGCTGGTGGGCGGGAATGTAATCGTTCTTACCAATGCGGTAGACCCGCTCATCGGGAACGGGACCGACATCACGAACATCCAAGTGGGCGCCTTGAGCATCACGAGCTTTCTCGGGCAGGGCTCCAACTGGGTGAGCTGGATTGCGCCGGCGGGCGACAGCCCGGGAGCCAAGGACATCACCGTGTACTCCGTCAGCACCGGCAGCACAGTATTTACGCAAGCCTACACGTACAATCCGACGGGCGTGATCACCCACCTTTCGCCCGTCACCGGCCCCGTTACGGGCGGCTTCCCGGTGGCCATCGTCGGTTCTAATCTGTGCGCCGGCGACGTGACCAATGTGACGTGGGGCGCCGGCACGGCGGCGGTGGTGAGCCAGAGTTCCACGCAGGTGGTGGTGACCGCTCCCGCCGGGGTAGGGACCGTGGGCCTTCGCGTGGACTCCATCAGTTTCGGTGAATCCTGGAAGTCCGGCGCCTTCACCTACAGCGGGCCAAATCTTCAAGTACGGGGGACCAATGGGGAGGCGATCGCCAGCGGCGAGGCGGCGAGCCTGGAGAAGGGGAGCGATTTCGGCACGATCCCGTCCGGCTCGGTGGTGACGAATTGGATGGCCCTCACCAACAGCGGTCTCGGCCTGCTGACGATCGGCGGCGTGACCACCAACGGTGATGGCGCCGCACGGTTCGGCATGGATGGCATTCCCTCAACGCTGGCCGATGGGGCGCAGGACGCTTTCAGCGTGGTCTTCGACGCGTCGGCGGTGGGCGCCCATACCGCCGCCGTTCATGTCGTCAGCGACGGGCCATCTCCTTATATAATTTATCTGTCTGCTACCGTCGCCAAGAGCGATCAGACCATCACGTTCCTGCCGATCGGGGATCAAGTGACGACCAGCAAAGTGGGGCTGGCGGCGACGGCGTCAAGCGGTCTGTCGGTGAGTTTCGCCACGAACAACGGCCCGGCGGTCATGGCCGACGGGACCAACCTCTCGTTTACGGGCGCGGGCAGCGTAAGCATCGTAGCGTCGCAGGCAGGCAATGCCAGTTGGAATCCGGCGCCGGACGTGACCAACACATTCAACGTAACCAAAGCGCAGGCGGGCGTGTATCTTTCCAGTCTGACGCAGGCCTATGACGGCGCCGCGCGCAATGTAACCGCCACCAGCGATCCATCCGGCCTGACCGTGGAGTTCACCTACGACGGCAACGCCTGGGCCCCGACCAACGTAGGCAGCTACGCGGTGACGGGAACGGTCAATGACGCTAATTGGCAGGGTTCCGCAGATGGCAGCTTGGTGGTCTCGAAAGGCGCGGCAGGGGTGTACCTTGCCGGCCTGACGCAGACCTATGACGGCGCCGCGCGCAATGTGACCGCCACCAGCGATCCATCCGGCCTGACCGTGGAGTTCACCTACGACGGCAACGCCTGGGCCCCGACCAACGTAGGCAGCTACGCGGTGACGGGAACGGTCAATGACGTGAATTGGCAGGGTTCCGCAGATGGCAGCTTGGTGGTCTCGAAAGCGAATCAAGTCCTATCCAACTTTCTGCCAACCAACGGCAGTGTGTTCCTGGCAACGGATATCGTGGGGCTTTCGGCCGCGGCTTCCAGCGGGCTGGCCGTGAGCTTTGCGACCAACAACGGGCCGGGCCTCATCACGGGCCTCACCAACCTGTCCTTTACGGCGGGTGGCGAGGTATCGGTGGTCGCCTCGCAGACGGGTGACGGGAATTGGAATCCAGCGGCCGAACAAACCAATATCTACACCGTGATGAGCTATGCCGATGTGAGCATCGCCTCGGCGCATGGGACCACCATCCCGATGACAGGTGTTTACACCATGCTGGTAGGGACAGTCTTCACCAGCCAGGTGCAGACGCCGGACACGCAGGGCACGACGCAGTATGTCTGCGCGGGGTGGACCGCGACGGAGAACCTCGACCCGGCGGGCGGGGTGGGAACCCAGGCGGTGGTGACGGTCAACGGCACGGGCGCCCTGACCTGGCGGTGGACCACCAACTACTGGCTGGGAGCCACGGCGGAAGATCACGGACTGGTGGTAGGCGGAAATGGCTGGGCGGGATTGGGCGTGACCACGCAGATCGTCGCCGTGGCCGATGCGTACTATCGCTTCACGAATTGGACGGGAGCTGTGGAGTCCTCCGTGAATCCGCTGGACGTGCTCATGGACGGTCCGAAGACGCTGATGGCGCACTTCGCGGCGAACTGGACCACGAACCAGCCGACGCCGGAATGGTGGATGGCGCAGTACGGCCTGACCAATTTCGAAACGGACGTACTGCTGGACGCCGATGGCGATGGCGTGCCGACCGGGAACGAGTGGACGATGAACACCGATCCGACGAATGCCTTGTCCTTCCTGTATGCGGCGCGATACGACGTCGCCTATGGCGCCAACTGCTATGACGTGGTTTCGACCAACACCGAACCGCCGTACGACGTATATACACAGATCGTGTGCGACGTCATCGGCCAACTGCTGGCCTGGCCCTGCGCGACGGATCGGGTGTACGACGTCGAGTTCGACGCGACCTTCCCGCTGGGCGGCTGGGCGCCGGCACCGGGGCTGACGAATCTCGGGTGCGCCGATGGCTGGCTGAGCCTGACCAACGCGCTGTCGCCTGACGCCTTGAAGATGTACCGGTTGAAGGTGCGGGCGCCGTAGCAAGAATGGCCGCATGCCGATTGAACAGCGAGCGCAGGGCCTCTGCTTGAGGCGGACGTGCTCGGTTTTGTTCGAATAGAGCGGCGAGTGGGCGCAGGGCCAGCCCTTCACAATAGATTCTGCTGAAAAAGTCGCCGGTTCGCAGAACCGGCCTACAAAAAGAAGCCCAAACATTGGTCTTTTGTTGTAGGCCGACTCTGTGAGTCGGCGTTTTTTGGACTTTTTCAGCGGAATCCACAATACACTTTGCCTGCGTGGATCTACCCGGCGACAGACAGAGCGCATGCCATGATGCTGCGGCCTGCTCCGGGTTGAGCGGAAGGCCTGGGTTGACGGGCGGTTTCCAATGGTTGGAAGATTTGGCCTGGATTTTTCCAATCATTGGAAAACTTCTTTGTGGTCATCATTTTTGGCTGGTCTTGGGGCATCGCCGAACAGGGGTTCGGCTCCTACAGGGAAGAAAAACTTCGCTTTTTCCGTTGGAGGGGCGCGCTCCGTCGCGACCGCCTTTTCCTCACCCAATTCGAAGCTTGCCCAGACCTTACCGGAGCGATTGCTTTGATGATCAACACCCGTTTGGGTCCGACCCGGATATACCGAATTCATCATATTACACGTAATTGACACATAATGCTATTGTTGGTATTTATTCTTTCGAAGGATTGTATGATGAAAACCTACTCCGACAAACAATACGTGGAACTGTTTCATCTGATCTTCCTCGCCCAGATGGGCCGGAAAATCGACAAGCGGTTTTATGTCTTGAAAGGCGGGTGCAACCTTCGGTTTTTCTTTAAAAGCCCCAGATATTCCGAGGTCATGGATCTGGATGTGAAGGACATTCCCGTTCATAAACTGGCGGATCAGGTCGGCGGCATTCTTGAATCCAAACCGTTTGCCCAAATCCTGCAGGTGCGGGGGATGTCTGTCGTGCATATCAACAACGACAAGCAAACGCCGACGACCCAGCGATGGAAGCTCGGGCTGGGAATTCCCGGCGTCGATCGGCCCGTGCCGACCAAGATTGAGTTTTCACGGCGCGGCATGGAAGAGGACATGGAGTTTGCGCCGGTCGATGCCTTGGTCACATCCGGCTACGAGTTGCCGCCGGTCCTGGCGAACCACTATTCAAAGCAGGCCGCTTATGGCCAGAAAATCAGGGCCTTGGCCGATCGCAAGGAAACGCAGGCGCGGGATATTTTCGACCTCCATCTGCTGTTGGGAATGGGCGCCGACCCCCGGCGCGTTCCGAAGAAGGCCGGGGAAAAACTGGCGGAAGCCATGGACAAGGCGTTGACGCTCGACTTTGGCGTATTCGCCTCGCAAGTTTTGGCTTACCTGCCCGCGGAAGATCGGGACGCCTATGACGCAGATGCATGGGATGCCATAAGACTCCGCGTCTTCGATGCACTGAAGGAGGGTGCGTCATGAGGCTGATCGAAGCGCACGCCCGGCTTCTGAAGCTGGGGCAGCCGGTTTTCACAACGACCGACGCGGCGGCCTGCCTCGAAATCCCCGCAGGCCATGCCAGCAAAATGCTGGCTCGACTGGCCGAGACAGAGCATGTCGCGTCCTTGATGCGCGGGTTATGGGCCTTTCCGGACAAGGTGAGCCCACTCGCCTTACCCGCTTATCTGACGGCGCCCTTTCCCGCCTACGTCTCTTTGCAGAGCGCGTTGTATTACCATGGCATGATCTCCCAAATCCCGTCGGTTACCTATGCCATTTCCATCGCACGGACACGGCTTTACCGAACGTCGTTGGGCGCGGTTTCGGTGCATCATGTCGAACCGCCCTTCTTCTTCGGGTTCGAGCAAAGCCAGGAGCACATTTGGATGGCCACGCCGGAAAAGGCGTTGTTGGATGTCCTCTACCTAAGCCCGGCCAAGTCGCGTCTGTTCGCCGCGTTGCCGGAACTCGAATTCCCCAAAAGCTTCAGCCCGCGCCGCGCCCGCCAACTGGCAAAAAAAATCCCCTCCCCCCGCCGTAAAACTTTAGTGCAATCCCGCCTCGAACGCCTTCTTCCCTGATTTCTTCCGAGCTGTTACAAGCCATTTTCCTACCCCAAAAGCGACGCTAACAAGGTGCTGGGAGCGCTTGTTATGATGTAAGGCATTGATGATCAACTCTCGTTTTGGTCCGACCCGAATGCACTAAAGGGCCAACCAAGCCCGGACAGCCGCTTCAACTCGAAAGAGAGTTTCTGAATCGAGGCGTCCGAGCCGGCGAACCAACTTCACGACCGGCACGCCGCCGATGCCTTGCGCATCAAAGGCGCCTGGCTGAAAGTTTGGAGCCGAATGAGGCACTTCAAAGCGTGTGTGTCGAAGGCTGGTCGTGCGGGGCACGTAAGTGACCACGGCGCGCTCCTGATCCTGATAAGCCACGCTCAAGATCGCGACGGGGCGGGTTTTTGCGGCGAGCCCTAAATCCACCAGCCAGAGTTCACCCCGTTCGATCACTGGGCGGTCCTCGAGCGCGCTTGGGATTCTTCCTCATCCAGCATGGAAAAGATTTCTTCCGAGGCGTTAATCATCATCTGATTCTCTTCCAGCCATTGGACTAGTTCCTGCACATCCCGCAGGGAAAGTTTTTCGATAGCGGATTCGATTTCCAATAATGTTGTCATAGCATTTTTATATTACCCGTTCTCCATCTTGGTTTCAATCTTCTGTTTATCTTCGCTTAGAATGGCCTTGAGTTTGGATGGATATGTGGCCGTGGTGTGGCGAAACAGATGCATCATCAGGGTCGACCTTTTTTCCCTCCGGACGTCGTCGGGCTCGGTTTCGGTGCATCATGTCGAGCTGTCGTTCTTCTTCGGATTCGAGCAAAGCCAGGAGCGCATTTGGATGGCCGCGCCGGAAAAGGCGTTGTTGGATGTCCTCTACCTAAGCCCGGCCAAGTCGCGTCTGTTCGCCGCGTTGCCGGAACTCGAATTCCCCAAAAACTTCAGCCCGCGCCGCGCCCGCCAACTGGCGAAGGCGCAGGGTCCGAAGGCGCAGGGTCAGCCCTTCACAATACACTTTGCCTGCGGGGATCTGCCCGGCGTCAGACAGAGCGCATGCCAAGATGCTGCAGTTTGCTCCGGGTTGAGCGGAAGGCCTGGGTTGACGGGCGGTTTCCAATGGTTGGAAGATTTGGCCGGGATTTTTCCAAGCATTGGAAAACTTCTTTGTGGTCATCATTTCTGGCTGGTCTTGGGGCATCGCCGAACAGGGGTTCGGCTCCTACAGGGAAGAAAAACTTTGTTTTTTTCTTTTGAATTCTTCCGGGCGGCTGTTGAAAAAGCGAAGAGGACGGCGAGGCCGCCGTCCCTCCCGATATCAACCTGCGATTTTGGCGTCGGCGGGAGGGTCCGCGGCCCCGCGGACCTTTTTGCAAGGTTTTTTAGCACTTACCGCCGGAGCAAGTCCCTTTACCTCCACGAGGGCTCCTGGTACTTTCATCCCGTCGGTTTTGCCGTCCAGACGAACCATGCGCTTATGAGGTCAACATGAACCTGAGTTTCCGTGCCGCCCCGGTTTTCCAACCATTGGATGAATTAACGCCCGATTTTCCAATCATTGGAAAAAGGCCTCGAAAATTTTCCCCGCCTGCTCCCTCGCTCTGCGAGCGAGGGCGGGCAGGCAATGGTTGGAAAATGCCGGTTTTGGCGCTTTTGACGGGCTTGTTGACGATCACGGCGGCGAGGGCCGAGTCGCTTCGCGGGGATATGAATGGGTGGGCGGCGACGTGGATGATTCTGGATGATTTGATTGGCAATACCTGGACTTTGACGTTTACCAATACGCTTTCGGACGGCTCTGCGAATTTCAAATTCGATCAGGATGGCGATTGGGATCCGCAATGGGGTTCGGGGACCGGCTCGCAAAATGCGTCTGCTAACGCTTCGGTGGGGCAGGTGCGTTGCAGTTGCTCGGGAGAAGGCCCGGGGAACATGACCATCGGGATGACGCTGAACAAGATTTACACGTGGAAGCTGACGGGCACAGCGAGCTGGTGGGATCGCCAATTCATTGCGATGGAAACGGATGCCTGGCCGGTCGATTTGACAGCCGTGAGCGATAATGCCGCCGCCGCGGGAACCGGCACGGTGACGGTGAGCATCCAGCTGAGCGCGGCAAAATCCCCGCAGGAAACCGTCTATGTGCGTTACACGACCAACGGCTGGACGGCGGACCTTGTCGCCGCAACCGGCAGCAGCACCAACTATACGGCGACGATTCCCGGTCAGGCGGCTGGGGTTACGGTGGTGTATTATGCGATCTCATCCACCATGCCGCTGGCTTTGGTCGGCTCTTCCACCGACTTATGCATTTTGCGCGGCAACAACAACGCCGGCGCCAACTATTCCTATGTGGTCAGCGGCGGGTTTAACCCCGGCAACTGCTGGCACGTTCCCGGCAATTATGAACCGCAGGGCGCTTACATGCGCAACCCGCCCAATCCGTATTCCAACACGGCGGTCCACATCTACAACGGAAACCAATTTCAGGGCGTGGGCAATCCCGGCAATCAAACCGGCGGGGTTTTGCATCATCGGTTGGCGCCGGCCGGCGCTTGGAGCAGCACGAATCTGGCTTTCGATATCGAGCGGGAAAACAATAAGTATTGGAAGTCCGCCATTCCCCCCGGCGCCTACGGCGCGACCAATGGGGTGGAATATTATCTGCAAATTTCTTACAGCGACCACGACACGACCTGGATCGGCACGAGCAATAATGCGGTCAGCGCTCTATTCGCGTCCGAGGCGGAGGCCATGGCTCATCCGTTTAGCTTTATCTACGGCGGGGAGCCAGGCTCGGAAGCGGGATTCATCTGGCACGCGAGCAATCGGGTCAGCGCGGGCTCGGGCAACGTCCAGTTCTGGGCGAAGATCGGCTACGCGCAGGGCACGGGCAGCAATCGCTGGGTGAACAACGCGGTCATCTATTACACGACCAACGGGGCCGCGCCGGCGGGCGCGAAAGGGGTGGCGGGCAACGCGGACACGTTCGTGCAAACCATGGGGTTCGATCACATGGAGGAGGACTCGTATCCGGACGGCGATGCGATGTGGTGGGCGGGCACGGCGACGAATCTTCCGGCGAGCGACGGCAGCGTCATTCGCTACAAGATCGGCGCGTGGAACGGCGGCGGCGTGGAACGGTTCGCCGAATACAACACGAGCGAACCCGACAACAAGATCTTCGATTTCTCTTTGTTTGTTCCCGGGGCGGCGGGCCTGCAAGTCAACGGCCAGAGCGCCGACTACACGACCACCAAATTCTTCATCGACGAGCTGGCCGGCGAGACGCAATACGTGACGGTGGTTTACACGCCGGCTGACGGCGCGATTTCCAATGTACAGGTTTTCTGCAATCTGAACCGGCGCGATTGGGTCGATGTGGATTATACGAATCAATACATCGCGTCCGACGGTTATCCTGACGGCATCCGTCCTCCCGACGGCAATCTCCTGAACACGAACGATACCGGCGCGTATTTCACCGCCTTCGTGATGAGCGGCGGTCCTTCGACGTATTACTGGACCGGCGCCGTCAGCCAATGCGGCGCTTATCGTTTAACCGCTCGCTATCAAAAGAACGCCGCCAGCCCGACGAACTGGAATTGGTACTCCTCCAGCGGACGCCGCGATCATGCGGTGGTGGCCTCGCCGAAGAAGGTGCACGACCTTACGATGTATGAACTTAACACCCTCACCATCAAGGCCACCAGCGACACCGAGGGCGGGCACAGCACCTTCAGCGATTTGCTCACCGGCAATCAGGACAGCTTCACCAACTTCAACCTCGGCTACCTGAACAAGATCCAGGCCAACTGCCTTTGGTTCCAGCCGATCCATCCCAACGGCATCGACCGCGCCGACGGCCTTACGCCGGGCAGCCCGTACGCGACCCGCGATTATTTCGCGGTCTCGAAATGGTTCGGCAAAGCCGGCACCGAAGAAGGCGCGCTGAACGAATTCACCAACTTCGTGCAGGCGTGCGACGTCTATACGGGGCAAATCGGCACCGTCAACATCATGCTCGACGGCGTGTTCAATCACACCTCCTGGGACGCCGAATTCGGCGAGGCCGGAGTGCGGTTCGATTTCTGCACCAACGTCAACGACCGCATCGGCTGGTTCAAGCCGGGCTGGTACTCGCTCTGGACCGACTACGGTTCGCCCGCCACGTATTACAGCAGCGCCTGGAGCAACGACATCGCCACCGCGCCCGACCGCGGCGACTTCGGCAAGTGGAACGACGTGGCGGAATTTTATTACGGCAAATATTCCGCGCTCGTCCGCCACAATCCCGACAACAACGCCGATTACCTGAACGAAGACGACGGCTACGACTTCGCCGGCATGGGCACGGACACGAAGGACCTGTGGAAATACATCGGCTACTACAGCGAATACTGGCTCAAGAAAACCGGCCACTCCGGCACGAACAGCACAGCGGCCGACGGCTCCTACGCCCAGCGCCTCGCCCGCGACAACCGCGGCATCGACGGCCTGCGCTGCGACTTCGGCCAGGGCCTCCCGCCGCAGTGCTGGGAATACGTCATCAACCGCACGCGCAAGATGAAATGGAACTTCGTCTTCATGGCCGAAACCCTCGACGGCGGCAAACCGGGCTATCGGTCCAATCGTCATTTCGACGTGCTGAACGAAAACATCGTCTTCAAGTTCACGCAGGAACACATCGGCAACTCGTGGGACATCAAGCAGGCCTTGGAAAGCCGCCGCACGGCCTACAGCGGCGGCGGCATCCTGTTGAATCTCACCGGCCACGACGAAGTCATCCCCGAATCCGACTGCTGGATGACCGCCTCGCGCTACGGCGCCATGTCCATGTCGGACGGCATTCCCATGATTTTCTACGGCCAGGAAAAGGGCATTCAGCCTTATAGCGAAGCCACCCAGGGGCCCAACCTGTATTACACCGGCTTCAAGAAATTCGAAGTGAACTTCGGCAAGAGCATTCCGAATTTCAAGGAATGGAATCAGCTCACCGTCTGGGAGCAGCTCCCGCCGAATGGCGAGGGGATGGATCAATGGTACGGCCGCGTGAATTGGGCGCGCCTGAACAGCCCCGCCCTGCGCAGTATGAACCGCTATTTTCTCGCCCGGACCGGCGGCGGCGACAACGCCCGCATTCTCGCCGCGGCAAAATACGAAACGCCCTACGCCTCGCCGGCGAACAGCGATGTCGTACTCGCCTTCGCGCTCGTGCTCAACAACACCCACGACGACGCACAGGACATCTATAATCTTCAACCCTGCTGGGACCTGCTGGGCCTGAACACCGGCAGGTACTACAACGTACGCAACCTGGCCTCCAGCGACGCCTCGGCTTACGTCTGGCCGGCCAGCCTGAGCGGCCAGGAGCTTTGGAACAACGGCGTTTACGTGCATCTCACCGCCGACAAAAACGGCAGCCAGATGACGGACGACGGCGCCCTCGTGCAGTTCCTGAAACTCGTCGAAACCGACGGCCCAACCAATCGCGGCCCACAGATCGTCTTCACGCCGCCGGGCCCGTTCATCCTGCCGGTCGGCTCAACGACCAACTTCACCGTGAGCGTCACCGATCCGGACGGCAATCCCGTCACGACCAACATGACCGTCGCGCCCGCCGGCGCCGCGTTCGTCAACGGCATCTTCTCGTGGACCGTTGGGGCCTCCGTTGAAAACTCGACCAACGTCGTGGCCTTCGTCGCCGACGATCAACAAGGTCTCACGAACAGCATCGTGACGAACAGTACGACCGTGACGGTCCCCTTCGATTGGAATGCCAACGCCATCGGCGACGGCTGGGAATGGATACACTTCGGCAACCTGACGAACACCGCCGCCACCGATAACGACGGCGACCACGTCGGCGATTACGACGAGTACGTGGCCGGAACGCAACCCACCAATCCGGGTTCCTATTTCACGATTCGCACCGTGACCCAAGGCGGCAGCACCAATCGCCTGCTGACCATTCCAACGGTGTCGGGCCGTTTGTACCGCGTCTTTTTCACCGACAACCACTACGGCAACAGCGCCGTCTGGTCCGCTTTCGGCAACCCAGCCCAAGGCATCGGAACCTGGCAGGAAAACAATCCGACCGGAACGTTCACGTTCACCGACGACGAATCCGCCAACACCACGTCCAACGCACCAGCTGGCGGGAATCGTCTATATCGGATTCGCGTGGAAAAGCTGTGAATTTAAGGTAGGGCGGCCACTCCGCTGGCCGCCTCTTCGGCCGGCGCCCCCGATCCGGATCGGGGGCACTACCTCAAAGTCAATAACCGTAAGAATGAGGAAACCACAGATGAACACGAATGCACACGGATAAAAAGAGAACGGCCAGAAAGAGGCCAACCTCAAAGGACTTTTCCATTCCGTGCTTAAATTCTTTGTGTTCTATGTGGCAAAAATTCTTCGTTGTCTATTTCTTCTTTGATATTCTTTGAGGCCTTTGCGTTAAAAGTTTTTTATTTGAGGGGGCCGTTATGGATTACTATCCGGTTGCGCCTCTATCTGGCCTTCATCTTCTTCCAGATTGGGCAGGCCCACACCGGTGTAATCGACGCCCTTTTCCCGCCGAAGCCACTGGCTGTAGGCGGCCAGGCTTTTCCCTTCCCACTCCAGCAAGCACCCCAAATCCGCGGCGCAGTAACATATTTGCGTAACCAGATCGTTAATCGAAGATTTGTCCTTTAATCCCTTGGATAAAGCGTACTCGATTTGCTGCCTCACGCTCATGCGAAAGGCATCCGACGGATTGAGGGTATCCACAATCTTTTTCGCTTCACGAATTCCGGCGAGCAATCGTGGAATATCCTCTTTGGGCACATCCAGTTCCGCGACTATGCGGCCTGGCGCCCATTGTTCAGCCTCCGCCCGTTCCAGCTTATCGACGAACTCAGGCATCAGCCGCGTATACCGCTCGTTCTCGACCTCGAGATGGTCGGCATAGTTCGCAAGACTATATCCGTAGAATTCGGCCGCCAGCCGCTCGCGTCGCGTCATTTTCCGATAAATCATGGGGACATCCTTTTTGCTTCGAGCATCTCTTCAGAGTTATATGCCTACATATTTAGCACACGCCCCTGCGCATATGAATAAGAATCCACGTCCTTACGGACGCGGCTACGCAGCCGCCGGCGTAAGCCGGTGGTTTCTTTCCAGGAGAGGGATATGTCACATACTAATTTTTGCGTAGCCAGTGAGCAGGACAAGGCCGAAATGTTGAAGGCCGTGAAAGCCAAATCGTTCGACGATCTCTTTGTCGATATTCCCGCCACATTTCAGACGGATGCCTTCAACATTCCGGAAGGACGGTCGGAATTGGAGGCGCTGCAAACGCTTCGCGGGTTGGCCGCGAAGAATGCGAACAACATCACGTCCAACGCCCCCGTTGGCGGGAATCGTCTATATCGGATTCGTGTGGAAAAACAGTGATTAGCAGGCCTTAGCTATTGGCGCCGTACTTTCAGGCGAAGAGAAATAAATGCAACTACTATGCCCCAACCGATTCCTGAGTTTTACGAATTCCAAGCTCGACAGCAGCTTCAATCAGAACCCGAATGGCAGGATTACAGCCCTTAAAAACCAGGACATTCAATAATCGTTGACCGTGCTGCTCAATTAAGCCTGTCAATAATGCATTCATAAAAGAACTATTAGCATTACGCACTCCGCTAAAATCCAGCACGATTTCTTGGCAAATATCGACATAGGGATCTATTCTGCCGGTCCTAAACTCTGCTGCTTTAGTCCCATCAGCTAAATGGAGACCAAAATATTCACACATGGAAATGTTCAATTTCATATTCTAAATATAATTCCCTTCGCTTGTTGCTGCAAGAGGCCTGTATCCAACTTTGCGCGTTGAAGTAAATTTGCGTAGTCTTGAACATCCTCTTGACGAAAGGTCATACCAATAAGCGTTCCTTGATAATGAGCCTGTTCCGGTAAAAGGGACAATTGTGGCTCTTGGCCTCTCCTAATACTTAACACCCCATTCCCACTTACGATCATTAACCAGCCTTTTATCTGTCGAACAAGCCCTGCAACTAAAGTTAGCCCCACGCCTTCATTCGAAGGACGCCCCTTGGATGAAATCCTCGGCTCCAAGGCCTTAAGAATTGCCAAGGATGATCATCGCCTTCGTCGCCTGGAGCAAGACAAGCTGCCAAATCGCTTCCCATTTCGTCGACTCGATGATCAATAAATCGTACAGGTACAAACCGCCCTTTAGCCTCATGCCGGGAAAAGGCTTCAGCCATGTCGATGCCGCAGATTTTGAATACATCCATTCGTTGGAGATACCCTGCAATTACACAATCCGCAAGTCCTTCGAAAACAATACTATGCCGTTCCTTACGCCATCTTAAAACAGTGGCGACTAACGCAACCAATCCTGCAGGCGTCACACGGCGTAATGCTGAAAAATCCAAAACAACCTCTTCATGCAACGCGAGTGGTTTATCCAAAATAGCAAGAAAAGGCAGCAATCCGTCTGCATTTATTTGTGCTGGGACTGTAATTTTCACACGATACTTATAGCACCTTTCAGAATGACGGTTAAGCTTCTTTTTCCTTCCCGCTTGAACTTCCCGCCCTCCTGCCGGATAATCGTCCGGTTTCTTTCCAGGAGAGGGATTATGTCACATACTAATTTTTGCGTAGCCAGCGAGCAGGACAAGGCCGAAATGTTGAAGGCCGTGAAAGCCAAATCGTTCGACGATCTCTTTGTCGATATTCCCGCCGAGTTTCAGACGGATGCCTTCAACATTCCGGAAGGACGTTCGGAATTGGAGGCGCTGCAAACGCTTCGCGGGTTGGCGGCAAAGAACGCGACCAATCTGACGAATTTTTGCGGGGCGGGATATTACGATCATTTTATTCCCGCGGCCGTCGATTCGCTGTCCGGGCGCGGCGAATTTTATACGGCGTATACGCCTTACCAGCCCGAGGCCGCGCAAGGGACCTTGCAGGCTATTTACGAATACCAGACCGACATGGCCCGGCTGACCGGCATGGAAGTGTCCAATGCCTCCCTCTACGACGGCGGCACAGCCCTCTTCGAAGGCATCATGATGGCCCTGCGCACCACCGGCCGCGACAAGGTCTTGATCGACGAAGGCGTCAGTCCGATTTATCGGACGATGCTCCGCTGCTACACGCGCAACCTTTCCATCCAGTACGAGGAAATCCCGCTGGCCAAGGGCTTGGCGGACCGCGCCGCCTTCAAGCAAAAGCTCAGCAAGGAAATCGGCGCAGTCGTCGTGCAGAATCCGAATTTCTTCGGCTCGCTCGACGATCTGACCGACTTGGTCGCCGCCGCGCACGGCGTCGGCGCCCAGGCGGTCTTTTCCGTTTATCCACTCTCGCTGGGCCTCGTCAAAACGCCCGGCGCGATGGGCGCGGACATCGTCACCGGCGAAGGGCAAAGCCTCGGCCTGCCGCTCTCGTTCGGCGGGCCGTATCTCGGGTTCATGACTACCTTGAAGAAATTCGTCCGGAAAATGCCCGGCCGCATTGTCGGCGCCACGCAGGACGAGCAGGGACGTCGGGGCTACGTGCTGACCCTGCAAGCCCGCGAGCAACACATCCGCCGGGAGAAGGCGACCTCCAACATCTGCACCAACGAGGCGCTGTGCGCCTTGCGGGCTCACATGTACCTTTCGCTGCTGGGCAAACAAGGTTTGGTCGATGTGGCGCAATGCTGCGCCTCGCTGGCGGCCTACGCCCGCGAGCGCCTGTGCGCCATTCGCGGCGTCCGGCCGACCTTCGAGCAACCGTTTTTCAACGAGTTCGCCTTGACCTTGCCGCGCGACGCCTCCGATGTCGTCAGCGCCTTGATCGATCACGGCATCGCCGCGGGCTTCCCCGTCGGCCGCTACTACAAGGGCAT
The DNA here is from genome assembly GCA_001804865.1 of Lentisphaerae bacterium GWF2_57_35. Classification (GTDB taxonomy): domain Bacteria; phylum Verrucomicrobiota; class Kiritimatiellia; order CAIQIC01; family GWF2-57-35; genus GWF2-57-35. The sequence continues at coordinate 48,965 of MHBK01000025.1, forward strand.
GGAAAATGTGCTCCTGCTGGCTTTCACGGAAAAGCGAACCAAAGAAGAAATCGATCTATTGGCTGCGCGACTCGAAGGAAATTTGTAACCACGAATGAACACGAATAGACACGAATTCAGATAGGGGAAAACCACAGATTAACACAGATGCACACAGATAATTCGTGTCCATTCGTGTTCATTCGTGGTTGAAAGGATTTGAGATGAAGCTTATTTACGAAAAGAGCGTTCCGGGCCGACGGGCTATCCGGTTGCCTGCTTTGAAAATTTTGCCGGCGGCCAAAATAGACAAGCGGTTGCTGCGCGACGAGCCGGCGGATTTGCCGGAGCTGGCCGAGGTGGATGTGGTTCGGCATTTCACCGCGCTGTCGCGGCTGAATTTCTCCGTGGATACGCATTTCTATCCGCTGGGTTCCTGCACGATGAAATACAATCCCAAGGCCTGCGAAACGGCCGCTTCGTTGCCGGGGCTGGCGGATGTGCATCCGCTTTGGCCGCAGCTCCGCCGCGGCGGACTGCTGACGCAGGGCGCTTTGCAGATTGTTTACGAAACCGAACGGATGCTTTCCGAAATCACCGGCATGGCCGAATGTACGCTGCAACCCTTGGCCGGCTCGCACGGGGAACTGACCGGCGTTATGCTGATGGCGGCGTATCACCGCGACCGCGGCAACAAGAAGACCCATATCATCGTCCCGGATTCCGCGCACGGCACCAATCCCGCCAGCGCGGCCATTGCGGGGTATGAAGTCGTCAGCATTCCGTCCAATCCCGATGGCACCTTGAATGTGGAAACCTTTAAGAAGGCCCTCAACAGCGAAACCGCCGGCGTCATGCTGACGTGCCCCTCGACGTTGGGCGTGTTTGTTTCCAACGTCAAGGAAATCGCCGATGCGGTCCATGCGGTGGACGGCTTGATGTATTACGACGGCGCGAATCTAAACGCCATTCTCGGCCGCTGCAAGCCCGGCGAAATCGGATTCGATGTCTGCCACTTGAACCTGCACAAGACCTTTTCCACGCCGCACGGCGGCGGCGGTCCGGGCTCCGGTCCGGTCGGCGTGGTGGAAAAATTGCGTCCTTATCTGCCGATTTCGCGCGTCGTCAAAACCAAGGACGGCACGTTCTCGCTGGATTACGACGCGCCGAAGAGCATCGGGTACATCGCCCCATTTTATGGAAACTTCGGCATCATCGTCCGCGCTTACGCGTACTTGCTGATGCTCGGCCGCGAAGGTTTGCGCGAAACGAGCAATATGGCCGTTTTGAACGCCAACTACGTGCAGGAAAAGTTGCGCCCCTATTTCGATGCGGTGGCCGCTGGCCGTTGCATGCACGAATGCGTCTTTAGCGGCAGCCGCTTCGGCGCTCATGGCATTCACACGCTGGACATCGCCAAAGGCTTGATCGACCGGGGCATTCATCCCCCGACCATTTATTTCCCGCTGAACGTACCCGAAGCCATCATGGTCGAACCCACCGAAAGCGAATCGCGCGAGACGCTGGACGAGTTTATCGAGATCATGATCGAGCTGGCGGAGAAGGCCAAGACTCATCCCGACGAACTGCACGCCGCCCCCGTCACCGCCCCCGTCGGCCGTCTCGACGAGGTCGCCGCCGTGAAGAATATGGATCTGGCGTATTGCGGGGAGTAAAGGGAATCCGGGGCGTGGGGCGCCCCGGCTCCAGAAAAGGACAAAACCAAATGGAGCCGGCCTGCCCTCAGGCCGGTGTAAAAAAACAGAGGCAACCCGGAGACCTGTAATGCAAAACTCCAGCCGTCACCTGGCTCACCTTGCATCATTTACCGCCACGCCTCTTGTCTTCATCACCGCGAGCACTGGCCATCGAAACCGACTATTGAATAACGCCGTCGCTCACGAATGTCTTCATGAAATCTGGACGCGATCGTCCGAATTGGATGGCTGGTGCGTCGGCGACTATCTCCTGATGCCCGATCATGTCCACCTTTTTGCGCGTCCATCCGCCGCGGCGAAAACCATGAAAGCATGGGTGAAGATGTGGAAGTCGGTCAGCTCTCGGAAAATGGCCCACGCGCTGGGAATCGAAGCGTCGATTTGGCAGGCCGACTACTTCGACCGATATTTACGAAATGGCGATTCGTATTCGGATAAATGGCAGTATGTCGAACTCAACCCGGTTCGAGCAGGCCTGGTCGAAACCGCGGATCAGTGGCCCTATAAAGGCCGAATTTGGGATTTGAGCCTGTAATTTTTGGAGCCGGCCTGCCCCCAGGCCGGTCTTCGTCTTGGGGCGCCCTCACCCCGGTATCACCGGCCTGAGGGCAGGCCGGCTCCAAAGAGAAAAGACAGCTTGCCTCCACCCTCTTGCGTCACAAGGGCATCTGTAATAAAGTTAACGTATGGATGCTTTATTACATCGCAGAATTTTGGCTGGCTTGATTTTAGTTCTGGCTTGCGGCTTTTTCGCCTCCTGCTCAACCCCGGACGCCGTCACCAAACAGAGCACCTACAATTTGTATTCCATCCAAGACGACGTCCAACTGGGCCGATCGGCCATGAGCGCCAACCTGGAAGAGTTGAAGAAGCAGGGCGTGAAGATCAACGACGATCCGGCCGAGCTGAACAAATTGCGGACGATGGTGCAGCGGATCGGGGCGGTATCCGATTTGCCCAATCTTCCCTATGAAGTGACCCTGGTTCACACCGGCATCGTCAATGCCGCAGCCATGCCGGGCGGTCAGGTTCTGGTTTTTGAAGGATTGTACGACCCCAAAAAAGGCATGGTGCAGGACGACGACGAAATGGCGGCGGTGCTGGCTCACGAGATCGCCCATGTCGCCTGCCGTCATTCCACCGAGCGCATGAGCCGGGTCATGCCGGTCGCCGCGCTGGTTGAAGTGGGCGCCGTGCTGGCGGACGCCAACGAGAAATCTTCCCTGGCCACCGCCCTGCGGACAGCCTTCGTGGTGGGTTCGTCGCTGATCATTCCCATGTACTCGCGCAAAGATGAAAGCGAAGCCGACCGCGTCGGCCTGTTCTACATGGCCAAGGCGGGCTACGATCCCCGCGCCGCCTCCCGGATATGGAAGCGCATCTCCGAAAAAGGCGATGCCCGCGATCCGCTCAGCATGCTGTCCACCCATCCGGCCAGCAGCGACCGTTTTCAAGCGCTGGATCGCCTGATGCCCTACGCCCTGGACGAATACGCCCGCGCCAAGGGCTCCTATCCCAAAGGCTACAGCCCTCCTAAAGGCGAAGTGCCGCCTGCGCAATTCGACTGGCGAACGTATCGATAGAAGCCCGGCTTCAGAATAGACCTATCGTTCACCGAAAAAAGAAATCTCAAAGTTTTTGGAGGGTTCCGCTCTGTCGGAACCTTCTTCTTTCGGTCGCGACGGAGCGCGACCCTCCAAAAAACAAAGAGGATTTACCTATAAAAGGGTCGGCGAACGCGGTGAGCCCAAAATAGCAAGATTGGAGAAGCGCGCTTCTTCCGGCTGTGCTATCAATGCCGTCATGATAATGAATCAAAAAACAACGGACGGCGGCGCGGCTCTGCCTATTCGCGAAGAGACGCTCAAGGACCACCAGGAACGGATGAACCGGGTGATGGTCTACATCCAACAACACCTTGACCAACCCATCTCCCTGGAGATGCTGGCCGGGGTGGCCTGCTTTTCGGTTTTTCATTTTCACCGGATCTTTGCCGCGTTCACCGGCGAAACCTTGAACAGCTATGTACGTCGTCTGCGCCTCGAGCAGGCGGCCAATCGGCTGTGCCATACCCGCGAATCCGTGACCGAGATTGCCCTGTCGGCCGGCTACGAAACGCCGGCCGCCTTCACGCGCGCCTTCGCGCAACTGTTCAAACAGAATCCAACCAGCTTCCGGAAGACCAAGTTGGTGCGTCTGGTGACGCAGCAACAAACGATAATCAGACCCAAACAAATGGAGGTTCACATGAAGCCCGAAATCAAGAAGCGAACAGATGTCAAAGCCGTCTACGTGCGGCGCACCGGCAAATATCAAACGTCGGCCAAAGAAGCCTGGGAGGCGGTCTGCAACCAGGCCTTCCCCAAGGGCTTGGTCGGTCCAAAGGCCGAATTTATCGGCATCAGTTACGACGATCCCGCGATCACCGCAGAAGAGAAGCTGCGCTACGATGCCTGCATCACCATAGATGGCGACGTCAAGCCGGAAGGGGAACTGGGCGTCTTGACGGTGGCCGGCGGAAACTATGCCGCGTTCATGCACAAGGGACCCTACGAGAATCTGTATAAGACCTACCAGTGCGCTTATGGCGAATGGCTGCCGGCCAGCGGCAAAAAGCTTCGCGAGGCGCCCTGCTTTGAGCTGTATCTCAATGACTGCACCAAGACCGCGCCGGCCGACCTGTTGACGGAAATTTATATTCCGATCGAATAACCTGTTGGAGGGCGGATGGTTTTGAACGCCGTTGCCTATGGCCGCAGCGATCGTCCGCCCTCCAAAAATCCCCCATTTCACTAAAAAAACAAAATAAAATTTGTATTTGCAATCGCTCTCATTATATTGTCCTTGTCGTTGTGAAGGTGTGCATTAAACAAGGGTAACACAGGAGGAGATATCATGAGAAAGCATTGGCTCAAACTATTTGTTGCAGTAACTATGGCCTGTTCAACGGCTTCCGTTCAGGCAGATTTGGTTAACGGAGATGTGGAAGGGGGCACGGGCCTGGCGGATATTCCCGGTTGGCTGTCATGGGGTCCCAGCGGCGCCCTGGAGGGCTCTTATGCGCACAGTGGCGCTCAATGCGTCCGCCTCTGGTGGGACGACACGGGTTTGTTCCAGAATTTTTCCGTGATCGGCGGACAGACCTATACGGCGTCCGGCTATTTGTACACACCCACCAGCGAACGGTATACGTGGGATGTCGGCAACAACACCTATGCGTCGTTAAAACTGGAATGGTATCAAGCTGACGGCGTCACGTCAGCCGGGCCTGGCATTGAAACGACTCGTTTCACGCCTGACGATTTGGCCGATGTATGGGCTTTCCGTTCCATTTCCGGAGCGGCGCCGGCTTCAGCGACCATTGGGCGCATGGTGCTGGCGATTGGCGGCTCCGGGCCGGCGAGCGGTACGGTGGCATTTGACTCGTTAAGCGCGGTTGCAGCGGTTCCCGAACCGTCCACCATGGCCTTTTTGGTGACAAGCCTGGTGGGGTTGCCGATGCTTCTGCGGCGCCGAAAAGCTTAATCGATCGTTCATCCTCATCATCCTCGTTCAAAAAAGAAGAAGGCCCTGTCCAAACGGACAGGGCCTTTTTTTAATCCATCGGACGGCGAGGCCGCCGGCCCTCCCGGACCTTTTTTCCGCTCGCTTTACATCTCGATGCGAACGTCGATATCCTTCGATTCGCAGAACGTGCCGAAGATGGGCTCCTTGACGTATCCTTTGACGACATCCATCCAGGTTTTGTGTCCCTCGAGAATAAACGTCAGGACGTTGTCTTCCTTGAGGAACGTTTCGGGAATGTAGAAGTCATACTGCGGCCCGATGCTTTCGAACTGGCCGAAGATCTGTCCATTGATGTACATCAACACGCGATCCTTGGCGTCGGGAATGTTCAGTTTGACCGCCGCCTTCCAGCCGGGTTTGCAAGTATATTTGAACCGCCGGCGCATCCACAACACGGTGCCCAGTTCGGGCGCCATGACGTGCTTGGCCGCCGGTTTCAGGGTCTGCCAGCCGGAGTCGTCGAAGTTCGATTCGGCGTACCCTTTGATCACGCCGGTCAATTCTTCGCGAACCTTGAACGCGCCGATCTTGCGTTTGAACGGCTTGCCTTCGCTAGTGCCGGTAACGATCACGGGACCCATGATGCCGCTGTACTTCTGGATCGCGCCTTCGTGCGGATGCGATTTGTTGTGGTAGAAGTTCTGGTACAGGATCGCGATGACGTTTTTGCCCGGCTTGACGAGCTCCTGAATGCCGGTCTCGGCCTTCGGAACAATGCCGCACCAGGTTTCCTTGCCGTTGACGTAGATGTAGAACCGGTCGGTGTCGTTGCCGGGAACTTCGATTTTGACGTCTTTGGCGTCCTTGGGCAGACGGCATTCCATGCGGTACCAAATGTAGCCGTGCTTCAACATTCCGGCCTCTTCCAGCGAGACCGGTTTGTCCATCTGAGTCCAGCCGGCGTCATTGAACTTCACTTCCTTTTCATCGGCATCCGACTTCACTTTCCAATTGCCCTGCCACGTGAATTGGACCGGCTGATCGACCGGATTGTTTATCTCGAAGGCGTATTCGCCAGCCTCGGAAAGCTTCTTCACGGGCACGGAGACTCCGGCGGCGTTGACGGCCTTGACGGCGCCCTGGCCGATGTAGGTGAAGCGATTGTCCGAGCCATTGCGCATTTCGGCTTTCAGGGTCAGCGCGCCGCCATTTTCCACGATGTCGCGGATGAAGTACGTGTCGGCAATCAAAATGCCGTCCTTGAGTTCCTCCACCCGGCAGGCCAATTCCTGATCGAGAATCACTAGGATGTCGTTGCGCACCTTGAGCACTTGGATGCCGTTGTGCGTGTAGGTCAATACCGCCTGATCCGACCCGCCCACCTGGACCTGGCCCGACAAGACTTTGACTTCCGAAGCCGGTACGTTCAGCGCCGTTTCGCCCGCGCGTCCCGGCTTGCCGAACACGCCGAAGACCGCATGCCCGTCGACCTTCTTCGAAAACAACAGGCTCGAGCTGGAGTGAACGATCGTGACGTTCGTATTCGGCACTTTCACGCCGATGGGCAAGATGAACGATTCGTGCGTCTTGAGTTCAATGCCCTTCAGCACGGTTTCGCCGGTTGCCGCCCAGCCCAAATCCACAACCTTGTCGTCGTTGGACATGTTGCGCACGCACACCAGGTACTGGTCGCCCAGCCGCCGCGTGATGATCTTGAACTTCTCGGACTGGCTGGAGATGGTTTCGTCGATGAACGAGTCGCCATTGCGGATGACTTCCACATCCGAGCCGCCGCGAATCGCTTTCACGTCCTCGACAATGTCCGATTCCAGCAGCAGATCCTTGTAATTCTTGCAGAACAAATTGAAGGTGCGGATCCAGTGATAGCGTTCGGGCATCAATTCGCCCCATTCGCGGATGGGCGAACCGCCGAAGTCGAAGCTGGTCGTGGTGCCCGTACCGCGCGGATACAGGTCGAAAATGTCGCCGCGGCAACCCCAGAAGGGGATCGTTGTGCCGCCCACGAACATGTACATGTTCAGGAACGACGACCCGGCGGCCAGCGCGCTGTTGGTAACGCCTTCGGTCAGCAGGGCGTCCGGCACGAATGGCGGCTGCCCGTACATCGTGAACCAGCCCGCCTGCAATTCCAGGATCATGGTCGGGCAATCCGGCTGTCCTTTTTTCGCGTTGTCGATGTTGTTGTCGTAGTTGTTCAGCTCCCAGCGCCAGAACCAGGGAATGCTCGGGTAATACGTGCGGGTGTCGATAATGCCGTTGCCGCGAAGGAACGAGGCCTCGTTGGCGAAGCGGGGAATATCGATGCCGTACTTCACCATCATGCCTTCGAGCTTCTTGAAATACGTGATGGCGTCTTCGACGGAAATCGGTTCCGTGCCGTAGTGCATCAAGTGGTCGTATTCGTTCTCGACCTGAATCGCAAAAATGTTGCCGCCGTGCGTGATTTGGTAGGGCTTGATGACCTCCGCCACGCGCTTGTACCACTTCTCGACATACGACAGATACGTGTCGTCCAAAACGCGCAGGCGGATCTTCTTGCTCAGCAGCCAATCCGGATGCCCGCCAAAATCCCACTCGGCGCAAATGTACGGGCCGGGTTTGACCACCAAAAACATGCCGTGCTTCGCGCACAGCTTGATGAATTTTTCGAGATCCTGATCGCCGGTCCAGCGTTCCTGCCCTTCAATGGGTTCATGCCAGTTCCAGGGTATGTACGTCGTGATCTGATTGCAGCCGCCCCGCTTCATCTTGACGATTCGATCTTCCCATAACTCGTTCGGCGTCCTGAAATAATGAAACTCCCCGCCGATCAGCAGCTCCCGCTTCCCGTTGAGAATAAAACTCCTGGCATCGTACTTCACCGAGTCCTGATTCTTGATATCCGGTAACATTTCGTAACCTCTCTCTTTGGATTTTACTTCACATTTCTTAATGCAAATTCACTGCCGGGTCGGCTGAGGCCGACACTGCAAACACGCTGAGTTTGCAGCGCCGTCTTCAAGCCGTTTTATCAACCCATCTCCACTTCGATGCGGCTGACTTGTCGATTTCTGATTTGTTGCGCCAACGGTCCGGCAATCGCGCCGCCTTCGATGCGGGTGATCTGGCCATCCAGACCGACGACTTTGAACGCTTTCGGCGACACGCCGTTTTTGCCGAAGGTGTCCTTGCGTTGCGCATTGTGATACGTCACGAGGATATTGCCCAGGAACGCAAAGCTGAACGTTCCGGCGGCAAACCGCTGCTCTTTGCGCCGGTCGCCCTGCCACAACGAAGCGGTCATTTCCTTCTCCGTAAACAGCCAGCCCGGGAGGGTCGGCTGCAAGCGGAGTTCGAGTTGGCCTTTTTCGTTTACGCCGAAGGGATTCGCCCCAAAGGACATCATGCCGAGGATATGAATGAACTCGGCCGTCGAGCCGCTCAGGCGGGCCACGAAGCCGTTGCCGTGGATGCTGGCATCCGGGTTGCCGCTCGAGCAGATGAACGAGGAATTCTCCAGGATGCTGCGGCCATACATCTCGGGATCGAGGAAGGGCACCAGCATCGATTTGAAGTCGCGGAAAAACTCGTCGTGCAAGCCGCAACGCAACAGTTCCAGCAGGTACTTGTACTCCATGTGCATCCAGATGGATTCGTTTTCCAGCCAGCCGCGCGAGAAGATCCGCGTACGGCCGATTTCCATCGGCTGATCGACGAGCGATTCGTTGACCTTGTACATTTTAAGCTTCTGGTCGAAGAGCCCGCTTTCGCGGATCGCCTTGGCCAGACGCTTTGCCTCGGCCGGGTCGCGCTCGATGCGAAGGTAGTGCACCGGCCCTTCCAGGAACAACGGCAGCGCCTCATGCTTGAACTTCAGCGGGCGGAAACAAGGCTGGCCGGCGGCGTTGTGCTTCACTTCCTTTTTGCCGTTGCGGCTCACCGTGATCAGCTCGTATTTCGCCGGCTTGCTCATGAAGTAGGTCGAAAGATTTCCATCCTTGCGCTTCGCCTTCTGAATGCCGCGCTCGATCTTTTGCAAGGCGAGCTGGAAGAAGTTCTTCAACCACCCCACGGAAACGGTTTCTTCCCGGCCGCTCAAACCCATCCAGGTCTGGTCGCGGTAGGATTCCTTGACCGACGAAGCTTCGTCCCAGAACGCGAAATCGCGATCGGCGCCGCGGTCCGCAAAGTATTTCCTGAGCAGGTCGTGCACCCGGATCATGAAGCCGCGGATCTCCACGGGAATGGCCCACTTGTCGTTGTCCTTGAGCTGAAGATCGTCAAAGGTCTTCGTGAGGAACAAGATCGTGCGCTTGAGTTCCAGCGTTTCGGAAAGGCTGGAGCCGAGTTGTCCGGGCAGACCGTTCAAGGCGTCGTACCAGTTGGGCTTGTCGGATTCCATTTCGATGCCGACGCCCGCGGGGTCCAACGAAGCCAGCTTGTTGACCGCCAGGCAAAGCAGCTTGGTCGCCAGGTTCGTGTAGTAGATCTCGCCCTTGCCGAACTGGGTCCGGACTTCGTAGGGGCTGCCGTCGCGTTTCTTGATCTGCTTTTCCTTGTCGTGATCGGCATACACGGCGCCGAGCTGCATCGGATGGCCTTCCCATACGACATACTTGTCCGCGCGGGGACGAACCCGGTGGATGTTGTCGAAGAAGGTGAACTTCTTGTTGTCGAAAAATATCTTCCGCAGATTCTCGGGATAAATGCCCAGATAGTTTTCCAACAAATCCAGGTTGTAGGTCCAGTGATCGCTCCAATAGCCGTGCCCGTAGTCCGTTTCCTGATGTTTTTCGCTGATCGCCAGCAACTCGCCCAAGAAGGCATCCTGGTCGATCTTCAATTCGATTTTTGCATCGGCCAGCTTCGAGAAGAACTCGCCCGGGGTGAACCGATGCGACAGCAGCTCTTTCACCTGCTCGATGTGCTTTGCCGGCACGGCCTTTTTCAGGATTTCCTGCAAGCCCTTGCGATCTTTGATATTGAAGCTGGTGATCTTCACGCCCAACGGATTGAAGCCGTCGAGCTGAATCAGATTGAAGAAATGCTCGACGTTGTCTTCGCGCACATCCGGGTTGAAGAACAAATCGCTGCGCCGATTCTGATTGATGTCGCGGAAGTTGCCGTTGCCCTGCGAGTACGGGGTGGGGGAGAGGCGATAGTCGTTGTAATCGCGTTCCAGATCGCCGTGCTTGCGGGAAAACAGGTGCAGGGCGGTGGACTTGCCTTTTCCGCCGTTATACGAATACGGAAAACCGCCGCGCAGGACGTTATCCAGGAAGTTCTGCCGGCTGTAGAGATCGAATTTCTTCGAGTTGCTCAGGACCAGGCTGTTTTGCGTCAACTGGTCGATCAAATCGGCGTTTTCCTTCTGCTTCTTCTCCACGTAACTCACGCGCGTAATGCGGGGAATCATGCGGTTAAGCTCCTCGACGGTCTTGCTGTGGCCGATGATCGAGTAGTACGTGTAGGTCTTGCCCGCCCCGATGCTGGCCTTCGAAAGCCCCATCGCGCACGGCAGGCAGTTTTCCTGCATTTGCGGACCGCGCACCTTGAAGGGCGTGTCTTCGATGAAGCGAACCGGGAAGCTGTAATCCGTCAGCCGTCCAAAGACCTTCTGGGGATCGACGATCGTATCCACCAGGGTGGATTTGCCGCGGTTCTCGACAAACCCGGCATAAAAATGCCCTTCGCGGATCTTGATCACTTCGGGCCGGTCTTCCTGCTTCACGCGGCCCTTGAAGTAGGGCACACGGGTATCGCAGTTGATCACTTCGACAAACGATTCCACCAGCCGCCGCATATTCTTGAGATTGTAGTTGTCCACGCCGCAGGGAACGATCAGCGGAAGCCCGTCGAGCAATTCGATGCTGACCGGTTTTTCGTTCAGATTTTCGATCCGCAACACGCGAACCAAACCCGCATAGTTGTCTTCCGGAACGTTAAAATAATCCACCGAGAACTTGAACCCCAGGGTCTCGTTCACTTCTTCGATGGTCAACTGCGCCGGATAAATAATCATCCGCTGGGACCGCTTCATGTTCAAAGAAGTGACCTGGGTCTGAAATGGTTCGTAATATTCCACCTGGTTGCCGGACGAAAACTTCAGGAAGGTCCGAAAACATTGGGTGGAAGTGAGCTGAAACGCGCGATTGGCAGAGAGAAATTCCATGATCGGATGATCTTTGTCGCTTAGTCCAACGCTGCAAATGCATTGCCCCCGGTTCACATAAAATACCCACATCGGAATCCCGTGCGCCCCGGCAATGCCCGGAAAGAAACTGGCAAAAGGCTTGGCGTTATTGTAATCCTCGATGATGAAATCCCCGTTGGCTCCCAGATGATATTTCGGCTGCGTTTGACTAGTCATAGTCCCCTGTCCTTATTAATGGCATGATCGTTTCCGGCCCCCTTGCAAGCGGCTCCTTCTACCGCTTCGAAGGCGATCAATAGCAATTCATTAGCGATTCGTCGATCAATTCTCTTTCATTATTCCGTAACAATGCCGTTATTTAGCCCCAGAAACGCCATAAGTCAACACAATACAGGGATCGGTCCCACCGGGGTGGAAGGGGAGGAAGAGGGGGGAGGAGGGTCCAAAGTCCAATAAGTCCAAAGTCCAAGTTAGAGATTAAAATCGGCGGAGAGGAAGGTGTGATCGGAGGCTTTTGGCGCAAGTCTTGGCTGCATATCTATTTCACAGTTAACGGCTTTTGAAGCAAGGGCCGGGGTGGCCAGGATATAATCCAGCCGCCAGCCAATGTTTCGTTTCACGGCATTGATCGTGCGATAATCGAAGAAAGTGTATTGGTCTGCCTCGGGATGGAACTGCCGAAAGACATCCACAAAGCCCCAATCCAGACAAACCGAAAAAGCTTTTCGCACCGATTCATGAAAACACACATGATTCGCGTATTGCTCTGGGCTATGCACATCGATCGGTTCCTTGGCCACGTTCAAATCGCCCACCCAGACGACCCAATCCGTCGGCTTGAATCGGCGTCCGAACAACTCGCGCAGGCGCCGGAACCATTCCAGCTTATAGATAAACAGCTCGTGCTCCATCTCGCGCCCCTGAGGGACATAGGTATTCACGATGTGCACCGGCCCGATCTTCGCCGCCAGCAGCCGGGGTTCGTCCGCCGGCCCGCCGTCGTCCAATCCAAAAGAAACCGCCTCCGGCGCCTGCCGGGAAATCAACGCCACGCCGTTATAGGATTTCTGCCCCTTGAAGATTACGTGATAGCCCGCCTGCGTAAAAACATCCTGCGGGAACTCGTGATCCTGCACCTTGGTTTCCTGCACGCACAGCACATCGGGTCGATGCTCCGCCATCCACTGCAAGATGGCGTCCTGCCGCGACCGGATCGAATTCGCGTTGAAAGTTGCGATTTTCATACCGTTTTCATCCTAAAACTGCATCAGCTTCTTTTGGGCTGCCGTTTGCGCGCCAAGGCTTTGGTCACTCGCTTCAAACGTTTTTCGTCGAGTTGGTCCGATCCCTCCAACAAGCGACTTGGCGAAGTCTTTAGATATTGAACCAATCGAACGAATGTAACGATGGAAAAAGGATGCTTCCCTCTCTCGATGTAACTCAAGGTCTTCCAGTGCAGGTTCGCCAACTCCGCCAAACATTCCTGCGTCATCCCGGCCCGAAGCCGGGCCTCGCGGATGTTTCGACCTATCACCTGTAAAATGGATTCGTTTGTCACCCCTTAAGGGGAGCATGGATGCTACTTTATTGACACCACACATATACTCCTTATTCTTGTCCCCCGTATCGAAGGACAAATAGGAATCCACGTCCTTACGGACGCGGCTACGTAGCCGCCGGCGTAAGCCCTGTCTCTTATACGCAAATCCTCCAAGAGAGTTCGGTATTCTAACGAGTCATCATTCCCTAAAGCCTTTTTCAGTAGGTCCCCCCTCTGCCTCTTAATCGTAATCTTAATCGTAATCATAATCTCTTCATCGATACAACCATGAGAGATTAAGATTACGATTAAGATTATGATTAGGAGGAAGATAAAGGGGAGCTGACGCGAGTCGATGCGTTACGAATGAAAATGTGTACGCTTGAGCCTACCGAAATAGGCTCTTATCCGTGGGACGCTTTGCCATCCGTGGGGCCACTCTTCTTTTTGTGCAGAATAGCCCCACGGATGGCAAAGCGTCCCACGGATAAGGAATTAGGACTTGGTTGAAGGCCAGACTCTCTTGGAGAATTTTGTGTATAAGAGACAGGGCGTAAGCCGGTGGCTTCTTTCCGACGCCAAACGTTCAGAAGAAGCCGCGGCAAGACGCGCGCCCGGACATGTTGCGCTTGCCGATATAAATGTCGACGTATCGATTCATTTGTGGCTGAATGGCCGCCGAACCAGAAGGGGTGGGGAAATGGTGCGGAAAATTAGACGTCTCGTGGGTCGGGTCGATGTGCGCGTGTTGTGTCTTTTGTTGTTAGTCGCCTTGATCGGCAGTTTTGCGTTTGCCGCCGTGCAGTTGACCAAAGAGCAAGCCGAAGATTTCAATGCCCGGACGCTCAACACCTGGGCGCAACTGACCAAAGAGTTCACCGCCTTCCGCGAGAGTTCTTATCCCTTGGTTATTCCGGCCGTGTTGCCCGACGATTCGCCAATGGATTGGGCCGACCTCCAAATGAACGATTGGTTCTGGGACTTTGAGGCCGGGACCTATTACTTCGATCCCGGCAGCGAAATCTCCAAGCAAATCCCGCACGATACCGATTTGCTGGTCTACGAAGACATCGCCCAAGAAGAACTTCTGATCATGAGCGTCCCCAAAACCGCAGGTGCACCCTACAAAGAGGAAATGGTTTTTCGCGCCACGGCTTGGCCGCAGCCGTCGAGGTTCGAGAGCTACCAGCGTTACCTCGACCGCGAACTCTGCAAGCGCCGGATCGTCTGGCAGATTACGATGAAGTCCCGACGTGTGGCCGAGCGCGAAACCGCCTTGGCCGCGAGCCAACCCGCGATGGCCTTGACCGATAGCGGTGGGT
>MHBK01000026.1 GCA_001804865.1 Lentisphaerae bacterium GWF2_57_35
AATCTTCCTCCCCGTCTTGTACTTCATCGCCACGCGGCCCGTGCGGGGGAACGTCCGCAAAGGAGGACCCCATCAAGAAATCCCTGTAGAATAGATTTTGGGTTGTGGGCGTAAGCCCGCATTAGGATTATGATTATGAGGAAGATAAAAAGGGGCTGACGCGAGTCGATGCGTTATGAATGAAAACGTGCACGCTCGAGCCTACCGAAATAGGCTCTTAAATGCGGCATCCGGTCGAGGAGAGTCCTGGCGAAATGAAAGAGAAACTCTTCCATCACTCCAAACGCTTAGAAGTGCCAACTAAACCGGCCGCCCCAGCTCGGAGCGCTGAAATACTGAACGTTGCCGCCGATGGATATAGACTTGGTCAGGTAGATATCGACGCCGGCCAGAGCGCCGAAGGATTGGTCTTCGCTGAAGTCGATGTTGTTGCCGGCGCCGTTTTCGTAGGAACCGCTGATGGTCGAAATCGCCGGGCCGACGTAGCAAACCATGGAGACGATGTCCGCCATTTCCATTTCTTCTTCGCTGACGAAGAACTCCACGTTAATCGTGCCGGCGCCCATCAGTTCGTACCAATCCAAGTTGCCGCTGCCCATGCGGTAATACGTGTAGTCGCCCAAACCTTTCAGGGTAAATCGGACGGGCGCCACTTCGACGCTCCACACATTGGCTTGGATATTGGCGCCCCAGGAAAAGTTGTATTCGTCGAAGTCGGTCCGAGATTCGACCTTGCCATCGGTGGCGCCGGCCGACAGGGAGGCGGTCAGCCAAGGCAGAAAATCATAGCCGACCGATAAGGCGCCATGCTTGGCTTTCAAGGCCACAACAGGACTATTGGCGGAATCGAGTTCCACATCCCGGTCGATATACAAGCCCTGCACACCGATGCTCCATCTTTCCGGACGCTCCGTTTTCAACAAGGATTCGCCGACCCGGAACGAGGAAACATCCGCCGCCAACACAGGAACAGCCAACAACGCTTGCAACAGCAGGACAGGGATCGCTCTACGCATTTTCATGAATAATTCTCCTCGTTCCAAATTCCTCCTTCACCGCCGCGTCGGCTGGCGGTCATTGGAATTCATGCAGTCAATATGTTCGTTTCGGCGAGCAAAGTCAATATCGGGGAGGGCTTCAGGACCACTCGAAGACTCGGGGCCAGGCGGCCCCGACTCCAAAAACGATCAAGAGCCGGATCTCTACGGGCGACAGCCCGCTCACTCCTTCATCGACAATCCGCCCGTGGCTTCCATCCAGTCGGCAATGCGTTCGACGGCTGCGGGAATGTTGTTGTCGGAGACGTCCAGTTTCAGGACGGGGAGAATCGATTCGTCGATCAGGCGCCGGAGGAAATCCTGCTCGCTGACGAACACGTTTAAGTCGGCGTATTGCGAAGGTTTTCCGGAAACCTTCAGGCGTTCGGCGCGCGCCGATTCAAAAGAGCTGGGCGTCCGGGTACAGAATACGATTCGGAAATTCAGGGGCTTCAATCGCTCTTCGAGCCAGCGAAAGTCGTGATTTTTCCCGTAGGTCATGAGTTGGTACATCCGGGTCGAGATGTGAAACCGGTCGACGATCCACGAATAATACCGCTGCAACTCGAACAGACGCACCCAGGTGGCATAGGTTTCCATCGCCAGACTCTCCTCCTGCGGCTCGAAATTGATCATGCCCCGCCCCCACGGATAATTCGTGAAGGCGCACCATTCGCCGGACACCAGGGGCGAATGATATCGGTATTTGCGAGCGCCCACGATGCGCGGATGCTCGTTCAGGGCAAAGGCAATATCCGTTTTGAAGGTCAGGCGGGTGCCTTCGATGATGATCTTGGGGGTTAATTTGTCGCTCATGATTTTTTGGCCTTTATGCGTCGAACGATCTTGAGGGTTTTTAGTTCTCGTAGCGCGTCCGCGGCAATCCAGCGGGCGGAAGGCGCATCAATGCGGGCAATTATCTCGGCGGCGGCCACGGCGGCGCGATTCAAGGCCATATTGCGTTTGCCGATCTGGCGCAGAGCCCAATTTACGGCTTTCTTAACGAAATTCCGGTCGTCCTTCGCTGCACGCTCGATCAGGGGCAGAAAGGCAAGGAATACGCGGTCGGGGCTTTTTTTGTCATGGACCGAAAGGGCGGCCATGAGCACGAAACCGGCGCGCTTGACGAACGTCTCGGGGCGCCGGCTCCAGACTTTGGCTTTCGAGATGGCCATCGGGGTTCGATCCAGCAAGTTGCTGCACAACTGATCGCAGACGTCCCAGGAATCGAGATCCAGCACCCATTGCTCCATTTGGGCGTCGGCGACCTGCGCCGGGTCGTCCACCAAGGCGGCCAGAATGCGGGCTTCGTGGATGCCGGAAGCCCATAGCTCCAGCGCCAATCCGTGGTCGCGCCCCAGTTGCCTGGCCAGGCTGCGCAGCGCCGGCATGGGAACGCCCAAGGTATTCCGGGCGCTGATGCCGAATCGCGCCATGCCAGCCACGTTGTCGGGGTTCGCCATCGATCGAAGGCGCTGAATGACCTCTTTTGTCGTCATGGGATCTTATTTTCTTCGTAGCCGCCGGCGTGAGCCGGTGGCCTTTTTCTCTCCACCACGGCCTTACGGCCGCGGCTACAGCTCCGTCTCCCCTCGTAGCCGCCGCCGTGAGGCGGTGGTTACGGATTGCGCTTCCGAAGCACTTCGTAAAGCTTCCAAAATTTGTCCCAGTAATCATTATCCCAAACGTCCAAACTTGGATAGCCGGGGACTACATTTCCAGAATAGGCATAATCCTGCGCATGCGCGACTAAACCGGCCCGCACCGGATTTTCCAAGATATAAAACGCCGTGGATTGAAAGGCGCCTCGTTCCCGTTCGGATTCTCTCAGGACATGATCATAGGCTTGTTTTTGGAGTTTGTGAGGCTGAAGAAGCTCGTTTACTTGTTTGCGGAAAAAAGCGGCAGCCAATCGCTGATTGCTTTTCGGGGCTACGCCCAACCAAAGAAGATGCAGGTGATCGGGCATCAGGCAATACGTGGGGCAAACCAAGTCGTATCGTACAAAGGCATGAAGCATGAATTCGCGCACCTGGGCGTGAAGAGCCGGCGTCAGCCAGCCCGTAGTCCGGTCGTTCATGGCCATGGTCCAGTGAATGAAGGAGAAGCCTTGGTAGTGGGAGGGAGACAAGCGCGGGAGGTGGCGGTGAAGAACGTGATCGATTGTCATTTCCTCTACTCCCCTACTTCAAACCACCGCCTCACGGCGGCGGCTACATTAGCCGGCCTTCTTATCTCCGCCACCATTTCGATCCCTCCCGTAGCCGCCGGCGTGAGCCGGTGGCCTGCTTCCCTCCTCCACGGCCTTACGGCCGCGGCTACGCCTGCGGGCGCCGGGCTTCGAGGCGCTCGACGATGTCGTCGGGGACGCGCAAACCGCCAAAGCCAAATCCCATGCGGATGTCGGGGGACATGCTGCCGTGGAAGTCCGAGCCGCCGGTGGCGACCAGATTCATGTCTTTGGCGAGATTGAGGTATTCCTTGTGCATGGCCGGATTGTGCTCGGGATAATAAGCTTCCAGCCCTTCCAATCCGGCGGCGCGCAGCTCGATCAGCAGGGTATGAAGCGGTTGGGAACCCAAATTCAAAGTGAAGGGATGCGCCAGGACGGGCACGCCGCCCGCGTCGCGGATCAGCTTGACCGAGGCGGCGGGAGAGAGCCGGCGGCGGTCGGCGTAGGCGGGCTTGCCGCGGCCAAGATACTTGTCGAAAGCCTGGTCCTTGTTGCTCACGAAGCCGGAGGCTATCATGGCCTGCGCGAAATGAGGGCGGCCGACCACATCCTCGCCGGAGAAAGAAACGACTTGCTCCCAGGTGATGTGACAGCCGAGGGCATTGAGTTTGTGCAGGATTTCGGCATTGCGCATCTCGCGTCCGTTTCGAATCCATTCGAGATGCTCGTTCAACGCGGGATCTTCGAAGCGGATGAAATAACCGAGCATGTGCATGGTGCCGCCATGAAAATCGGCGCTGATCTCGACGCCCGGGATGGTCCGCACGGGGGTGTTCTGCGAAGCCGCCAGAAAGCGGGGCAGACCATGCGTGCCGTCGTGATCGGTCAGGGCGATGGCGGTCAAACCTACGCGGCAGGCTTCGGCCACCAGTTCCTCCGGCGTCAAAGAGCCGTCGGAAAAAGTCGAATGCATGTGTAAATCGATCATGAAGATCTCCGGGCCGGGGATGGGGCCGCTATGGATGGACGATCGATAAATTCGGTATCGACCAGCCGGCAGGCAATAGTGGTCGCCGTGTCGGTGTCGAGCATATTCAGCAGGCGCTGAGCCGAAAATCGTCCCACTTGAATCGGGAACTGCCGCACAGCGGCAATGGGCGGATTGTTCATTTCCAGTTCGGCGCAATCGTCGAACGAAAGAAGGCTGATGTCCTCGGGAATACTTAAGCCTATGGACCGAATGGCGTCGGCGGCGCCCAGCGCCATATCGGCGTTAAGGGCATACATCGCCGTGATGTCGGGATACGTGGCCAGCAAGCGGCGGGTCTCCTCGTAGGCGACGCCCCGGTTATAGCGGCCAACCCCGGCCAGGAGCGGATCGACCTCGATCTTTGCCTTTTGCAATGCGTCCACATAGCCCTGGTAGCGCAGGCTGGATTCCACATGGCCGGCGCCGAAGGTAAGCACGGCAATCCGCCGATGCCCGGCCTTTACAAGTCGCTGGACAGCGTTCTCCGAGCTGCGCCGGTTGGGCACCGACACCCGGTTTACCTGGTCGCCAAAACCGGTTTCCCCCATGACTACCAAAGGCACCCCTTCCCGCACCAGTTGCGCCGGAAATTCGTCGTAGGCCATCGGAGTGGCCATCAGCAAGCCTTCCGCCAGTTTGCCTTTGACCAGCTCGAGGCACTTGTTAAAGGGCGATGTCTTGGGCGAATTCGAATCGTGCAGCAGGATGTCGTAATCCTTTTCTTCCAGAACCTCCCGTACGCCTTGAAAGACTTCCTTGAAGTAGAAGGAACTCATCATGTATTCGAGCGGGATGATCAACCCGATGAGCCGGGTCTTGCCGGTAAAAAACCGCCGGGCCAGACTATTGGGCCGAAAACCCAATTCACGGACAGCCGCCATGACTTTTTCACGCGTCTGATCGCTGACATACGGATGGTTGTTCAACACACGGGAAACCGTCATTTTCGAAAGGCCCGTATGTCGTGCAATATCCGCGGTCGTTACATTAGCCTGTTTTACGTCCGCCATAACACCTCAGTCCCATTCGCCGTTCAAGGCGATGCTGGATTCCTTTACTTCTAGTCCTTTACCGGTCACTTCGTCAACATTTGCTGCGCGATGCCGGCAATTCCGGCCGCCGTGAAGCCGAATTTCTCCGCCAGCACCTTGGCCGGCGCGGAGGCGCCAAACCGATCGATAGCATGAATCCGCCCCTGCAAGCCCACATACCGCTCCCAACCAAAGGGAGAAGCCGCCTCCACCGCCAAGCGGCAAGCGCAGGTTGCCGGCAAAACTTCTTCGCGATAGGCGGCCGGCTGCTTCTCGAACAATTCCCACGACGGCATATTGACCACGCGGACTTTCGTTCCAGCGGCGGCCAGGGTCTGTCCCGCCTCCAACACAACCGACACTTCGGAGCCCGAGGCCATCAAGATCAATTCAGGCGCGCCCTCGCCGCTCTGCCAAAGGACATAGGCGCCTTTCTTCATGCTCGATACGGGCGCATAAGCCGTCCGGTCGAACACCGGCAAATCCTGGCGCGTAAGCACCAGCGCGGTGGGACCCTTGCGATTCTGCAAAGCCAAAACCCACGCCAGGGCCGTCTCTGCGGCATCCGCCGGACGCAGGACCGTCACGTTAGGAATGCAGCGCAGGGACGCCAAATGTTCGATGGGTTGATGCGTCGGGCCATCCTCGCCTAAAAAGATGCTGTCGTGCGTCAGCACGTATACCACCGGCAGGTCCATCAAAGCCGCCAACCGGATCGCCGGCTTGAAGTAATCCGCAAAGACCAGGAAGGTTCCGCCGTACGCGATCCAGCCGCCATGCAGCGCCAGACCGTTGAGGATCGACCCCATCGCATGTTCGCGAATGCCGAAATGCAGATTGCGCCCGGCATAGGAGTCCGGGCCGACGGAGGCAAAATCCTTCAAGAAGGTATTGTTGCTGGGCGCCAGATCCGCCGAGCCGCCGATCAATTGCGGAATCGCCTTGGCCAGCGCCTTGAGCGTTTCTCCGGAGGCTTTTCGCGTGGCCATCTTTTTGGACGGATCGAACGAGGGCAGCAGCGCTTCCAAGTTCTCGGGAAGGTTTCCGTCCATGCTGCGCTTCCACTCGTCCGCCAGTTCGGGAAAGGCGGCGGCATATTTCGCAAAAAGATCCTGCCAGGCGTCAAAAGTCTTTTCCATTTCGCCGCGACGGGCCGCAAAACATTCGCGAACCGATTCGGGCACATTGAAATCGACGTTGTCCGGCAGCCCGAGCGCCTGCTTGGCGGCCTTGATCTCGTCGGCGCCCAACGGCGATCCGTGGCTTTCCGAGGTGTCCTGCGCATGCGGTGCGCCCTTGGCAATGTGCGTGTGCCCGATGATCAGCGTCGGCTGTTTTTTCTGCGACTGGGCCTTGCGCAGGGCGTATTCGATGGCGACGGGATCGTGGCCGTCAATTTCCAGCACGCGCCAGCGATAACCTTGGAAGCGTTTGCGGACATCGTCGCTGTAGGACAGATCCGTCGAGCCCTCGATCGTGATGCGGTTGGCGTCGTAGAACACGACGAGCTTGTGCAAGCCGAGATGTCCGGCCATGGAAAAAGCCTCGTGCGAAACGCCTTCCATCAGGTCGCCGTCGCCGGCGAGGACATACGTATAATGGTCCACCAGCTTGAAACCGGGCCGGTTGAATTTCGCTGCCAGCATGGCCTCGGCCAGCGCCATCCCCACGGCATTGCCGCATCCCTGCCCCAACGGGCCGGTGGTTGTTTCGACGCCGGGCGTCAACCCGTACTCGGGATGCCCCGGCGTCCGGCTGCCCCATTGGCGGAAGTTCTTCAGTTCGTCCAGCGAGAGATCGTAGCCCGACAGATGAAGCAGGCTGTACATCAGCATCGAGCCATGCCCGGCGGATTGCACATACCGGTCCCGGTCCGCCCAGGCCGGCACGATGGGATGGTGCTTCAGGAACTTCAAGAACAGGATCGACGCGAAATCGGCCGTACCCATCGGCATGCCCGGATGCCCCGAATTGGCCTTCTGGACCCCGTCCATAGCCAGGCCCCGGATTGTATTGGCAACCAAATTTATATCCATTTTATGCTCCGCTTAAGTCGGTGAAAGGAAGAGGCGTCTAACAAACCCCACGTGTCCAAGGCAAGACATATTTGCCCGGAGCTTGCGCTTACTCGGAAAAACACAAGGTCACGACGGAGCGTGACCCTCCAAAAAACCATTTAAATCGTTCATTTTTATCCTGGGTGGGCCGCGTTCTCCGTAACGCGGTTTTTTACAGAGCCCGATTCGAAACAAAATCCCGGATCGCCTGCTCGTCGGCCGGCAGGACTTCGCAGCGGGTGGGCGCGTCGAGGAGCCGGTCCAGAATCTCATGATGCCCCAAATCCTGGCCGGTGGCGTCCCGGATCGCCTGTCCGAACTTGGCCGGATGCGCGGTCGCCAGGCAGATGGTTGGCGAGGACGAACTCAGATGGCGCTCGCCCACAAATACGCCCACCGCGGTATGCGGATCGAGCAGGTAGCCGTGCTCGGCATGGTAACGACGGATGACGTCCAGCGTCTGCGCCGTATTGACCGCTCCAGCCGCGATCAAATCGTCCACCCTGCCGTTTTCGTTCAACGGCACGCTCAGCGAGCCGGTTGCTCCAAAGAGTTCCATGGTCTCGCGAAGCGCGGCGGCATCTTCGTGCAGCCGGTAATAAAGATATCGCTCGAAGTTGCTCGCCACCTGGATGTCCATCGAGGGGCTGAGGGTCGGAACGACCTGCCCCAGACTGTAGACGCCGGTGTTGAAAAACCTGGACAAAATATCGTTTTCGTTGGTCGCCAGGATCAAGCGGCTGATCGGCAAACCCATGCGCCAGGCGATGTAGCCGGCCAGGATGTCCCCGAAATTTCCAGTCGGCACGGCAAATTGCACCTGGCCGGCGCCGGTCTTCTCCATGACCCGGAAGGCGGCATAAAAATAGTAAACGATCTGACTCAGCACCCTCGCCCAATTGACGGAATTAACCGCGCCCAGCGCATAGCGATCCTTGAACGGCAGATCGCTGAACAGCCGTTTCATGATGCCCTGGCAGTCGTCGAAACTGCCGTTTACGGCGATGTTGAAGACATTCGGGTCCAGCACCGAGGTCATCTGCCGCTCTTGCAGCGGGCTGACCCGGCGGTGGGGATGCATGACGAAAATATGGATGCGGGGACGCCCCCGGACGCCGTGAATGGCCGCGCTGCCCGTGTCGCCGCTGGTCGCCGCGACGATGTTCAGCTTTTCCCCGGTCTGTTCCAGGATGTCGGAAAACAGGTTGCCCAGAAATTGCAGGGCGATGTCCTTAAAGGCCAACGTCGGCCCGTGAAAAAGTTCCAGCACAAACACGTCGCCCACCGGAACCACCGGCGCCACGTCGGGATGCCGGAAGGCCGCATAGCTCCGGTCGATAAGCGCCTTCAGCTTGGCGTCGGGCAAGTCGACGTAAAGCCGCATGATCTCGAACGCCAGCTCCGTGTACGACAACGCCGCCCAGCCGGCCAACGAGGCCGCCGCGGTCGGAATGCTTTGCGGTAATAACAGCCCCCCGTCGCGGGCCAAACCGGTCATGACCGAACGTTGAAATCCAATGGGTTCGGTCAAGCCTCTTGTACTGATGTATTGCATGTCTTTCATAAGTTAATTGGAGGCGGATTGTACGAACAGGACGCAATCTGTGCAAGAAATCCCTCCTCACTTCTTCATTGCCATTTCGATTATCGCCGTATTACTATCCGCGCCCAACAGAAGAGAATCCCCTCATCCAAAACACAAAGGAGTATATATTAATGAATCTTAATGTCCGTTCAGTCACGCTGGCCATGTCGCTGCTAAGCAGTGGAGCCCTGCTCGCCTCAGGCGTCGAACTCGAAAGCAGCAATTCCACGAAGCCCTCCGCCTCGAAAAAGGCCTCGGTAACGGTGGAATCGAAGGCATCCCCGTCCGCGCCTCGCCAGGAATTCAAACCGTTCAAATTGCAGTTGTCCGCCGGCGGCGGGTACATGGGCGGCGATGTAACTTATCAGATCGGCAAGGAAGCCCGTTCGGACGGTCGCATTGAACGCTTGAGATTTCCCATCAGCGAATTGAAATGGCCCATCAATGTGGCCGTCGTCGCCTTCGACGGCTCGATCGCCATCCAACGCCTGGAACTGCGCGGACGGTACGCCCTCAGCGTCACCGACAAGGCCGGTAAAATGGAAGATTCCGACTGGGGCGAATACATTCCCAATCCGAACCTGAAAACCACCTATTCCGAAACGGACGCCACGCTCGATTACTGGGAACTCGACGGCAGCCTGCGTTACTGGTTCCTGTCCTTCGGCAAACCGGCCGCCCGCTTTCATGCCGGCGCCGGCGTCGGCTACCTGCACCAGAATTTCGAATGGGACGCCAAGGACGGCTATCAAAGCAGCCTGAATCCTTTCAACTATTCCGGTCCCATCGTGGGTTTGGCCGTGCATTACGAAGCCGAAGTCAACATGCCGTACCTCGAAGCCGCCGTGCGTTTCCAGCATAAGAAGCTGTCGGCGGAAGCGCGCATCGGCGTGGCGCCCTACATGACCGTGACCGACATGGACGACCACGTTCTGCGTTCGATTCGCGCCGATACCGACGCGGATGGCGCGGGCGTCCTCGGCAACGTTTTGGCTACTTATGACCTCACGAAAAACATCTTTGTCCAAGCCGAAGTGATGGGCATGGGCTTCAAAGTCGACGGGACCGAAAAAGACATCGTGTACGCCGGCGAAGACCAGGGCGACACCTGGGAGATTTATCACGAAATCAAGAGCCGGCAAGTCAAAGGCACGCTGGCGTTGGGCGTGAAACTCTAATATTATGTCGTTCGCTCGGCGAAAAAGTGGACATTACGTTTTCACCGGACGAAGATGCCGATTTCTGGGATCTGAAAATAACGGACGGCGAAGGCACGTCGGTCGAATGGGCTCATTTGAAGCTGACGGAAATCTCCACGGTCACGTTGACGATCGAAGACGGCAAACCCATCGCAAATTGCGAATAGGGCTTTGTAAGAGTTTATTTCGGCGAGCCGCCTGTCTTTAATATGCTTTTTGGAGGGGCGCGCTCCGTCGCGACCGGAAGAAGAAGGTTCCGACAGAGCGGAACCCTCCAAAATCGTTGAGATCCTTTTTGGCGAACGATCATCCGCCCTCCCCTCAACTCCCTTGCGTGGAGCTGGTCGTGATGGGCAGCAAGACGGTTTCTCCGTCTATTTTGCCGGCCCGGTGCATGAGCTGCCGCGGCAAAAAGGCCTGAGATTCCTTTTGCAACGGAGACCGCGCATAGGCCCTGGATGCGGAAGGCGGCTGAAGCGCCATGACCAGCATCTCCAAGTGTTCGGGTCTCCAGAGAGCCGTGTCGTCCAGATAGGCCATGACCTCCCCGCGAACGGCCTCGATGCCTTGCGCGCCGGGATGTTGCAGATACGTGCAGGCGGCGGGCGGGCGCAACGAGGATCGAAAGCTCGAAACGACCGGATCGATATTCCGTCCGCCGTTATTGACGATAATGGCTTCGAAGAACGGATAGGTCTGCTGCAGCAGGGATTGCAAGGCGCGGCGCAGCTCCCGGGGGCGGTTCTGCGTCACGATCACGACGGAAACCAGCGGACGCTGCCGGATCAGAAATCGCTCCTCCCGAATCGGCCGTCCGCCCCACTGCGGCTGCCAGTAACGCACCCTCGCCTGCTCCTGTTCCCATTTGGCCGTACCGAGGTTGCTGTGCTCGACGCTGGTCGGCGATTCCAGATAGAGGCCGAGGACTTCCGGGAGATGCAGGAAGCCCGTATCGTTCGAGATCCGCAGCCAAAACTCGTAGTCGCCGGCGGAGACCATGTCGGCATCGAAAAACCCGAATCGATCGTGCAACGATTTCCGCCATAGCGGTTGCGAGCCGACAAAGCAGCCTCTGAACAGCAGCTCGCGGGAAGGATTCTGTTGGACGCTGGGTTGGGCGACGACTTTCCCGGCGAGCGTGTCGTTTTCCCGGTTCGTCAAAGCGGTATCGGCATACGCCACGCCGGCTTCCGGATGCGCTTCCAAAGCCCGAACCATTTTTTCCAGCGCCTCGGGCGCGTGCCGGTCGTCGGTGTTGGCGTTGGTCAGGTATTTTCCGCGCGCCAGCTTGACGGCCCGATTCCACGCGGCATACACCGTTTCGCGTTCGGCGGTCCGTTCGTAACGGATGTTGGAATACCTTTGCTGGAACTCCTCCACGATGGCCTTTTCGTTTTCCGGCGAGGCGCTGTCGATGACGATAATTTCCAGCCGATCGGCGATGGTTTGCGCTTCAAGATCTTCGAGACACCCGCGCATGAATCGTTCCGCCTTATAGGTGGAGACGATGGCGGTCACGAGAGGTCGATCGCCCTGGGGCCTTCTACGCACGGCGGCCGCCATCTTTTCCGCCATGAAGCGCCATGTGAATCGCGCGGCCTGCTGAAGGCCTTTTGCGCGCAGGCGCTCGCGGAGGTCCGGAGCAGCCAGCGCGCGCAACGCTTGGGCGATATGGGGCGCCGAGTCGGGATCGATATAAAGCGCTGCTTCCCCGCCAACTTCGGGCAAGGAGGCTCGGGAAGTCGTGATCACGGGACAGCCGCACGCCATCGCCTCGGCAACCGGCAAGCCGAAGCCTTCGTATCGGGAAGGATAGACCAGCGCCCAGGCGCCGGAATAAGCCGCGGCCAAGTCCTCGTCAGGCAGCCAGGGCGCCGAAACCACATTACATTGTTTCGCAAAGGGAAGCTCCTCCGGCCAGAATTCCTTCTCGCTGCCGAAGGCGAATACCTGCCATTGGAGACGCTCCGGCATCGAAGCCAAAGCTTGGAAAAACGGAACGCTGTTTTTGTAGAACCCCCGGCTGCCCGCCAGCACAAGGTACGGCTGATGAAGCCCATATTTTTCCCGGAAGGCGGCCACCGCTTCGGGATCGGCCGGCTTAAAGGCTTCGGAAACGCCGCAGGGAGCCACCGTGCAGCGATCGGCAGATATGGAGTCCAGGCGGATCAGATCGTTTCGCGTGGAGTGCGAGATGCACACAAACGACTCGGCATTAGCTATGGCGCGGCGCTTGGAGATGAATTCGGGATGATTCGGATTATATCGAAACAGCTCGGGGATCATGTCGTAGATCGTTTGCACATTTCGAACGCCGGGTGCGCGGGTGTAATACGTGCTCATGAAGACATCGGCCTGTAGTTCGCCGCAGACCTTGGCGAGCAAAGCGTCGTCGGCCTCCAGCGCGGCTTCGGAGCTGAGTTGATACGGCGGGATATCGACCGTCTGGATTCCGGAAAGGCCGGAGGGGAAGCCCTGCCGCTGCAGCCATACGATTTCATAATCCGGCAACTGCTTCGCAAGTTCCGGGGTCAGATTTTTCCAAACCCTGGAAATGCCGACGGGACGCCGGGCCTGCGTCTGGAACACCACCCCGTCGATCGCCAGCCGTTTCTTCGTCTTGGCCGGCAACGCAACTCGCTTTTTGGCGGCCCGCAGGCGCGGCGCATTTTTGACGATGACCTCCACGGCGGCATGAAAATTGACGAGGAAACGCTCTTCCGAATACTGCTCCAGGGCTTCCTGGCGCGTCCGGGCCGCATGCTCGGCATGCCAGTCGGCGGGTTGAGCCATCACCCACCGCACCGTTTCCGCAATCTCCTGGGGCGAGGCGGTCTTGAGCGTAATTCCAAAGTCCTTGGTATCGATGCCCGAGGCCTGACTGACGATAGGAATCAGCCCCTGATTCATACCCACGGCGACGCTCCCAGGCGATCCTTCGGCGCACGATGGAAAAATCAGGCAGTTGCAGGAATCCATCAACTTGTAAAACGCCTCGGTCCGCGGTTGCACCAAGCCCATCAATCGGATGTTGGGATGCGCGGCCAGGTCGGCTTGATAGGCTTTCAAGAATGCCGGATCGAAACCGGTGCAGCAATACAGCTCTGCATCAAGCGCGGCAAAGGCTTCGATCAAGCGGTCCAATCCTTTGTGCACGTTGCCCAAGCCGCTGAAAAAGAGAAATCGTTTGCGCCCCGCCTCGAAATCTTTCCGGAGCGGATCGAACCGGTCGTCGGCATAGACGCCGTTATTGAGATGCAGGCAACAGGGAAAGCGGCGGTAGGAATCCGCCACCCATTGATTGCCCAGCGTGACAATTCCATCGGCGTCTTCGCAGGCAAAATCCTCGCTGTGCTGGATCCAGCGGTCATACGGCAGCTTGATGCCCCGCCGCCGCTCCAGATCCGCAAAGCGTTCCGCCTCCGCTTCGTTGAAGGCTTTCCAGTAGAGGCCGGTGGAGAAGTAGATTCGTATGGCGTCTCGGATGACGTTACGACTCAGGTGCTCCCAATTGATGCCGCCGTGTCCGATGAACAGGTCATAGGTTTTATCGCTGCGAAAGGCCGTGTTGGTATATTCGACGACATCGACTTCGTAGCCCATCGCCAGCAGCACCCGCACCATGCCGCGGGCGATGCCGGGATTGCTGAATTCCAGATGATAGTCCGGCGGCAGGAAAAACGGCGACGTGATGTAGGATACCAAAGCTCGCTTGCTATTTCCCGCGGCCGGCTTGAACTCCAGGCAGGCGGGCCGAACCGGACGACTCGAATGATAGGCCGGGTTCAAAAACAGCGGATGCTTTTGGATGGGCGCGGGATGCTCGCCGGCATACGGAGCGGTTCGGCCCACCGGCCTCCAGGCCGGTCCTCCGCCGGGCGTGGTGCCATATTTCGCCTCGACGCCCCGGGGGTCGGATTTCCAGGCCAGCCAGACTTTTTCAAACCAGTCGCGCGTCATGCCGATCCGGCGCGATTCGTCGCTGGACGGCACGTTTTCCATCCGGTAATACCGCTTGAAAAACTCGTTCTTCCAGCGCGCCTGCTCTTCGGTCAGATAATTGTAATGATGGAATGTGATCCCCCACTCCCGTGCGCCGTTGACTCGCCGGATGTCGTTATAGGCCTGCCCCTGCGGATTCAGCAACACCGGCGGCTCGTGGCTTTTCCAGCGGGCGCCCGGCTCGAATTTGAAGACCCGCATGAAGGGCGCATCCCAATGCCCGTCGACCAGCACGGTCTCGAAACGATGCCAGAAATGATGGGGCGCGAATTCAACGCACGTAATGGACGGATCTTTCTGCAACTCCTCGCGCAAGCGCGAAAGCGCCTCGGAAGTCCAAATCTCGTCGGCATCCAGATGCATCAGGTAATCGCCTGTAACCTCGGGAAGGCAGGCATTGACCATGTCGTCTTTGTGGTTCCAGGCTTGTGAGGCGACCAGCTTAATTTTATGCTGCGGATCGGGAAAGGCGCGGAGGATCTCCAACGTGCGGTCGCGGGATCGGCCGGAGGGATCGGCATCCCAGCGCGCCTGCGGAACGGAGCCCTCGACGATCAGGATTTGATGGGCAAAATCGTAAATGGCTTCCAGGCACGCTTCGAGAAACAGCTCGGCGTTAAACACAATCATGCCCACCGAAAAGCGCACAGGGCGCTTTGGCGGTAAGCCAGAGCTTTCGGTTGTTGCCGTCATAATAGGATGCGAAAGGTCGTTTCTTCCCTATGGAAGAAATAGCAGGAGAGATGCCACTATGCGGAGGGTCCGTGGCCCCGCGGACCCCGTTCAAGGAAACGAAAGCAAAAATCAGAAGCGCAGCGGGCCATTAGCTTCGGTGTAAATGTCGTCCAGCTTGACCTTTACGTTGCGTTTTTGGAGTTCCTTGTCGAAGATCAGAAACACGTAGAGGGAGTCCGCTTCGGCCCGATGAAACGTTCCGCCGGTGACTTGTGCATATTCGGCCAAATCCCCCAATTTGTAGGACTTCAAATCGGGATACCAATTCCGAAAGAGTTTAAGGCTGTCGATGGTGAGATTGCGCGGAGGCGTAATGCCGTTGCGCGCCATTTCGGCCCGCATGAACGAGACATCGAAATTGGCATTGTGGGCAAACAAAACGCAGCCTTCGATAAACGTCTCGAATTCAGGATAAACATCTTTGAACGTCGGGCTGTTGGCCACCATCTCAGGCGTAATGCCGTGAACCTTCTGAACGTACGAGGGAATGCTGCGCTTGGGGTTGATCAGCCAGGTTTTGCTTTCAATGACCTTGCCGTTTCGGAATTTGACCGCCCCCAACTCGACCAACCGATCGGTTTTAGGACTGAAGCCCGTCGTTTCGGTATCGAAGACCACGAATGTGACATTGGAAATCAGGGAATTCTTGGGAGGAAGGCGAATATTTTCCGTGCTCGCCAGCAGGTTGTTGGAATCGGCTGCGGGAGCCCCCCAGAGGAAGGATGCGACGAGCAGAACCACCACGTTCAACGTCTTCCACCGCTTACTCCCAAAAACGCCTCGGCTGCTCAGCGTATTTTTCATGACGATTCCTTTCTATTCTCCGGCACAACTCGCTTCAAATTTATCGATTCGGATTATCGAGGCGAAGGATACTTTATCTTATGTGCCGTTCAAGCGCTTAACATCGCGCTAAATTCTTTTTGAAACTTTTTACTAATTAACCCCTTAATGCCGGTTTTGTAAAATTGGTCCTTCCGCCGTGATGAAGCCTGATCCGTGGGGCAACTCTTCTCGTATTAGGAGGAATGAAATCAGGCGGGCTGGCTGTCCATGGCCATGCGTTCCATGTTGGCGGCGGAAGTGGCTACCATAAAGTCGGTTCCGGAGACGGCGCCGGGAGCCAGGGCGGCGTTTCGAATGATTCGGGCCTTGGCGGCGGCGGCCTCGGGGGTTGGCGCGGGCATGGTGTTGACTTCGGTGTATCCGCCGACGGCGTACAGCCGCCGATCGGGTCCCGCTTCATAGTTGTAATGTACGGCGCCGGCATACGCCCCCAGCGCGGCGGCATGACGGCCTTCATGGATGCGAACATACCGGTCGCGTTCCTGAAGCCGTTTGACTTCGCGGGCTTCATCCTCGTCGAGGCGCGGTTGGAGCGAGGCTTCCGGCGGAGACGGCAGGCGCGCCGCGGTTTGAAACTGCAGCCGTACGCTCGCAGCCGAGTATGCGGGCGCTTCGATTTCAGGCTGGTGAGGCGTAAAACGATCCCCAGGGGCTTCACTTGATTCCGCCGCAGGAGCATTCTTCTTCAGAACGGACGATGGAGCCCTCTCCCGCGAATGAATGGACGAGATCGTTTCCATGATGGTTCCCGACATGGAATATCATATCGGTGGCCGCCACGACTGTTAAACATCCATAATAGATTCTTAGAGCCTATTTCGGTAGGCTCAAGCGTGCATATTTTCATTCGTAACGCATCGACTCGCGTCAGCCCCTTTTTATCTTCCTCATAATCATAATCTTAATCGTAATCTTAATCTCTCATTGTTCTATCGATGAAGAGATTATGATTACGATTAAGATTACGATTAGGAGGCAGAGGGGGGCCTACAGAAATAGATTCTTAATCGGCGGGGAACGCGATCCAGGAGCGTTCGAAGCGAAGGTAGCACTCCATATTGGAGCCTGGGAGGGCTGGGTACGAAAGCGTCACCCAGCCGCTTTCGAAATTTGCGGCTTGTGGCGGCACGTCGTTGGTCACGCGTTGAAACACACTCCAGCCGGCGGCATCGAGCAGATTCGTGCTCGCCAATACCGTATCGACCACCCGACATCCGGCCTGTGCGGACGCCTCAAAGACGGGAGCGCCATTCGTCCCCTGTCGGATCGCCGCCGGGAAATTGGAAGGATTCTGCGAGACCGTGCCCGTCAGCAATTCGACCGTTCCATATACCGCCCCGTTGGTCAAACGTGCGAGATTGGGCAAACTCATCCAACCGCCGCCGGCCGCCAGCGCGCGAACGTTGGTCACACAGAGAAAGGCGTTGGAATCGTCCGCGTAAGTTGCATGAATCTGAACTTTGGCCGTGTAGACGCGGCTGGTTTCCGACGGGCCGACAAAGCCAAATCGCAGTCGATTCGCGCAGGCCAGGGGCGTGCTGCCTGTGCTGACGGCGGAGAGTACGCCGTGAAAAATCGTTTCGCTGCCGAGCGGGCGCGCATCGATATTCAGATCGATGTCATACGGGACGGAAATAATCTTCAGCCCGTTACCCATAAACGGGGCCGGAGAATTCGTCCAAACGCCGTCATAAGGATCGGCGCCGGTTTCCGTGGCGCCGTCCAAGTGACGCGCAACGAACCGCGACAAGCTCATCGTACTGCCGGGCTGGGGATCGGCATTGACGATCTCCACGGCATCCATCGCCGCGGCTTCGACCACCCGGGCCAGATGGGCCACCGTTCCCAGCGAGATTTGAGTAAAGCGCGTGAAGTAATCGAGGTTCAGGTTGGAAAGAAGATCGCTGGTCGAATGGTAATACGGATTGAAATTTGAGTAGTCGTCCTCGATCGCCAGGATGGCGGAATAGCCCCGTGACCAGAAGCAAGAATGGTCGCTGGCGGTCTCGCCATCGGCGGTCAAAATGGACTGGACCCCGGCAGCCAAACCATAGAGCGCAGCTACATTGGTAAACGTCGAATACAACTGCAAGTCTGCGGCATAGCCCGGATTGCCCGAAGTGCGCGTGTGGATGCGCAAGGCGGGCGTTGGCAGCGAACTCCAGGCGATCATATCCAGATTGATGACCCCGACGATTTGATCGCCGGCGGCCGCCGCGGCGGCGGCGTAGCGATCGCTGCCCAGCAAGCCTTGTTCTTCGCCGGTAAACAGAACGAGCCGCACGGTCCGCTCGAAGCGATGCCGGGCCAGCAAGCCGGCGGACTCCAGGACGGCGGCGCTCCCGCTGGCATTGTCGTCGGCGCCCGGGGCGATGGAGCCGGAGGCATAGGAGTCGATGTGCGCGACCATCAAGACGATTTCCGCGGGAGAAGAAACGCCCGTCTGAGTCGCGACCACATTGCGGCCCGAATAGCCCCCGTTGGTCCAGGGATGAAAAATCGTTGTAAAGCCCAAGGCGCTGAACCGGTCGTAGGCATATTGCGTCGCGCGCTGAATCGGCGTTCCCGAGGTAGTTTTGCGCGTGAGGATGTTCGTGTAGCGGCCGTCGGCCACGGCGGCTTGAACGCCGCTGAGTTGCGCGACCTGCTGAAAGAGATTGGTCGCCCGGATGCGGCCGATCATCGCCGCGACCATTGGAGAGTAAGCTTCGGCGGCCAATAGAGCGCGCTCTTTCCCTTGTAAACCAGGCGGCGCCCAGACCAGGGGAACGGCGCTCAAAGGCGCCAGGATCAGCCCCTGCCCGCTCAGCGTTTCCCAATCGCCGGGTTGCAAACGCACGACGAGATTTCGTCCGTCGTCGTGCAGGACCTGCAATCCCGCCTGTGCTCTCGCGCCTGGTTTTTGTTCCCGGGCTACCGCGTAGGAGCTGAGTCGATCGAAGGGGTCCAAGATCTCATAAGGCCAACCGACGGCCTTTAATCGGTCGCCCGTCGCCACGACCAGCAGATATTCCCGGCCGTCCGAATCCTGCAAGAAGGCATGAACCGGCAACTGAAACGCCTCGACGGGACCAGCCAATTCGACCCGGGCCAGGACAGAACCGTCAGAAAGATCCGCCCAAGCCAACGGACGCCAGAAGGTCAACAAAACGCAAAAATGGATGATGAAGCGATGCATCGGCCTCTTTCTAGAGCTTAAAAAATGCCACATTTTTTAAGTTGCGGCAATTGATTTATGGATTACTGTTTACTCGTTATGCGTAAACAGGATCGAAAAAGTCCAAACGGCGTAAATCCATGAGGCGTAGAACATGAGCGATAGAATTTCAAGAGAGCTGGATCCTGAAACCCAGGAAATCAACGACTGGCTGGCATCCTTGGACGATCTCATCGCGCGGTCCGGGGTGGAGCGGGCTCAGAAAACGTTGCGAGAGCTTCAAATTCATGCCCAACAAATAGGCGTCCAGATGCCTTTTTCGGCCAATACCCCTTACATCAACACGATTTCGGCGGAAAAACAGCCGATCTTCCCGGGCCATCGTGAAATCGAGCGACGGATTAAAAGCATCGTGCGTTGGAATGCCATGGCGATGGTCGTTCGCGCGAACCGCGAAGAGGAAGGCATCGGCGGACATATCTCCACGTATGCTTCGTCGGCGACCCTTTACGAAGTGGCCTTCAATCATTTCTTCCGGGGCCAAACGGACCAACAACCCGCCGACGTCGTGTATTTCCAGGGCCATGCCTCGCCGGGCATTTACGCGCGAGCGTTTATGGAAGGCCGGCTTCCGATCGAACGGCTGAAGAATTTCCGCCATGAATTGCACGAGCAACCGGGGCTGTCCTCCTATCCCCATCCCTGGCTGATGCCCGATTTCTGGCAGTTTCCGACCGTGTCGATGGGCTTGGGCCCCATTATGGCGATCTATCACGCCCGCTTCATCCGCTATCTGGAAGACCGCGGATTGAAGGCGCCGACCGATCAAAAGGTATGGGCCTTCGTCGGCGACGGCGAAACCGACGAGCCCGAAACCCTGGGCGCCATCACCCTCGCTTCGCGCGAAAAACTCGACAACCTGATCTTCGTGGTCAACTGCAACCTGCAACGCCTCGACGGCCCCGTGCGCGGCAACGGCAAGATCATCCAGGAACTTGAAGCCGCCTTCCGCGGGGCGGGCTGGAACGTCATCAAGGTCATCTGGGGCGACGACTGGGATCCCCTGCTGGCCAAGGACAAACAAGGCCTGCTGGTCCGCCGCATGACCGAAGTGGTCGACGGCGACTATCAGAAATATGTGGTGGAAAGCGGCGCTTACATCCGGCAGCACTTTTTCGGAAAATACCCCGAGTTGCTTGAGATGGCCAAGCACTTGTCCGACGAGCAACTGCAAAAGATGCGGCGCGGCGGACACGATCCCGAGAAGGTTTACGCCGCGTACAAAGCCGCCGTGGAAAACACCGGCACGCCGACCGTCATCCTGGCCAAGACCATCAAGGGCTACGGCTTGGGCGAAGGCGGCGAAGGCAAAAACATCACGCACTCCCAAAAGAAAATGAACGAAGCGGAGCTGCGCGAATTCCGCAACCGGTTCGGCATTCCGATTTCCGACGAGGACCTCAACGACTTGCCGTTTTATCGACCGCCCGAAGATTCGCCGGAAATGCAGTACCTGCGGGCGCGCCGTGAAAAACTGGGAGGGTATCTGCCGAAACGATCGACGGCGAAGGTCAGCGTAAAACCCCCGGACGAAAGCTTGTTCGAAGAATTCCGGAAAGGCTCCGATCGCGAAGTATCCACCACCATGGTCTTCGTGCGCATCCTCAGCAAGCTGCTGAAAGATCCGGAGCTCGGGAAGCTGGTCGTCCCGATCGTCCCGGACGAAGCCCGTACCTTCGGCATGGAATCGTTGTTCCGGCAGTGCGGCATTTACTCGCACGCGGGCCAGCTTTACGAACCGGTCGACGCGGCCAGCCTGCTGTATTACAAGGAAGCGAAGAACGGGCAGATTCTGGAGGAAGGGATCACCGAAGCGGGCTCCATGTCGTCGTTTCTCGCGGCGGGAACCGCCTACGCGACGCACGGGATCAACATGATTCCATTCTTCATCTACTACTCGATGTTCGGCCTGCAACGGGTCGGCGATCTGGTCTGGGCCGCCGGCGACATGCGCTGCAAGGGCTTTCTGGTGGGCGGCACGGCCGGACGCACCACCCTCGCCGGCGAAGGACTCCAGCATCAGGACGGCAACAGCCACATCCTGGCCATGCCAGTGCCCAACCTGATGGCCTACGACCCGGCCTACGCCTACGAACTGGCCGTGATCGTTCAGGACGGCATTCACCGCATGTACGAAAAGGGCGAGGACATCTTTTATTACCTGACCGTCATGAACGAGAATTACTTGCAGCCCCCCATGCCCGAAGGCGCGCGCGAAGGCATCCTTAAAGGCCTCTATAAATTCAAGTCCGCCGAAAATCCGGACGCCCCGCTCAAGGCCCAACTGCTCGGGAGCGGCGCCATTCTCAACGAAGCCGTCAAGGCGCAGAAGATTCTGGCGGAGAAATACAACGTCGCCGCCGATGTCTGGTCCGTGACCAGCTACAAGGAACTGCACCGCGACGCGATGGAGATCGACCGCTGGAACCTCCTGCATCCAGGTCAACCCCAGCGCGTGCCCTACGTTTCTCAAGCCCTCAGCCAGACGCAAGGGCCCATCGTGGCCGCGTCGGATTACATCAAGATGCTTCCCGATTCCATCTGCCGCTGGATGCCCCGCCCGCTCATGGTTCTCGGCGCCGACGGCTTTGGACGCAGCGATGGCCGCGACGCCTTGCGGAATTTCTTCGAGGTCGATGCGCGCTATATCACCCTGGCAACGCTGTCGGATCTCGCCAACCGGGAGAAAAAGATCCAGCCGGACGTGGTCGTGCAAGCCATGAAAGACTTGTCCATCGACCCGGAAAAGATAAGTCCCCTCCTGGCGTAAGCGAGGGGGAACAAGGAGTATTTGAATAGGGGAAAATCAACGTTATGGCACATGAAATTAAGATCCCGGAACTGGGCGAAAACATCAAAGAGGGCGACGTCGTCCGGCTGTTGGTAAAAACGGGCGATCCCGTCGTCAAAGACCAACCCGTCGTCGAAATCGAAACCGGCAAGGCCAGCGTCGAAGTGCCGTCCACCGCGGCAGGAACCGTCGCGCAAATCAACATCAAAGCCGGCGACAAAGTCAAAGTCGGGCAAACCATTATCGTCTTGGACGGCGAGGGCTCCGCCCCAGCCCCTGAACCCAAGGCTGAAAAAGCCGCGGAAAAACCCGCACCCGTCCCGGCGGCCAAGCCCGAAGCCGCCACGCCCGAGGCCAAGCCGCCTCCCGCCCCGGCTGCGGCCCCGGCCGCACCGGAGCCGCGCGCCGCGGCCCCGGGCAAGGACCGCATACCCGTTGCCGCCGCACCTTCCGTCCGGCTCTTTGCGAGGGAAATCGGCATCGACATCGATCAAACGCCCGGCTCGGGTCCCCAGGGCCGAATTTCCATCGACGACGTCAAGGCCTTTGCCAAACAACTCAACACCCGGCGTGCCGCGGGCGTGGGGCCGGAGCTTTCCGCCGGCATACCCCTGCCCGATTTCGCCAAGTGGGGCGAAACGCAGCGCGAGGCCATGAGCACGATCCGCCGTAAAACCGCGGAACACATGGCCCTCTGCTGGACCACCATTCCACACGTCACGCAACACGACTCGGCCAACATCACCGAGCTGGAAGCCCTCCGCAAGCGGTTTGCCCCGCGAGCCGAAGCCGCCGGCGGCAAACTGACCCTGACCGCCATCCTGCTGAAAATTCTTGCCGCCGCATTGAAGGTATTTCCCAAATTCAACGCCAGCATCGACCTGGCGAACAACGAAGTCGTCTACAAGAAATACTTCAACATCGGCGTGGCCGTGGATACCCCGCGCGGCCTGCTCGTACCCGTCCTGCGCGACGCCGACCGCAAAAACATCATTCAACTCGCCGGCGAACTGAATCAACTCGCCGGCCTCGCGCGCGACGGAAAAATCACTATGGATCAGATCACCGGCGGCTCCTTCACCCTGACCAATCTCGGAGGGATCGGCGGCTCGTTCTTTACGCCCATCATCAATGGCCCCGAAGTGGCCATCCTCGGCGTCGGACGAGGCAAACTGGAGCCCACCTGCGGCGGCAAGGACGGCCTTTGCCAACCGCGCTTAATGCTCCCGCTCTCTCTTTCCTACGATCACCGCCTGATCGACGGCGCCGACGGCGCCCGCTTCCTGAAATGGGTCGTCGAAGCCATTGAAGAACCGCTGATGATTTCGCTAGAGGGATAAAAAAACTCCCCATCCTATTCTTAATCTTAATCGTAATCTTAATCCCAACCCAACTCAAGAGTAGGCGGAAGAAAGAGAGATTATGATTAAGATTACGATTAAGATTAAGAAAAAAGAGAAGAATGCATAGACGTTGGCTGCGCGAAATAGACCGGCCGATTGAAATAGTTTCGTAAAAAAAGAGAGGTAAAATGCCAAACATGACCACACAACTCGTTGTCGTCGGCGCCGGACCGGGCGGATACCCAGCGGCTTTTCTCGCGGCGGATCTCGGCATGGAAGTCACGCTCGTGGACATGGAACCCAATCCCGGGGGCGTCTGCCTTTATCGCGGCTGCATCCCCTCCAAGGCCCTCCTCCACGCCTCGAAGCTTCTTACCGAAGCCCGCGAAGCCTCGGAAATCGGCATCCATTTCGAAGCTCCCAAAATCGACGTACCGAAACTGCGCGCCTGGAAGGAGAGCGTGGTCGGCAAGCTGACCGGCGGCCTGGGCCAGCTCAGCAAAGCGCGAAAAGTGCGATACATCCAGGGCCGCGCGCGCTTCACGGACGCCCAAACGCTTTCCATCAAACACCCCGATGGCGCCGAGGAAACCCTGACGTTCCAACAAGCCCTGTTGGCCACCGGCTCGCGGCCGGCCGTCATCCCGAACTTCCCCGTCGAACCGTCCTGCATCTGGGACTCCACCACGGCGCTTAATCTTGAAGCCGTGCCCGCCTCCCTGCTCGTGGTCGGCGGCGGATATATCGGCTTGGAATTAGGCTCCGTCTACGCCTCGCTCGGCAGTAAAGTCACCGTCGTCGAAATGATGCCCGGTCTCTTGCCCGGCGCCGACCGGGACCTCGTCGCCGTCCTCGCCAAGCGGCTCAAAGGCGCCTTCCAATCGATTTTGCTGAATACGCGCGTGATCGAAATGTCCAAAACCGACGCCGGCGTGCGCGTAAAATTCGAAGGCCCCGACGTAAAAGAACCGGAACAGCTCTTTGAAAAAGTCCTCGTATCGGTCGGACGCAAACCCAACACCAGCGACCTGGGCCTCGAAAACACCAAGGTGCAAATCGACGCCAAAGGCTTCGTAAAAGTCAATCTCCAGCGGCAAACCGACGAACCGTCCATTTACGCCATCGGCGACGTGGCCGGCGAACCCATGCTGGCCCACAAAGCCACCCACGAAGGCCGGCTCGCCGTCGAGGCCATCGCCGGGCATAAAGTAGCCTTCGAGCCGCGCGCGATTCCCGCGGTGGTCTTCACCGATCCTGAAATCGCCTGGTGCGGCCTCACCGAAACCCAGGCCAAAGCCGAAGGCCGCGACATCAAGACCGCCAAATTCCCCTGGGGCGCCTCCGGGCGGGCCACCACCCTGAACCGCAACGACGGCGCAACCAAACTCGTGGTCGACCCCGAATCCCAGCGCATCCTCGGCGTCGGCATCGCCGGCTCCGGCGCCGGCGACCTCATAGCCGAAGCCGTCCTCGCCATCGAAATGGGCGCCGTCGTCTCCGACCTGAAACTAACCATTCACCCCCACCCCACCCTCTCCGAAACCGTCATGGAAGCCGCCGAAGTCTTCTTCGGCCAAAGCGCGCATTTCTATCAGAAAAAATGACCGGGAAGTTTTTCCAACGATTGGAAAAGGCGGGCAAAAATTTTCCAATCATTGGAAAATGCGCCAGATCGCGACAGCCTCAGATACTCTGGAAACTTGATTATCCGTGGAGCAAGGACAGAAGGGACGCAAAGGACGAAAGTAGGCGGGCGCGGGGTATAGTCCTTGGCGTCCTTGAGGTCCCTTATTCGGCCTCCCAAGATCTTCCTGGATGGCTTATTCCAAATCGCGGAGAAACTGCTGTGCAGTAGAATCCGATACAGCTTTGGACCCCTTGGACTTTGGTCCTTGGACTCATTCCCATTTGCGCTGCAAATGGGAATGGTGTGCCTGGCGGGGGTCGAACCCACAACCTTCAGCTTCGGAGGCTGACGCTCTATCCAATTGAGCTACAGGCACGGAAAACGGCGGCAACGGACTATCCGTTGCGTTTTTCAAATTCTTTCATGAAGGACACCAGCGCGTCAACACCTTCTGCAGGGAAGGCGTTATAAATGGACGCACGGATGCCGCCGACGGCTCGATGACCCTTCAAACCCTTGAAGCCCTGCGCGGAGGCTTCCTTAATGAAGGTTTCCTCCAACGGCTCGCTCGGCAGGCGAAAGGTGACGTTCATGTCGGAACGGCAGCTCGGTTCCGCGGTGCCGCGATAAAACGGCGTGGCGTCGATGGCGGCATACAGACGTCCGGCTTTTTCGCGGTTGATCTTGGCGATGGCTTCCACCCCGCCAAGCTTGAGCAGCCAGCGCGTCACCAGCATCAGGATATAGATGCTGTAGCAAGGGGGCGTGTTATACAGCGAGTTTTCCTCGAGGTGCGTTTTATAACGGTAGTAGACCGGCACTTTGTCGGAGACGCGCTCGGCCAGGTCCTTCTTCATGACCACCAGCACGACGCCCGCGGGACCCAGGTTTTTCTGCGCGCCGGCATAGATCAATCCGAATTGCTTGGCGTCGAAGGGCCGGGAAAGCATGTCGGAGGACATGTCCGCCACCAGGGGCGCTTCGGTCGTCGGGAAGGTCTTCCACTGTGCGCCGGAAATGGTTTCGTTGGAGGTGATGTGCACATAAGCCGCGCCCGGCGTCAGCTTGAGATCTTCCGGCTGGGGAACGCGGGTCGGAAGAGCCTTGGAGGTATCGGCCACGACGTTGACTTTACCGACGATCTTGGCTTCCTTGATGGCCTTGGAGGCCCAGGCGCCGGAATTCGCATAGTCGGCCACTTGGCCCTCGCCCAACAGGTTCATGGGCACCATGGCGAATTGTCCGCTGGCGCCGCCTTGCAGGAAGAGCACCGAATAATCCTCCGGCAAGCCCATCAGCTTGGTGACGTTCGCCACGGCTTCCTGATGCACGGCGTCGTATTCCTTGCCGCGATGGCTGACTTCGAGCAGGGACATCCCGCAGCCTTTGTAATCGACCAATTCTTCCTGGGCTTGTTTGAGCACATCCAACGGCAAAATCGCCGGCCCGGCACTGAAATTATAAACTCTCGACATGGTTGCGTTCCCTCCTCATAGCTTCATACGCGCTTATTCATGTTTGTGAAACCCGCATAATGTAGCGACACGCGTCCGGCAATTCAAGCCCGCAAGAAAATCATTTCAATCGTCGTAACAGCCGCTCGATTGGCAAACTGAATGCGCCCCCGGCGGAGCCGGGTAGGCGCATTCAGTCTGCCAAGGGATGAGGGCGCAATAACCGTGTCGT